>JADGCS010000017.1 GCA_015228875.1 Deltaproteobacteria bacterium | reverse complement strand
CATCACATGTACATCAAAATCACCATTTTAAAACTGGTGAACAAACAGCAGGTCGAGCAATTGCCTTAAACGAGCACCAGTCCTGTGTTTGCTCTGATTTTTGTGGTTTTGAGTCGCGGAATCAAGGATTATTTTTTTTTACACAACAAAAAAGAAAGACTCCCGCGTGGTTAGAGGCTGTCGATTTAGACAGCCTCCCTCTATTTTCAATTTTCCATTTTCAAAAATCTCTAATGAAAATGGCATTAGAAAATAGAAAATGGAGGGAGGCTGTCTGATTTATTGCATAAATCGACAGCCTCGTTAGAAGAGGGGCAGAAACCCAGTCGCTCCTGCGACATGGTGTGCTTTAACAGCCGAATGTATGTTAAAAAAGACCATCCGTGAGTTCCACGATGTTGTTAAATCTGAGTACGTTGATGCTCTCGCATTTTTCTGAAATCTTGTTTTTATGGGGCACAATAATTGTTTTATAACCCAGCTTTTCTGCCTCCCTGATCCTTAAATCGACAAAACTCACAGCCCTGATCTCGCCATTGAGTCCCATTTCACCAACAGCGACAGCGCTGCCACTGAGCGGTTTGTTTTGAAAACTGCTGATGAGTGAGATGAGTATCGCGATGTCAGACGATGGCTCTGAGAGTTTTAACCCGCCAACGACATTAACATATATATCTTGATTATACAGGTTGATGCCCACGATTTTTTCGAGCACTGCCACAATCAGCGAGATGCGGTTATGATCCAACCCAAGGGCCGTGCGCCTTGGATTGGCAAGTTGTGAGGAACTCACAAGGGATTGAATCTCTGTCAGGATAGGACGGGTCCCTTCGAGCGATGCCGTGATGCATGACCCCGTTTTGTTCTCGTACTTGCCACTTAGAAAATATTCGCTGGGATTTGAAACTTCAACCAGGCCCTTTGAGGCCATTTCAAACACACCGATCTCGTTGGTGGAACCAAAACGATTTTTTATGGTGCGTAATATCCTGAACTGACCACTTGCCTCACCCTCAAAATACAGGACCGTGTCGACCATGTGCTCAAGGACCCGCGGTCCTGCAATACTCCCCTCTTTGGTGACGTGCCCGATAAGAAAGGTGGCCGTGGCGGTGGTCTTTGAAAAATAAAGTATCTGCCCCGTACACTCGCGGACCTGCGATACCGATCCCGGGGCTGATTCGAGATGGGTCTGATATACGGTTTGAATAGAATCGATGACCAACACCTGTGGCTTGATGGTCTTTGCATAGTCCAGTATTTTTTCGAGTGAGTTTTCGGCAACAACAAGTATGTTACCCGAGATCCCCAGACGCTCGGCCCTGATTTTAATTTGTTCCTTTGATTCTTCACCTGTAACATAGAGCGTGGCGATATTCTGTCGATTGAGATTGTTTAAGATTTCAAGGACCAGTGTAGATTTACCAATGCCGGGGTCACCACCCAGAAGGACCAGAGAGCCGGGAACCACCCCGCCACCAAGGACCCTGTCTAATTCTGAGAAAGCGGTTTGATAGCGCGTGATGGAGTCTGTGGAAATTTCATCGAGCGCCAACGGCTTATCACTGGAGAGAGAATAATACGCCGCCGTCTCCCTTTTTTGACTCGCAGCGGAGTAGGATTCTTCTGTAAAGGTGTTCCATGCATGGCACTCGGGGCACTTGCCCAGCCACTTGACGCTTTGATACCCGCACGCATTGCATGTGTATTGGGTTTTGATCTTCATGAATGGCCTTCCCACAATCATCTCATACAACTCGTATGACAGAGTCAATTGTTTTCAAGTTGCTAACTTGACTTTGACGCGGTTGAATTCCTTCATTTCGCAAGGAATGCACCCGCGCTCTGTCGACTTTGAAATTCCTACACATTAAACGCAGAATGGTTGCAGATTTTACCAATTCATTCTACTAATGGACCATGTTGCAGTGGATACAAACAGCAGATGGCAGTTGTACATTATTCAGCGAAAAATATCAGGAGACCTATCACTCGCGTTCGGGGGCATGGGCAGAGAGTCAGGAGGTCTTTTTAAGACCATTTTTAGCCCATCAAACACACCACTGGAGGGTACTCGATATTGGTTTTGGACTGGGTCTTAACTGGCTCTGTTATGTTAATGCCTTTCTGCACGAGGCAAGACACGCTGGTGAACCAGCACCAGAACATCCAGAAAAAAACGCGGAGTACCCGCTTAGACTCGACATCACATCACTCGATAACGATCCAGAGGTCCTGCATTTAAAGTGCACACAGGAATCACTGGGGTGTTTTCCAGTTCTCAACAGGGCCTTCACCTTACTCGACGACTTAAAAGTCCAAAAACAGATCACAACAGATTCTCTCTCGGCAAGACTCATCATCGGCGAGGCAAAAGAGGGGTTAAAAGAACTCGCGAGGCAAAAACAAAGATTCAATGTGATCCTGCAAGACCCCTTTTCCCCGAAAAAAAATCCAGACTGCTGGGATGAAAACTATTTTGACCTGCTCGCCCCATGCTGTGAAACAGGCTGTCTGTTATTAACCTACTCTGTCGCAAAAGCGGTGAGAAACAACCTCGAAAGGACAGGATTTACCGCAAAAAAAATCAAGGGGTTTGGGAGTAAAAGGGAACAACTGGTCGCAATTTATCAGCCCTAATCAGCCCCCCGCCCCAAGTGGGCTGTAGTTTGGCTGGGGGCTTATGGTTATTGGTAGTTCGTAATTCGTATTTGGGTGGGGGATGATGGTGATTGGTGATTGGTAGTTGGTAGTTGGTAGTTCGTAATTCGTATTTGGGTGGGAACAAATATGAAATCAGGTCTGTACTATTCAAAAAACGCGATTGATCCGGTTTTCGGCGAGTTAAAGCCCCTCGTCAGGTTTGATCTTGTCTCATCAACAGAAGAGCTTCGCGAAAAATTTTACAGCTCGGAGTACGATTTTGTCTATCTGGATATTAAGGATGACAAACAGGCGCTCGGCGTTATTCATGCAGCCCATAAGCTTGATCCGGGGGTTTTTTTTGTCTCTCACGAAGCTTTTAACCTCCCCGAGATCGAAACCTTTTACCACATCAAAAAAGATCACCTCGCGCGCAACATGATTGAGGCCTTATCCTTTCACGAAGCAAAGGTAAATCATGAACTTCAGGTGATTTATAAACCAGGCATCAAGTCAATCCAGAATACCTTTTTTCTTTTGGAAAATTCTATGCAGGGACTTGTCTTAACAGATGCCAGGGACAGTATTATTTATATGAACGAAGCGGCGAAGGGCATGCTTAACCTCGATCACGAGCGGCATCTCATGCGCCAGTACATCAGGCTCGAAAAAGAACTTGAACAGGTTATCTATAACGAAAACGAAGAAAAAACGGCTGAGAGTTATTTCGAATACGTCCGTGTAACAGACTCTGACCTTTATGTAAGGGTCCTAAGAAAAAAAATTGCAACACAACAGGAAATGGCCGGGTTTGTGTATTACATCGAAGACGTGACTGACAGGCAGATGAATGCCCAAACCCTTAAAGAAGAAAGGGCAAAGTATCTGGATCTGACATCACGTCTTAACGATATCCTGCTTAAGGACCTGACCTCCAATGCCTACAACCTTTCTTATCTTAAACGAAAAATAGATTTGGAGATCAAACATGCCAAACGCATGCAAAGCGAAGTGCGCATGATTCATATCGGCATAAAAGATTTTGATCAGCAGGTCTCTGCCTTGACCCTTAAAAAGGCTGTTCAGGAAAAATCCGTCCGTTATCTCACCCAAAAATTTCCCGAACCTCACATCGTAGGCAATTTAAAACTGGGGAGCTGGCTTGTGATTCTGCAGGGGAACACCCACGACATGCCAAAGAATTTTAGAAATTTCTGCGAGCAGATGTCGGTCTTTTTAAACGAGGAGTTCTCCGTGGTAAAACTTGAGGTTGCCTTTATGGAGTTTGTGGATATTAAAAAATACAACAACAGTCAGGATTTGATGAAAGCAATCCCTGTGTGGTAAGCCCACCCCTACGACGCGTGCTTAAAAAGCACTTTCAAAAATGATTTGTTTTCGAAACTGCCGTAAATGACCTGGCCCGTTTTAACATTAATCAGGGCTGGGGCACCGCGAAGATGGTGTTGCTTGACAACATCGCTCTTATTAAAGGTCACTTCAAGTTTGTATCTCCCCTTAAAGACAATATCGAGGTTATATTTGAGGTTGTTGATGGTTTGAAAGACAGACTCGTCTATAAATTCAAAAAAAACAATAAACCGGTTCATGCCTCATTTTATCCCTTAAGGGTCGGGAGTCAAGCCTTAATTTTATCTAACCTGTTGAAATTGATTGAAAACTTTTAGGCCCGAACAGCGTGCCCACATCCGAACAAAAAACTTGAGAAATAATAAAAGTAAAACTATAGATACCGCCTCATAAAATTCATCAAATCCGGTTAAGCTGGATGGATGTTTGAGAATTTCAAGTTACTAACTTGACTTTGACGCGATTGCATCCCTTCATTTTACAAGGAATGCACCCGCGCTCTGTCGACTTTGAAATTCCTGACATTGGATTGGGTATTAATAACCTGGCGAGGAGAATTCAAATATGGCTGTTGTTATCAGAATCACACGACGAGGCTCAAAGAAGAAACCCTTTTATCGTATCGTCGCGGCGGATAAAAGGTATCCGCGGGACGGGAGATTTTTGGAGGTTTTAGGGACACATCATCCGGGGACAAAAGAAACCAAACTCAAGGGTGATCGAGTTAAATACTGGTTAGAGAAAGGCGCGCAGGCGTCTTCCACGGTTCAAAACCTTATGGCCAAGCAGGGGGTTTCTTAAATTCATTATTTAACGGTATGAATCACACAGGGCGGGCCATGAACTTATGGTTTCATGGCGAGCCGCGTGGCATTGCACTTTTAGAGACTCGTCCCCTAAAGCAACGCAAAGGGGGGATTCAAACATTCAAACTGCAATTGGAGGATAATACTATGAAACCACTTATTGACATGATAGCCAGAGCACTGGTGGACAAACCTGAAGAGGTCGAAGTCATCGAGGTCGAGGGCGAGCAGACGACCGTCATCGAACTTAAAGTAGCAAAAGATGATCTTGGCAAAGTCATCGGCAAGCAGGGACGCACGGCACGGGCCATGCGCACTATTCTGGGAGCTGCTGCTGCCAAGGTAAGAAAACACTGTGTTTTGGAGATTATCGAATAGAAAATTTTAAGTTGTTTTTATAATTCCAATAATAATAAAGCCCCTCGTCAAGAGGGGTTTTTTATTGGTGCTGTGACTATGATCAATGACAGTCAATACATAAGAGTCGGAGAGATTTACCGCGAACATGGTGTCAAGGGGGTGTGCAAGTTTTATTGTTACAGTTCAATGAAAAAAAATTTAAGATCAGGTGAGAGTTATGTGCTGCAAAGGATAGATGGCGAGGTAAGAGAGGTTCAGATCAATCACATGAGCGCGTCCCCGCGTTTTTTTCTGGTGCATTTTGATATCTTCAACACCCCCGAGTCGATTGTGTTATACAGAAAAGCCACCCTGTGGTTGCCAAAGACCAGGCTTAAAAGAGAAAAAGGTGAGTTTTTTGATGACGAGTTTATAGGACTTTATCTTAAAACAACCGCAGGCGAGACAGTTGGCATCATCAAAGAAGTGATCTACAACCCGTTAAGGCAGATGATTGTCAGTGTCACAAGCGGTCTTAAAAAAAACCGGCAAAGCGAAATCATGATCCCTTATGTCAGGGACTGGTTTGTGAGTATTGATCTTGAAAAAAAAGAAATAACCATCAATCTGCCTGACGGGCTGTATAGTAAGGAATCCTGAGATGCACATTCATATCCTGGGGCTTTTCCCGGACACATTCGACACCTACTTTTCACAGAGTCTTCTGGGCAAGGCAAGGGCAAAGGGACTTGTCACGTTTCATTATCACCAACTCAGGGACTGGTCCCACAACAAACATCATGCCGTCGATGATAAACCTTATGGCGGCGGGAGCGGCATGGTGATCATGGCCGATGTTGTCTGTGCGGCTGTGCTGGCGTTGAAAAAGGACCATCAAATATCAAGGGTCGTCCTGCCATCACCAGCGGGCAGCCCTCTCATCCCTGCTGTCGCGCAAAGACTTTCGTGCGAGGATTCTTTGCTGTTTGTGTGCGGCCGCTATGAGGGGGTTGATCAGCGTGCGATTGATAAAGTCGTGGACGAAGAAATTTCTATCGGTGATTATGTTATCTCGGGCGGCGAGCTTGCAGCGTGTGTGATCACAGATGCCGTCTGCCGTTACATCCCCGGGATTGTCGGCAAAGCTGACTCTGTGGAAAACGATTCCTACCAACAGGGGCTGCTGGAACACCCCCATTACACACGACCCGAAATATTCGAGGGGGTACCCGTGCCGCAGGTGCTTATTAATGGCAACCATGCCGAGATTAAAAAATGGAGAAAAAACGAGTCAATCAAACGCACCCTCGAAAGACGTCCAGATTTAATTGACAGGATCAAGGGCGCAAAACCGATGTCAAACAATCAAGGGACCACCAAAAAGGCAAACAACAATGGCTGATTTATACGCGGCACTCATTCATTACCCTGTTCTTAACAAAAACAACAGCATCATCACGACCGCCGTAACCAATTTTGATCTTCACGATTTATCAAGAAACTCAAGAACATACGATGTCAAACGGCTCTTTATTGTCACACCAAACGAGATCCAGCTGGGGATGGTAAATTATATAAGAGATTATTGGGTCAACGGCCATGGGGCCGCCTACAACCCGGACAGAAAAGAGGCATTCGGGATTCTCGAATCTAAAAAAAATCTTGAAGAAGTCTGTTTGACAATTAAAGAACTCAGTGGTAAAAATCCGCTCCTCGTGGCGACAACGGCAAAAAACACTGAAAAATCAGTTGGTTATTCTGTTGTTAAAGAAAAATTAAAACAAGATAGGCCTGTTTTGCTAGCGTTTGGTACTGGTTATGGTCTGGTGCCCGGTTTTCTGGAGGCAGCAGATTATGTTTTAGAGCCCATACGGGGTGCTGGTCAGTACAATCATCTGCCTGTCAGGAGTGCTGTTGCCGTTATTTTGGATCGCCTGTTAGCAAGAGACGATGCAAGTTTCTAACTTGACTTTGATGCCCCGAAGGATCGCCCCTTGGGGGACGCGGTTGATTTCCTTCATTTTGCGGGGAATGCATCCGCGCTCTGTCAACTTTGAAATTCCTGTGCATCAAGGTAAAAAAAAGGCTTGAAGCCAGTTTTTTCCCTGAGTGGGGTAATACTGGTTGTGCCGTAAAAATCGTGACTGGAGTCAACATGAACGCCATAGATTGGATCAACACAAAATATAACGAAGCAAAAAAATTACCCCATTTTAAATCGGGGGACAGCATCAAGGTTTATGTCAACATAAAAGAGGGCGAAAAAGAACGTGTTCAGGTTTACGAGGGCGTGGTTATTGCTATCCATCGCAGCGGATCCAATTCTACGTTTACCGTCAGAAAGGTCTCGTACGGCGTGGGTGTCGAGCGAATTTTTCCGTTCGCTTCCCCGTTTATTCAAAAAATAGAAGTCATCAGCGTCGGCAAGGTCAGACGCGCCAAACTTTACTACCTGCGCGATCTGTCCGGTAAAAAAGCCCGTATTGCTTCTGTTGACAAACTCGATCTGCTCAAAGCAGAACCACAAACACAAAGAGACAGTGTAGAAGACACAGCTCCAAAACAAGAAGTCAAAGCAGAAAACAATGCCGATCTCACGGCATGAACCACAGGGCAAGCCCCGCACCCCATATTCCATGGCAGATCCGCAAGGATCGAAGCAGCATGGTTTGTTTTCGCAAGCCAACGGCGTTATGGATTAAAAAGGGAAAAACAGCTCGGGGTTTTTGGCCACAACAACTCGTCATTTTTTTCTGGTTTGATTACAGCCCATGTTCCTTTTTAAATACGAAAGAGAATACTGGAATCAATATCATCTGATTGCGGGTCTTGATGAGGCCGGGCGCGGTGCCTGGGCGGGGCCTGTCTGCGCGGCGGCCGTGATCTTTGAAAAAAATGTTGTGATCGAGGGCGTAAATGACTCCAAAAAATTGAGTCCTCATAAACGTGAGACCCTTTTCGACCAAATCAAGGCCCGCTGCGTGTCGTATGGCATTGGCATGATTGAACCCGCAGTGATCGACGCAATCAACATTCTTGAGGCCACAAAAAAAGCCATGATCATGGCCCTGACGCAATTAAAACCACAGCCTGATTTTCTCTTCATCGACGGCAATATCAGACTCGATTATCCCCTTCCCCAAAAACCCATTATTGACGGCGATGCGTTAAGTCACAGTATTGCTGCTGCCTCTATTCTTGCCAAGGTTTCAAGAGACAGGCTCATGATTAAAATGGCAGACCAATATCCCGAGTACGGATTCGAAAGCCATAAAGGCTACGGGACAAAACTCCATCGTGAGATATTAAAAAAAAATGGGTGTCTGTCGATTCATCGAAAATCATATGCCCCCATCTCGGCAATCCTGATGGAGGCATCACGATAACCTGCGTATGATTATCTACGAATTACAATGCAGCGCTGGACACAAGTTTGAGGGGTGGTTTAAAGACCTTAAGGCTTACAATGACCAGCTTAAAAAAAAGCTGATTCAATGCACTTTTTGCGGGACCGATCAAGTCACGCGCATCCCTTGCGGTTGCCATGTGGGGTCAGCGGCCACAACGACACCTGTCAAAGTGCAACAATCACCCGCGCCGGTCTCTCCTCAAACAGAAAAGGTTCTCCCCAAACCCGATATCAAGGACACGGTTGATTATGTCACCCTTCTCAAATCGCTCCACAAAGTGGTGAGAGACAACTACGAAAATGTTGGCGATAAATTTACAGACATGGCAATTCAAATTCATAAAGGCGAAGAAGAACCCAAAAACATCTACGGCACAGCAGACAAAAAACAGTCGGAGCGCCTTGATGAAGAAGGGGTGCCTTATCTCCCCCTTCCCAGACTGCCCGAAAGCCTCGATAATTAGTGTCTGTCTAAAAATACCCTGTTTTGTAAGAGTCCTGAAAAGTCATATCCTGTCACAAAATGTTAAGATACAAGACCTATATTCAATTCAAAGACAGCACCAGCTCTTTATCGAGAGAATTTGCGATTTTTTGAAGGGTACTGACGGTAAGATTAGACCTTCCGGGTCGCTCCATTCTTTGATAGGCTTGATATGACACACCTAACTTTTGGGCTAACTGTTTTTGAGTCAACCCGGAGTCTTCTCGCCAGGTTCTCAGAAGATATGCCATTTTTATTTCGGGTTCAATTGGTATGAAAATAAGTCTATCGCCATTTTTAACCTTTGGCCTTGTAGATTTGGGCAAGACTTGCCCTCTTTCGAATTCTGTCTCTAACAAAGCGGACAGCGCCTCCCGTGCCATTTCTACTGCCTCCTCCCAATCATGACCATAAGTAATAATGCCAGGATGAGCAGGAAAATGAACAGCTATTGTTTTGCTCTTTTTTTCTTTGCACAAAACACAAAAATACCCATTTGGAATTTTATTTTTTTTCATCGTGCTCCTTTAGACAGGCTCCCTTTAGCCTGTCTTAAAATACCCTTTGCATAAAAATCGGGTATTTCTTTGTTGTGAACTGGGACAACAACAGGCCTCACTGCATCAAAATGTACAAAAACATGATGCGACCCCCGGATTCTATCCAATACCCACCCTTGTTTCTGCAATTCCTCGATCAGTAATTTGATTTTCACCAATCTATAATACAATATATATGTTGTATAGTCAATGTAACTTCTGAACTCCACAGGGCTTCGTAGTTGGAAGCCTTAACTCGTCATATTCATTTAAATTCAATTAAATACTGGCCAAGTACCGGTGGTGTCGGCCTTCGCAAGCTCATGCCTCAACCACCGGCTAATCGCTAAAAAAAACCCTCCGGGTTTCACCAAGCCCCCCCCAACTGCCGTTTTTAGGATAAAAGGCCTGTGAAACCGTTAACAAAACCACAACTCCCACATCTGAGTTGACGATAACACAATAAGAGAGGTGTGATATGGCCGAAGTGAATGAAAAACCATTGGTGGTGTCTGTAGACCACCTTGAAACAAAGCAAGAGGTGGAGATCTGCGGCCATCGGGTGACTGTAGGGGGCCTTGCGGGGATTTATAACCCCTCAGACAACAAATCACACCAAAAGATTACCGGAAGCGCACACGCAGAGGAATTTGTCGACGCAACGCTTTCAAGAGATCGTGAGACGACCAAAAAAATCGAGGACAGGTATCTGACCTATGATGATTTCAAAGCCTTTTGTGACAGGGCTCACTGTGAGAATGGTTCGGTAACTGCCTACAACAGTATTGCAAGGAGGTTTCAAAAACCCGCAGAGGTCCGGATCAGGCGCATGCTGCAAGTGGGTTACGGAGAATATTTGGGGCGTCAGGAGTTTATGGCCACTGAGGGTGTTGTAGAAAAAATCTGCACCCTCTTTTATGCCCCGCAGGCTGAGGCTGTGCAATATTATGGAAAGCAGGCATTGAATGACAGGGGGGCGGTAACCTTACACTACTTGATTGGTGTGGCCTCTGCAAGGTTACTCACAAAGGATGAAACAACACTTGTATTGCGTGTTTTACAGGATATGCCCGATAACCGTGATACATATCTTGAGCATTATCTTTTGGGACGCATGGGCGTTGAGGGTTTTGACGAGTTGGAAAATATCTACAATCAGTGGGTGTCTGGACAATCAAATATCAGGATCGATACGATCGTATCCAACCTTACAGAATGTGCAGAACGGTTTGGGTTGCAGAAAAATTTAAGCGATTTTTACATTCAAAGAATTGCCCAAGGTGACGAGCAGGAACTTCTCTTTTTAATGCAATCACTGCCCGAGGGTGCTGTATTTAACCCCGTCAGAGAGCGCTTTGTGCTTTCAACCCATAAAAGTGTTGTGTTGTCGGCACTTGATATCCTTGATTATTCGTTTATACGCGGCAATGAGTCGTTGATACAACAGATGGATGTGATGGCACAAACTCAGACGGGTCAGTATAAAGATCAGATACGTCTTGGCGCTGTGGCGTGGCTCTACGCGGCTGACCCCGTGCGTTTCTTTACAATATTTATCGAAACAATCAAAAACGCGGGTGTCAACCTTGTTGTCGCTCAGGCGCTGTCACTGTCACTTGCCTCCATCCCTTCTGTCTCGGAGGATCAAAAGGCAGAATTAACAAACGCGCTCAAGGCGTACATGCAGGCCATCAAGGGGTCAAGGCCGGATGAGGCCCTGAATGACAATGAGATAGAGACCATAAGGGGTGTGCGGGAGTTTTTGGTCTTACAACTTGGTGTTGATGCCTTTGATGTTACCGACCCCGTTTTGGTCCTTGAAGAAAGAATGAGGCCCGGCGGGACAACGTTTTCAGAAAGCACGGAGAGTCGCAACTATGAGTTCTGTTCGTCCGACAGCAGTGGCGGATATCTGGGACCAAAAGATGATCTTAAGGCCACAATACAGGGGGACAGTCTTTACCTTAAGGGAATTGGTTTGACCGCTGCTGCGCTTGCGAGACCAATGGCCCTGATGCGGGATCATTTTAAAAAAACGGGCGAGTTAAATTACAAGATTGAGATTGACGGAAAGACATACGCTGTGGAGATGTTTGCCGCAATGCAAGGCAAGGGGTTTTTAACGTCGTGTCCGTTTATAGATTTAAGAAGCAGAAACGAGGCGGAGTATGTGGTGACCAGAGAGGATGGACAGAAGTTTAGTTTTGCGGGTCTGCTCCCGCACCTTATCGGGGTACATTCGTTTTTTGAGGGTCAGGGGACAAGGTACAGGATCGAACCAGAACGTGTTGCCCAGTTTTTCTTTCCGGAACAAGTTACTAACCCGACCTTTACGCGGCCGAACTCTTCTGTTTTGCATGGGCATGAAAAGTAAGGAACGCCCCCCGTCATTGAATTTATTTATTGGATATAATGATAACACTCGATGAAGCGCCGGGATAAAAAAAAAGGGCCACCACGCTACAAAAAACGAGTGACCCCCCTTTGGTGTGAACTGAATTGACCTGCACCTAACACATTTTTAAAAAAAATAAAAAGAAATAAAATCAGAAAGTAGAAAATTTCTTAGAAGATTTCTGAAGAGGCGCGCCAATAGTACACAAGAAAAAAACTACCTCGCAACAAACTTTGCAAACTCCTCAAAGCACGCTTTAAGTTCTGGCAAAAGCGATATGACTGTTTTAAAATCACCCGCCTGACCCGCCGCCTCCATATGGGCCGCGGTTTTTTGAATTTTGACAGCCCCAATGGTTGCAGAGGTGCCGTGAATATTGTGCACATTAAGAAGGATCTTCACAGAATCGTTATCATCAACGACCTTTTTTAGTTCCTGCATTTTTTTGGGCATGTCTTTTACATAGGACTCCGTCAATTTGTTTGCGATCTCTTCATTGCCCATCGCCCGCCTGAGCAACCCCTCTCTGTCAAAAATCACTGTGCCGTCTGATGCCTGTGACGGAGTATCCCCGTCTGCTCCTGAAGACTCTGAACTCAAAAGCCATTTTTGAAGGACGTCTGAGAGATCATTGGGATCAACCGGCTTTGAAAGATAATCACTCATCCCCGCTTCAAGACAGGTCTCGCGGGCACCCTTAAGGGCATGTGCCGTCAAGGCAATGATGGGAATATTTTTATTTTCTAAATCCGAACAACGGATGATACGTGTTGCCTCAAAGCCATCCATGCCGGGCATCTGGCAGTCGATGAGAACAAGATCGTACCGTGATTGTGTGAGTGCCTCAACCACCTCGCGGCCGTCAGAGACAACATCGGCCTTAAAACCAAAGTGCTCAAGCATGTTCAGGGTGATCTTTTGATTGATGAGATTATCCTCTGCCAGCAGAATGCGGTATTTTTTAAGTTTGTCTCGCGTCACTGCAGAGGCAGACGTGTTGGGCAGTTTGTATTTTGAAGCCGGCTCCAAGGCAAGTTCTTCTTCCTGTGTGATATTTTTGATCTGTTTTTTAAGCCTGATCACAAACCAGAATGTGGAACCCTTGCCCTCGTCACTCTTGCAGCCAATTTCACCACCCATGAGATGAACGAGTTCCTTTGATATGGCCAGTCCAAGACCGGTCCCACCGTATTCGCGTGTTGTTGTGGCATCCGCTTGCGTAAACGCCTGAAACAGGGTCTGCTGTTTCTCTTGGGAAATACCAATCCCCGTGTCTGTCACATCAAAACGAAGATGGGCATATTCTTTGTCTTCAGAATCGAGACTGATCCTTAAGCGCACATCCCCTTTTTTTGTAAACTTGATGGCGTTATTAACAAGATTGATGATGATCTGTCTTATGCGGCCAGGGTCTCCCTGATACAGCAGGGGAACACGCGAAGCGATATGACAAAAATATTCGAGCCCCTGTTCCTGCGCCCTGAAACTTAAAAAATCGTTTGTCTTTTTAAGAATCGCCCTTAAGTTGAAATCGATTGAATCAAAAACTATTTTGCCAGCCTCGATCTTTGAAAAATCCAGAATGTCATTAATGACAGAGAGCAGTGACTCCGCGCAGGTCTTGATGACAGAGGCGTATTCGATCTGTTTGGGATTGAGATCTGTCTCCATCAACAGCGCCGCCATGCCCATGACACCGTTCATCGGTGTGCGTATCTCGTGACTCATGTTGGCCAAAAACTGGCTCTTGGCCTTGCTGGCTGCAAGGGCCTCTTCCCTTGATTTTTCGAGTTCCGCCGTCCGTTTTTTGACTATCACCTCGAGATTCTGCGTGTAATCGCTTATCTCTTTATAAAGCAACGCCGAGTCAATAATGCTGGCACAATGCAGAAGAATCGTTGTGATAAATTTTTTTGTGGCACTGGTAATAAAATCCTGGCCCGAAGTATAGCCGACAAACATGCCGATGACCTTGTTGCGTGTTGCCAGCACATGAAAAAAAACAGCACCGCTAGAATTTTTTTCGGGGATCATCACCAGACGGCTCTGACCCAGGGCCCAGGCAAAGGTTCCCTCTTCTATGTAGGTATCAATGATTTTTTGAAGTTTGCTCTGGTGTTCGGCGGGTTCGCAGTAATGAATTTTAAATTCAAAGCCTTCTTCGTCAACAAGAAGAAATGCAATGTCGTCAAAACGGACAAACCTGCGCAACATGGGTGCCGTGGCCTTAAAGACCTCCGAAAAGTCGGAGCTTTGTTTAAGATCAGATTCGAATGATCGAAGAAGAGCCGTCACGGTATCAAGCCCATCAAGGAGCCATTTGTTGATGACGTTTTCCTGAGGGATACTGCGGGGGCCCTGACTGTCTCTGATTAAATCGTCCATGGTTATTCCTTAAACATGACCCTGACCACGTCATCGATCTGGCCGTCTATATTTTCGACAATACCCGGCAGTGAGGACTCGGCGATATTAACCGTAAGCCACGCCTTGGGCACAAGCGGCGGGACAAAGGTGTCTCCATTGCTGCCCAGCTTGAGCGCGCTCACGATGATGTCTGATGCGTGAATGATGGCTGCCTCGAGAGGAAAATCCACCGCCCTTTGCGGCGCATGATGAAACCGTACTGCCTCGTGAAGGGCCTCGGGCAGATTCCACAATTTGACCAGTTCATACCCCACCTCGGCATGATCATAACCAAAGACCTGTCTTTCAACCTCGTGCAGCTTTTTTTTATTTTTTCTGCTCTCTTCGAGACACCCACGGGCAAGCTCTGACATTTTCATGTACAGGATGAGGCTGCCGATATCGTGAAGCAGCCCCGCAACAAAAAAACGCTCAACATTGTTGACGCCGTACTCTGTGGCAAGGATTCTGGCACAGATGCCGCAGGCAAGGCTGTGCAGCCAGAAGGACTCCATGGAGACCAGTTCTTCCGGGACATCTTTAAACGCTTTCATGACAGAGGTGGCCAAACACAAATCGCATAATTGCTGGGTCCCCACGATTGAGACAGAGCGAGACACAGTATCAATCTTGCTGTTAAAACTAAAAAAAGAACTATTGACGATTTTGAGAAGCCGCGCAGTCAACCCGGGATCTTCAGAGACAACATTGGCAATGTCAGTCGCCGAGCTTCGGGGACAATTAACCGCCTCACTCACCCTAAAATAAATACTCGGCAGAGACGCAATCGTTACAACCGAATTAACCAGCTTGGTAACATCCATGGCTTTTTGAATCATGATTCCCCTTTTGATTTTTTTATAATAGCCCTTTGCAGACAGGTATTGTACAACTGGCCAATCATGGCGTGCCGTTTGTCGTTATGGCAGAATATATGATCGAGCTCGGATTTGATTTCTTCGACCACGGCCTCATCAACCAGAAAGTCTTCTGTTTGGTCGGCGCTTGTCAAGACTGTCTTCTCATCCGCGACAGTCACCATCGACACGCCCCACGTCTTGAATATTTTAATGTGCTTTTGGAGAATGTCGGTACTCTTTTTTAAAATCAGGCGCCCCTTTTTATCGAGGACATCATCCTGAAGTTTCATCCCTTCTTTAAGATCACTGACTGGTATTCGTGGCATAAAAAACTCTCTGATAGGTGACTTGCTTGACTACAACTGTATTGAGAGTCCGTCGGACTCTATAAAAAAAACAAATGCACACCACGTATACATGATCATTGTAAAAAACAAAAACATTTTGTTACAGCGTTATCAAGAAGCAAAACCATTTGAAATGCATTGGGTTAGGGCCAAACGGCGGGGAAAAACCAAAAGACCAGAATGTGTCTTGTTAAAACCTAAGTAGGTTTTTTCTACGCGTTTCAGCAACAATATTTTACGAGGTGCCAGACCGCGCAGTGTTTTCAGCTTTATGCGGGTTATGAGAAAAGAAGCGGCAAATAAATTCGGGGCTGTGCTTTTTTAAAAAAGCACAGCCCCGCAATCATACATACTAAACGGTCGTGTCATCACCCACACGACACAGCATAAGTTTTAAATCACGACTTAAACAATGTAAGCCGTCATGACAGGGGCACCTGCACCGGTCCTGACATCAGGTCCAGGATCCAAAAGGTCTGCCGCACCCTTCATGAGAAACTCAAGCATTTGTTTTGGAGTGGTGATCTCGGGATGCGCCGACAGGATCATCGCAAGAGCACCCGCAACATGAGGTGTCGCCATTGATGTCCCCGACATTCTGACGTACTCGCCACCCTTGTGTGTACTGAGATTGTTCTCTCCGGGTGCTGCAACGCCCTGTGTGAGTAAGATCGGGCCTCCGCTGGAGAACGAACTGGGGGTCCCCGCGTTGCCAATACTCGCCACCGTAATCACACCCGGGTATTTTGCCGGATAACCCACTGTGTCCTTGCCGCGGTAGCCGCTGTTGCCCGCCGCTGCCACAATAAAACAGCCCTTGGCAAGCGCGTATTCGACAGCACTCTGCAGGATTGCATTGCCGCCCGAACCACCAAGACTCATCGAAATCACTTTAATAAACGGCACCTCCAGATCGGCAACATACCGGATGCCGTTTGCCACCCCTTCCCACGACCCTGACCCGCTATCATTTAAGACCTTCACTGGAACCAACTTGGCACCCGGTGCCATGCCCAGGACACCCAGATCGTTATCGACTGCCGCAGCAAGGCCCGCACAGTGCGTGCCGTGTCCGTGTTTGTCTTCCAACGTGGGTGCGTCTGAAAAATTTTTGGCATACTGCTGCAGGGCGTTTGCCGCAAGATCGGGATGATCAAACTGACCTGCGGTGTCCAGGATAAACACAGCGGCCTTTTCTCCGCGTGTTTTTGCATGGACCTCCTGCGCCTTGAGCAGCTTGACGCCCCAATCCACAACCTGCGACCCCGCCTGAAAAACAACAGGCTGGACTTCGTAAGGATCGAGGTGAACATCGTATCTACCTCTGATGCCCTGATCCAGAGGGACACCAATCCTAAAGGGACTCCCAACGTTGGTGACTAACGGCGGGCCCGGCAATGCAACGGGAAATTGTAGATGAGTCATAGAATAGCTCCTTAAAAAAACATGGTTTAAAAAATCATCAAAAATTCGAAAAAAATTGTAAGCACTCGTGTTTTTTTAGGGCAAGATTTAAAACGCAATTTTTTATAAATGTGGCAATCTGCGTCTATTTTATAAAAAATGCGGCGCGCCTTGGAAAATAAATGACATCAAGCTGGTGTGTTTTTTTTATTGGCTTTGTACGAGACACACGTTAAGGGGCACCAAGTGTTTTTAAAAAAATGCATGTAGAGGTTTATTGTAGATGGCAGCGGCCCCTAAAAAATGCTGTCAAAAAATCCGCCAACGTCCTCAACAAAGAACTCTTCGATATCATCCCAGACACTGCCGGAGTCAGAATCTGCATCGAGTGTAAAATCGGGGAGCCGCCCAAACCCCTTAAATCGGCGATCATAGCTTCTTCTGATCACCTGTACATTGTTGTCGAAATTTCCCTCAAGGGTCCACACGGTGTTATTCTGGCTATCGTAGGCCAGATACATCGCGCTGTGATTAGCTTTGCCATCGTCATCGGTATCCATGGGAATGTAGTCACCCACTTGTGCAAACTTGACAAGATTTGAAAGACTGTGTTTGCTGGAACTCACAAAATATTCGCCAAAGGCCTCGACAAGAGAGGCAACAGTTCCCTTGTTTTCAAAATCACCAAAATAATCTCCCACCACCCACGAGTAAAACTCGGAACACCAGAGTTCGTAATTATCAGCGTGGTACCTTGTCCCGTTCGGGGATTTCGTCCCCATGTAGCCAACAAGCCCTTTGTGCGAATCATCGAACTCCTTGAGCCCTTTTAGAACGGCATAGTTTCTGGCATATTTTGCAACATTGGTATCCAGGGTTGTGGTGTAGTACCAACTTGATGTGGCGCCAATACGTCTGTATGTCCCCGACGAGAGTCGTTCGTAAAAACGGAGCTTTGCCCTGTACACTGTGCCCGGAGTCATGTCTTTGACGTTGATTCTGATGTAAGGATTGGTCTTTGAGAGAGCCGCAGCAGAAACCTTGATATGGTTTGATTCTTTAATGTTGCTGTAATTGGACAGTGCCGAAACATATAAAATAACGTAAAGCCTGTTCTTTGATTTGATGATGTTAAAATCGTTGATTTTTGATTTTAAATCAAACCCGCGGGAGGTATTATTAACACCCAACGCACTGTAAAAAAACTCGGCTTCATCAACACTTTCATTACAGTTGTCATCAACGTTGTTAAAGGCAATCTCTCCGCGTTTGGGATAAATATTTTTATCTTCGTCATTACAGTCGTTCCCGTGAGAGACATACCCACAAGGGCAGGTCAGCCGCCCCGATTTTGAAACCCATATCTTCTGTGAGTCGGCGCCAGAGCGCGCATAACCATCCTTGTCCTGATCATCGGACTCAAGGTAACACAGTTTGCTCTTACCATCGCTCGAATCGTCATCCGCAACACTGTAATTGTAATCCTGGCACAAAAGTTTTGATTCGGCCTTTTTTGATGCCAACGAATACTTGACCACCGTTTCTGTGCTGTTGCCGTTTGCTGCTTCATCGAAGGTCTCATCGTCATATTCGGCAAACTCAGTTGTCTCTTGAGTTGAATTACCGGATGCGACAGACGTGTTTTGCCCTCCGGCAGCGTCTGTATTATGGGCATCGAGGAGGGGATCAACAATATTATCAAAACCTAACAACGACTCGATATCGTCTTGATCCTCGGGTCCGTTTGTCTCAATAACGTCGTACTCTGTCTCAAAAAAATCTGACTCCATCTCAATAATACCCATTTCATCAGCAGCAATGACAGCATCAAGGGGCACATTAAGATCACTTGTATCATCAGTGAGCCCCGCCATCTCATTGCATTGGGTCAAAAACAAACATAGAAACAATAAGGCCAATACCGATCTTAAATAATTGTGATTGATCATAGCTTGCCCTTTCTATCCCTCTATAATGCAAAGTTTGGGCCATGAGGATCACTGCGACATAATAATCTAATTCATTGATAATAATAGGATTTTAAAAAGGCCTTCCCTGTTCTTGTTTTAAGTGTGGGGTATAAAACACCCGTTTTTATCGAAACGAGAATAGAGGTGATGTGCTGAAGTGTTATTGAATTACAATCAAAGAGTTACAATCAAAAAAGGTCGGCACAATATTCTACTTTTTTAACACCTTAAAGGTGTCCATA
Source organism: Deltaproteobacteria bacterium (assembly GCA_015228875.1). Classification (GTDB taxonomy): domain Bacteria; phylum UBA10199; class UBA10199; order UBA10199; family JADGCS01; genus JADGCS01. Next base: position 32,641 of record JADGCS010000017.1, on the reverse strand, counting down.
AATAATTCGATCATGGCCCCAGACGGCATCTCATCGCGGTTGACAACGACAATCTCATAGAGCCGTTTGTTTGCAAGGATAGCCCTGTAAACGGCACAGAATTTCTTTGGACCTTTGTCGTAATCGGCAGCAGCCTTATCAGCGGGAATCAATACCGCCCTGGCAGTCATGGCCGGATAGCCTGCGATGTTTGTAAACTTGAGATCCTTGAGTTTAAAATGGCTCTCTGTCTCCTTAAGCATGGCAACCCGTGCCGTTTTTAATTGTTCAAAGAAGGCCGCGGAATCCATTGCCAATGCCTCTTTGGGAAGGTCGGCATAATAAAGTGCCTCTACGGTAAAGCGGCTGGGGTAGAGAACGACATTCATGTGTAACTTGCCCCACGGGAACTTGAGCGGATCGCTCACGTACGCCCCCTGGTTTGTTGTGGTCACGATGGGCTTGGCATCAAAACTGACCTCAAAGGACTTGTCACGTGGCGAATACACATAGCCCTTGTAGTCCATGGCATCCACAACTGCGCACGAAGAAGCAAGCAGCATAACAAACAAAACAACCAATCCCTTTTTGAGATTCATAAAAACTCCTTTTGTTGATGATCATAACCCGCATAAAGCGGAGTGCATTGCGATCAAACATGAAGGGTTTCATGTTTGGCGCTATGCGCCAGACACTACGCGGGCGGACACCATGCAAAAATTGATGCCGAAACGCGTAGAAAAAACCTTCCAAGGTTCTATGCGTGATATTTAAGGGCCAGTCAAACCCCGACTTTGCACACAAAAGCGGGGTTTAACACACTCAACCAAATGCCGCCGTGATCTCATCATAATAGACCGCGCCCAGATTGAGAACCTTGGCCGCTGTTGAGTTTGGATCAAGGCCTTCTTTTGCCTTGTTGAGCATCTCAAAAAGCGCCGCGCGGCTTGTTGATGGTGAGATTTGAACCCCGTGTTTATCAAGTGCCTCCTTGAGATGATTTGCAGCCATTCCAGCACTCACCTTAAATCCCCCCGCAAGATCAATCGCCGCAATCACCTTCCACGGGATGTTGGTTTTTTTCTCGAGCTCGAGGTACTTGGCGTGTTTACCCTGAATTTCTTTTATATCTTTTGGACCAAGGCCACCCCTGTAGCTGGGTATAACAGCAAGCCCCGCCTCTGTCGGGTTTGCTGCGTTTAAAAACGCTGCACCATTTTTTGCAGGGACTGTGCCCTGCGCAAAGTTAAAGAGAGTATTCATGATAAATTCCTTTCAAAAAAAAAATTTTAATACACGCGACACCAACAACGGTGTCCTGCTCTCAACTGATAAAGCAATCAGCGTGCCAGATTTTTTTTGTTAAAAACCGATGGGTTAGAGATTTGAAAAATGATTTGTCTCGCTGGACAGTCTCAAAAATGAGACTGATAGACAGGGCGATCGACCTTGCCCGATTTGAAGAAAAAAACACCGGCAGATGTCATGAGTCTATTCTTGAAAGCAGGTTGACACGCCTCACATGGTAATCTATAGAGGCCTCTCAAATTTTGGGCAGGTAGCTCAGTCGGTAGAGCAAAGGACTGAAAATCCTTGTGTCGACAGTTCAATTCTGTCCCTGCCCACAGATTTTTGTTTTCACCCGCGGGTCTATAAACCCAGTCGTGCAGTTTCTGTTTTTTCCCGATACACAATACTCGATACGCAGTACCCGATACCCGATACACGATACACGATACACGATACACGATACACTATACACTATACACGATACACGAGAGCAGGCACAAAATTTTCGTGTATCGTGCGTCGTGTATCGGGAAAATTTTGTTGGCACAAAATTTTGTGGGCCCACCTGGGTTTGAACCAGGGACCTACCGGTTATGAGCCGGTTGCTCTAACCAGCTGAGCTATAGGCCCAATATGTAAAAAAAAAATGCTGACCAATGGCTCAGCTGGTTAGAGCAACTGCTCTCCTTATGTCTGTCAGCCAATGGCTGAACAGCTAAGCTATAGGCCCAAATTTTTTGCTGACGCAAAAAACTGGTTTGTGGTTCATGGTAATTGGTTAATTACCCGCCACCTATCTAATATCCACGGCCCAGTCGCGCAATAAAAAAATTGTTCAAATGAGCGCAATCACAAGTTACCAACTTGACTTTGACGCGGTTCTAGTTTCCTCGTCATGCGAGGTACGCACCCGCGCTCTGTCAACTTTGAAATTCCCATACATAAATATTAATGACATAACCCCTTTTTTTTCATAATCATGCATACAATGAAACTTAAAGAAATCATCCATACCTTCGAAAGGCGCGTTCCAAAATCGCTTCAGGAAAAATGGGACTACAGCGGGCTTAATCTGGGTTCGCCTGATCACAAAGTCACCTCTGTGTTGTTCAGCTACGATATCTGCAAGGAGGTGATCGACGCAGCCATAAAAAAAAGGTGTCAGCTCATCGTCAGTCACCACCCCTACCGCATGAACGCGACAGTCAATATGGATCTCGATTCCTATGAGGGCCAAATCATCACCCGTTGTATCAAAAACAACATCGCACTCTATTCAAGCCACACAAACCACGATGCCTCCGAGGACAGTCTTAATATTTATTATCTGCGCAAACTCAAATTAAAAGACATCAAGCCGCTTGCCAGGGCAGAGACCAAACTTTTTAAACTCGCTGTCTACGTCCCCTGCACACACACAAATAAAGTCATGAACGCACTCTTTAAGGCAGGAGCCGGACACATTGGCAACTACTCCGAGTGCTCGTTCAGGACTCAAGGGACAGGTTCGTTTAAGGGAAACTCATTCACCAACCCCGCCATTGGAAAAAAAATGCAGCGCGAAGAAGTCCTCGAAGACAGGCTGGAGGTCATTTTAAGGGAACTCGATCTCGACACCGTTCTTGCCGGCCTTAAAACAGCGCACCCCTACGAAGAAGTTGCCTACGATATCTACCCGCTGCAAAACAAAATTACCTCTCTGGGGATTGGCGCATTCGGTTATTCCCAAAAGGGCTTCACACGAACAGAATGCATTAAAAAAATAAAACAGATTTTTAAAATCAAGCACCTTCGTTTTGTGCCGGGCCCAAATAAAAAATACAAGACCATAGGCATCTGTACCGGAAGCGGTGCTAGCCTCATTAACACAGCCCTTATGAACAACCTTGACCTCTTCATCACCGGCGATGTCAAATACCATCAGGCCATTCACGCTAAAAGACACAATCTGTCCATTGCAGACGTCGGACACTTTCACTCCGAAAAAGAATCAGCACTCCTTCTCAAGAACATCTTTGCATCTCTCTTTAAGAGTCAACTCAACTATTTGATATATAAAGACTTAAAAGATGCATTTCTCACAGCATAAGGCACAAAGGTTCTCTCTGGTATTTCCATAAAATGATTGCTTTTTCTTATTTGACTGCTATAGAAGGCAACAAAAAAAAAAGAGGTGGTCATTGAGACAAACATTGATCACGCGAGGTCAGTTTTTTGAAAAATCAGCAGCCCTAACACGTATTAAGCGGGAAATTTTACGCGGGCAAACACCATGCAAACATTGATGCCAAAGCGCGTAGAAAAGCACTGCTTAGTGCCTAACAGACGCGTACTTTAGACCATAAATGCTGTCGCGTGTTTTAAACATGTCTTTCAGACAGAATTTACGAGCCAAAGCGCAAGCCTAAACTGTGAAAGAAACATTATTAAGCCTTTTAAAACTGGCAGAGATCGACGGCAGAATAAACAAGTTAAAAGACGAACAAGACGAGATTCCAAGACAGGTCAAAGATGATTCCCAGGATATCATCACACGCCAGGACCTGATCGAAAAAACCAGCAGGGACATCACAGAAAAAGAACTCACAAAAAAAACACTCACAGACTTTATACAAGAAAAAAATCAATGGGTCACATCCCGGGAAGATCTAGTCAAAGACATTAAAACAAACAAAGAGTATCAGGCCGCGTTAAAAGAAGTCGCAACAGCAAAAAAAGAAATCAAAGACAAAGAAACCGCTCTGCAAGGGCTTGTCCCCGATCTCGAGGCAAAGGTCACCGAACTCGCAAAAATCAAAGACGAAAACACCCCCATCATCGACACGCTCAAATCAAAAATACTGCAATACAAACTTCGTTTCGAAGACCTCAAGTTGGAACTTGCCAAGACGCGCCAAGAAAGAAGCGAGGCCAAAAAAAACATCACCAACAAAGATATTTTAAACTATTACGAAAAAATCCATACGCGCATCGAACCCGCGATCGCCAAGGTCGACAACAACTGCATCTGCACCGAATGCGGCACGCACCTGCTGCCACAGACATACAACCTTGTCGCCGTTGGCAAGGAAATCCAGACATGCAATGGATGCAAAAGAATCATCTACATCGAAGAAATCTTGGCCGAGGCAGGCTAAAAAACCCTGTCCCTGTTGTCTTCTGCCAAATAACCAGATCTCAAGCTTAAAAAAAAGCATGTTCATCACAGCCAAAGCGCGACACCAGAAAACAGCGTGGAGTTTTTTGAGGCGTGCCAGCCCCCGTCATTTTGGATATCGAAGTAAAAACTGATCAGCCCTGACTATTGAACAATAAAGGCAAGAGGATCGCTGGGCATCCCATCGATGCGAACCTCGTAATGAAGGTGAGCACCCGTGGTGTACCCTGTGTTGCCCACAGAACCAATTGTGTCCCCCCGTTTGATGGTCTCGCCCTGTTTGACGGACATATCGTGTAAGTGGGCATAGATGGTGGCAATACCATACCCATGCTGTATAATGATGGTGTTGCCATACCCACCCCTTCGGCTTGCAAAGAGGACCCTGCCGCCTGCAGGTGACTTGATAGGTGTGCCCACTGGGCTTGCGACGTCGATCCCCTCGTGCATTTTAAACCTGCGGCCAATGGGGTGCTTGCGTATACCAAACTCGGACGTGATCCAGCCCTCTGTGGGGAGAAGACTGGGGGTCGCCGTCACATAATTGATTTTGTCCTTGTTTTGGGCAAAAATTTCCTCGAGTTTTTTATTAAGCATGCCTGTATTTTCTTTGATATCGCTGATCTTGCCCTTAAATTTGTTGACAGTCAGTTCGCCATTTTCGTTGAGCCAGTCATCGATGACTTCGTCGGCATTGGGAATGGTAAAGCCCTCTTCGGTATCGCTCGTCCACGAAAAATCGATATCGTCAATGGGACCCATCCCAAACTTGAGGCTCTGAGGGTCGATATCCATCAGTTCGCTCAAGTGCGCAATGGAATCGTCCATGACAGAGTAGAGTTTTTCAAGCCGGGATAACTTGAGGACCAAATCTTTTTTATTTTCGTAAAGTTCACGGTTTTCGTAATTGGACCGTTTAAAAGCAATCAGTTTGTTCTGATAGTGTATGGCCGATAAGACCGACACAAAAAACAGCGGGATCGAGAGGATGAGGGTGAACAAGAGGATTTTAAGCGTGAAACCGGAGACCTTAAACGATCGTGTCCGGTCTTTGTCTTTGGGAACAATGATGATGTGATAGTCTTTAAAGATGCCCATAAAGCAAATAACGCCTTGCTATCCCGCTTGTTGCCGGTCGTTAAAAAACAGCGGCAAGTTACTAACTTGACTTTGACGCGGTTGAATTACTCCATTTTGCGAGGAATGCACCCGCGCTCTGTCGACTTTGAAATTCCTATACATCAAAACAGTTAAAACCCCAACTGTAATCACATAGTTAATCCCTCACCTTAAATCAAGAGAAACATTTATCTGACACAAAAACTTTGCCGTCCCAAAAACGAAACAAATTTTAATGATTTTGATGTGTTACTCTGTAACGTGACACAAGACAACCGTGACGTTGTCATCCCCGCCATTTTTATTTGCCAGATTAATCAAGGCACGACACCCTGATTGCACATCTTTTGATGCAATGACTTCTTTTATGGATTCGTCATCGACCATATTGGTGAGTCCATCGGAACACAAAAGGAGCTTGTCGTTAGCAAGACAGTCCATTTTGATGATGTCAATCTCTACTTCTTCTTGGTATCCAACCGAACGTGTGATGATGTTTTTAAGGGAATGCTTTTTTGCATCCTTTGCCGAAATAAGACCTGCCTTCATTTGTTCGGAAACAAGGGAGTGATCGGTTGTAATTTGTTTTATTTTGTTATCCCGCACAAGGTACACGCGGGAATCCCCGACATTGGCAATGTAGGCCAGTGTGTCGTCAAAAATAACCGATGTAATGGTGGTCCCCATGCCTTTAAGCTCGGGGTCGTAAAGGGCCTGATCAAATATTTTTTGTCCGGCAACCTCGATAGAGTACCTTAACCTGTCGCCAAAATCGGCCTCTTCTGAATTGACCCCGGAAATCACCGTGGCCTCAGGATCGGAGTTAAGTGACTGCAGGACTTCTTCGATTGATGCGATTGCAAGCCGGGACGCGTACTCACCACCTGAGTGCCCCCCCATGCCATCGGCAACCACGTAGAGCTGCAGGGCATCGCTTACAAGAAAGCTGTCCTCATTGCGGGTTCTTTTTTTACCGACATCTGATAGGCCATATGCTTCGATTTTCAACGCCATGGATTGCCCCCAAAATATCTTTTTAACGAACCCTTAAACCCCTACCTCAAGACCATGCCAAAATGCAATATTTTTAGTGCCCCCCAAAGACCTGAAGCATAAAGTCAGCGGCCCTGCTTTTTTTCTGCACTATATTTTCTGAAAACAAGACCAGCTGCTTTAAAAACAGCAAGTTACCAACTTGACTGTGACGCGGTTGAGTTTCCCCCGAAGCCCCGTTGTTCGCAAGAGATTGCAGATGTTTTAAGTCGTACCCTACCACCCCCCCGTCACCAGATTGACAACACCGCCCGCATTTTATTCCACCCTTGACAGAATCGAATACGACCTGCCCTGTCAGGTCACGGTTATTGCAGTTGACACACCGGTGCAGATCGATGCCGTAACCTGTTTTTTCGAGAACCTTGAGGACAAAAAAAACAACCCCGTCAAGTCCAAAATCTTGATCCGCCGCCCGCCCTTCAAAATCAAGCCAGACAGGATACAAGTCGTGATCCCTTGCCGCTTCGGGTGTCAGGGCAGAGATCAGCTCAGTCAGATAATGCGCAAGACAGAACCATTTAAGCCCCCTGTCAGGGATGGATTGTGCTGATCCAAGGGACTCGGCCTTATGCAGCCTCAAAAGCCCCTTCGTATCTGCTGTGTAGTAAAAACAAAGGTGATTAAAGTGATCGATTAATCCCTGATATCTTTTTTTGGATTTACGTGAGCCCGTAACAAAAAAACGCTGTAGACCTTCTTCTTTAAGGAGTACCGTGATAATCTCATCGGCATCGCCGTAAGGCAGCTTTTTGAGAATAATGCCCTGTTGTCTGTTATAACCTGTTATACACAAAAGACCGTCAGGAGAACACCGCCATAAACATGAGAAACCAATAGAATGTTTCTCGAGTCATCCAACCCCTGACTGCCGAAAAAATGTCTGTTTTAAAATTTCAAGTTACCAACTTGACTTTGACGCGGTTGAATTCCTTCATTTTGCGAGGAATGCACCCGCGCTCTGTCGACTTTGAAATTCCTAGTACTTTAAACCATCGAAAACCACCAGGTCTTCAAAGACCTTAAAGCGCGCAATGATATCATCTCTGTTGATTTCTTTGAGACGCTCGCAGCTGAATTTTTCGACATTAAAACTGGCCATCACCGACCCGCAGATCACCGCCGTTTTAAGAGTCTTTAAATTGACCTCGCCGCACAGGTCTAGATATCCCACCATGCCGCCGGCAAAGCTGTCTCCCGCGCCCGTGGGATCATAAATCTGTTTTAAGGGCATCGCCGGTGCAGAAAAGACCTGATCTTGATAAAACATGAGGGCACCATACCCGCCCCGCTTGATCACCACAATCTTTGGACCCATCTGCCGGATCATGCCCGCCGCATCAACCATGTTGTGACAACCTGTCAACTGACGCACCTCATATTCGTTGATCGTGACAAGGTCTACCATTTTGATGGCCTTGATCACCGCATCCTTTTTGATATCAAGCCAGAGATTCATCGTGTCCAGCGCAATCAGCCCCGGTTTCCCCGCATTTTGAATCACCCTGATCTGCTGATCCGGATCAATATTGGCAAGAAACAGCACATTATTATTTTTGTAGGTCTCGGGGATCTCCGGTTTAAAATTAGCGATCACATTGAGCTGCGTCTCGAGTGTTTTGGCATCGTTGAGATCATCACCATAAGACCCCACCCACTTGAATGTTTTACCGTCAGGAATCACCTTAAGCCCTTCAAGGTCTATTTTGCGAGACTTAAAAAAATCGATGTGTTCGCGCGGAAAATCACCTCCCACAACGGCCACAAGTTTAACGGTAGTAAAAAAACTTGCAGCGACCGAAAAATGCGTGGCCGAACCACCAAGTCCATTTGCAATCTTTCCAAAGGGAGAAACAACATCGTCAAAGGCCACTGTCCCCACAACTGTGATACTCATAAAACATTCCTCCTTAGCAAAAAAAACGAAGAACGTGAACGAAAAACGCCCCTCATCCGCCTGCGACGGATGGTTGATTAAAAATATTTTCCGATAATCGGCTCGAGCCTTTTAATGACGTCTGGTTTTATGTATTCATGATGCGTCATGATAGCGCCCTTAAGAATACCTTCACACTCCAACTTTTTACTAAAATCAAATTTCTTAACGGCATCTGCAAGGATCCTTTGCGCGTTCAGGGCATTGGCCCTGACGACCGCCACCACTTGATCGACCGTGACATGATCGTGATCGGGGTGCCAGCAGTCGTAATCCGTCGATAGCGCCAGAGTGGCATAGTCTATTTCTGCCTCCCTCGCAAGTTTTGCCTCCTGCAGGTTGGTCATCCCCACCACGGCAGCGCCAAGACTGCGGTAAAAATGGCTCTCAGCCATTGTTGAAAACTGTGGCCCTTCTATACAGACATACGTCCCCTTTTCGTGGTAGGTGATTTTAAGAGAGCGGCACGAAGCAATGAGCAGTTCCCTCAAATACTGACTGACCGGGCGGGCCATACTGACATGCGCAACAATCCCTTTTTCAAAAAAAGTGGATGGTCTGATTTTTGTTCTGTCGATGTATTGATCGATCACAACCATGTGACCCGGGTGGATGTCCTCACGCAGTGACCCAACCGCAGAGACCGAAAAAATGGCCTTTACCCCAACCTTTTTCATCGCCCATATGTTGGCCCTAAAATTCACCTCGGAGGGACTAAAGACATGCCCTTCGCCGTGCCGGGCCAGAAAAACACAATCCACACCGGCAAGTTTTCCCGCCATCAACGGGGTGGACGGCAAACCATAAGGCGTATCAATGGTGAGCCTTTCGTCGAAAACAAAATCCTTCATGCTGTATAATCCGCTGCCGCCTATGATACCCAAATACTGTTTCATTGATCCTCCATAAAAAAACCCTTCACGGTGTGCCACAAAACCTGCCTCTTGATCTGTGCAATGGCGTCGGCCATCGGAATATCAAGAGGACAAACACGCACACAATTCTGAATATTGTCACAGTCGTGAACACCGCCGGGGTTATTTAATTGATTGAACCTAAGCCCATCCTCGGCCCTGCCGTTAACGCAGACATGTAATCGATAAACCTGTGCAAGAATCTTTGCACCGACAAAATCCGCAGACAAGTGGTACTGCGGGCAGGCCTCCAGACAGGCCCCGCAATCAATGCACCGCACAACTGCGTCTGCAAGGTTGTTTTTTTTGTACAGCTGCAGCGCTCCATAGCCGGCATCAAAACCATCAACAGCCGGCCACAGATGCAGTCTCTTTTGATTGTCGATGTCTTTTTTTCTATCAACAACAAGATCCCTGATCACGGGAAATTTTGACAAGGGCTCAAGGGTCACCGGCTGTGTCAATCCCTCAAGCAACGTTGTACACGCAAGCCGCACCCGTTTATTGACAACCATGGTGCAGGATCCACATTTTTTTTCGAGACACTGACAATCCCACAACACCGGTGCCACGGCCCGCCCCTCCATATTGACCGGTCTTTTTCTGAGTGCCCTTAAGGCGCTGACCACTGTCATAAAAGGATCTGCCGCCACCTCAAAGTATTCCCAGTAGGGTGCCGCAACATCACTGTCCTGGCGTTTTATTTTTAAACGAACAAGATTCATAAGTCAGACCCCAACCAACTACGAACGACCACAAACCATCTCCATCTCCATCTCCATTGTCCCCAACCAATTACGAACTACGAACTACCACAAACCATCCCATCCCCCTCCAATTACGAACTACGAACTACCACAAACCATCAGCCCTGAGCCACCCATCCCCGGCTAAGGGCTAAGGGCTCAGGGCTAAGGGCTGATTCGATATCTTCATAAGTCAGCACCGGTCCATCAGACCCCTTTTTTACCTTTGTTGTCTTGAGATAATTTTCGTCATCACGTTCTGCAAACTCGGTTTTATAATGAAACCCCCGTGTCTCGTTGCGACAGAGGGCGCTCTTTGCAACAACAAACGCAAGATCGAGCATGCCTTCAAAATGCCTGAAAAAGAAAATCTCCTGATTAAAAAACATGGTCCTGTCATTAAGAGAAACCCTTTGAAGCCTCTCTTTGAACTCATCAATTTTTTTTAGGGTGTGTGCGATGCCGTCATTATCCCGTACAAAACCAAGTCCCGACATCATGGTTTCATAAAACTCTTCGTAGAGACCGTAAACACCTTCAGGGCCGTTTAATTCGCAGGCATCCGACAGCCTCTCCTGCTGCTGTTTAACGGCACGGCTGAAGATTTCATCTCCTGCAGCCGCGCCCGTCCTCTCCGCACCACTGATAAAACCATGCACATGATCAGAGACAATGACCCCGGCCGCCAACTCCCTCAACAGGCCATTTCCCGGCAGAACCGCGGCACCGTGATAATGATATTCACAATCGCCTGCAGCAAAAAGTCCCGGGATGTTGGTCATGTGATCCGGCCCCGTCCACAGACCTCCCAGTGTGGTCTGCACGGCGGGGGCAATCTGCAAAGGCTCACTCACGGCATCAGCACCGCGATGCTGCCTGACAAGGTCTGCCCAGCGTCTGTAGACATCATGCGGCTGTGGTTGCTGGATTTTTAAAAAAAACTCTGGCGTCTGATACTGTGTGCCACTGTATTTGCGGAGCATCTCTCCCATCAATCGGACCACACGCACATCGGATGGAATGCCGCACACATCCTGGTTGGAACCTTTTGCTGCACGCAAACCAGCGCCAGCCTCATCAAGAAAAAAACAGGGTTCACCTTCGCAAGAGGCCCAAACCTCACAGCCAGCCTCAAGGATCTTTGAGGGCACGGCAATGCTCTTGTCTGCTGTTTTGAAGGCATAAGGGTAAAAGCCCACAAACTCGCAGTTGGCAAGATAAGCCCCCTGCCTGTAAAGCTGCGCCATGGCATAACCATGATTGTCAGGGCCCCTAAGAGAATAAGAACCGTACAGACCCGTCATATCGCCGTCGGCCATAATCACAGCATCGGCTTTAAGGGCCGCGATCTCCATCGTGCGCGCATTTTGAATCGTGATCCCGCTGCAGAGCCCCGCGTGATCAAGTATGAGAGAGAGAAACTCCCATCGGTTATAAATCCTGACTGTCTCCAGTAACTCTTTTTTGCGAATCTGTTGTTTCAGGCACTTGAGCGCCTGCAACCCCACCGGGACCTCACCATCAAACTGTCTGGCAACAGTCCCCCGGTATGGTGCGTTTATTTCAAGCGCATTTTCGGGAGTTTTTAGAAAAACAACGCCAACCCTCTCAAGGTAATGAATAATATGCGGCGCCACACGGCACATGTGATCGACCAGAGAATGCCCCGCAAGACCTTCACCGTAAATAATGGTGTCACGAAAATGCATTTCGGGGCTGTCACCGTTTTTGATATTAAGGGCAGCATTGATCCCGTGATCATCCGGGGGCACGCCCGCAGCTTGTAGATCACAGCTCACGACAAGAGAGACATCGGCCCCTTTATCGGCAAGACAAACGGCCGCCATCATCCCCGTGATCCCCGCCCCAACAATGATGATTTTTGGTTTTGCCCTCATGTCTGCAGTGTCCCTTGATAAACCACGATACCCGCAATAAACAACAGCATCAAAACAAATAAAAACATCAGTACCAGCAAAAAAAGATGCTGGGATCTGCGTGAAGCAGTCACACCCCAGTCGATTAAAAATCCCCACAACCCATTCACAAAATAATAACACCCGCAAAGTATGGCTATCGCGTAACCGATCAGAAAAGGCATTGTGGTACGAACACCAGCCAAGCCCCTAAAATAGGAGTACACGCCCTCATCATCCCAGAGTGCCTGTCCCGATTTGAAAAGATGATACAATAAAAAAACAAAGACTACGATGCCGCAGATTTTTTGCAAGACAAAGCGCAGATTGCCACCATAACCATAACTGAACACGTTGATACACGTGCGGTGCGCCAGAGAAAAACCGTACAAAAAATGCACCAACAGCGGTACTGTAATAAGCACAAGCTCAAGGAGCCCCACAAGAGACCAGGCAAAAGTCCCCCGTGTACCCTGTTGCACAAAGTCAGCAGGCCCGAAGAGGATCACAGCAGCATAAATAAAATGCAGTTTGACAAGAAGGTAAAGCGAAACGACGCCTGTAAGGGAATACAGGCGTCGTAAAAAAAAATGCACTGGAAATGCCTTTTGAATCTGGGATTGTTTCAATGCAAGTGACTCACCCGCAAAAAGCTATGGTGCTTTATTTTTGCGGGTGAGTCTCTATAAAATCACCAGCCTTTTAACTTGTTGATTTCGTCCATGAGCTTCTTGACATGCACCACGGAATCATCAAAAAGTTTTTTCTCGGTTTCGTTGAGTTTGAATTCGACGATTCTTTCGACACCTTCGGCACCAATGACCACAGGCACGCCAACATAGAAACCATTGACACCAAACTCACCCTCGAGAAGGGCAGCACAGGGGAGGACTCTCTTTTTGTCCTTGAGATAACTTTCTGCCATTTCGATTGCAGAGATCGCGGGCGAGAAAAATGCCGAACCCGTTTTAAGCAGCCCGACAACCTCTCCGCCGGCCATGCGTGTTCTTTGAACAATGGCGTCGAGTTTATCTTTGGAAATGAGTTCTTCAACAGGGATCCCCGCAACAGAAGAAAGGCGCGTGACCGGCACCATGGTGTCGCCGTGACCACCCAGAACAAGCGCCTGAACATCTTGAACGCTGACATTGAGTTCGTCGGCCACAAAAACCCTGAAACGACCGGAATCGAGAATGCCTGCCATACCGACCACACGGTTTTTGGGAAAACCGGTGATTTTTTTCATGGTATAGACCATCGCGTCCAGCGGGTTGGAGACCACGATCACAAACGCATTGGGGGCGTATTTTTTGACGCCTTCTGCGCAGGTGCTCATAATATTAAGGTTGGTCATGAGCAGGTCATCGCGGCTCATGCCGGGTTTTCTGGCAAGGCCCGCAGTCACAATAACAACATCAGACCCCTTGATCCCTTCGTACGCATTGGCACCCGTCAACTTGACGTCGGTGTTTATTGTAGGTGTTGCCTCCCAGATATCGAGGGTCTTTCCCTGGGGCATCCCTTCGACAATATCAAACATGACACAATCACCGAGTTCTTTTTGTGCAATGAGTTGAGCCAGAACGCCGCCAATATTGCCACCGCCTATAAGTGCAATTTTTTTACGAGCCATAATATCCTCCAAAAAAGAATCAGGAATCGGCAGTCAGCATGTTTCACAATGGCTGTCTTCCGTCTCCCGTCCTGTTATTATTAAACACACGCCAACACAAAAAAACACATCACACCTCTTGTGAACCGTGACACCAACACAAACCAAATCACGTCAAGGCCCAGAGGAGGGACAAAAAAAACACGAATTTTCAATCCCAGCACCACTAGTCAACCCCTTTCGGATACGTCAAGTGGGATTTGTAAAAGATAACAGTTGAGATTTGTCATCTTGACGATTAGAACGCCCGGCGTATAAGGTGACCGACATTGCTGATACCGCACCCTGTGCCTGACAACCAAGTCCCAAAAAATTATTGCGATGATGCTGCCCGACAGATCAGCCGTTAGGGCACAAAAACCGGGTTCACCTGCATAACACCTTTTTTACGGAGTATCACGATGTTTGCTTTTCTCACATCTTCAATCGGAAAAAAATACATTATGGCCGTCACCGGTATCCTGCTGGTCCTGTTTACTCTGGGTCACATGGTGGGCAACCTGCAAATTTACCTTAAACCCGAGGCCATCAATAAATACGCGCACACATTGCAGAGCCTGGGCGGGCTGCTCTGGCTCATCAGGGGCGGGCTGCTGTTTCTGTTTGTGGTTCATGTCATCACCGGCATCACACTGTACCTTGGCAATCAAGGCGCAAGGCCCATCGATTACGTCAAACCGGCTACAATCAAGGCCACGCTGCCCTCGCGCACCATGATTATCACGGGGCTGTCACTCTTTGCATTTATTGTTTACCACATCATGCACTTTACGCTGCACCTCACCGATCCCTCGTTTTCCTTTTTGGCAACACCCGAGGGCCACATGGATGTCCATCGCATGCTGGTGACGGGATTCGGCAATATGCTGGCCTCTGCTGTCTATATTGCCGCCATGATCGCGCTGGGGATGCACCTGTACCATGGGGCAACAAGCTGGTTTCAAACCCTGGGAATCAACAATGTTAAATACAACTGCACCATAAAAATTATCGGTCCCGTGATCGCCGTCATTGTTTTCTTGTTTAACACATCGATCCCGGTCTCTGTGCTGACAAAGTTTATCAAGTAACTTGTGAGAACCCACAAGTTACTCACTTGACTTTGACGCGGTTCTAGTTTCCTCGTCATGCGAGGTAGGCACCCGCGCTCTGTCAACTTTGAAATACCCAGACATTAATTATAAAGGCTTATTATGAAACTTGACCCAAAAACACCCACCGGCCCCGTTGCCGCTCAATGGACCAAACATAAATTTGACATGAAGCTCATCAACCCAGCCAACAAAAGAAAATACAAAATTCTGGTGGTGGGTTCCGGTCTTGCCGGCGGTTCTGCTGCCGCAACGCTCGCCGAGCTTGGTTATCAGGTTCACTGCTTCTGTTATCAGGACAGCCCGCGCAGGGCCCACAGTATTGCAGCGCAGGGCGGTATCAACGCAGCCAAAAACTACCAGAACGACGGGGACTCCGTCTACCGCCTGTTTTACGATACCGTCAAGGGCGGGGACTTCAGGGCCAGAGAATCCAACGTCTACAGGCTTTCCGAGGTCAGCTGCAACATCATCGATCAATGTGTGGCACAGGGCATCCCCTTTGCGCGTGATTACAGTGGCTACCTCGCCAACCGCTCATTTGGCGGCGCTTTGGTGTCGCGCACATTCTACGCCTCGGGACAAACCGGGCAGCAACTTTTACTGGGGGCTTATTCGGCCCTCTCCCGCCAGATCGGCAAGGGTGCGGTTAAAATGCACACCCGTTCAGAAATGCTCGACATCGTCGTGATCGACGGCCGGGCACGAGGGATCATCACACGCAATCTTGTCACAGGTAAAATAGAATCCCACGTCGGTGATGCAGTCATCCTCGCCACGGGCGGGTACAGCAATGTTTTTTATCTCTCGACCAACGCCATCGGATGCAATGTGACCGCGGCCTACCGGGCCTATAAAAAAGGGGCGGGGTTTGCCAACCCGTGCTACACACAGATTCACCCGACCTGTATCCCGCAGGCGGGAGACTACCAGTCAAAGCTCACCTTGATGTCCGAATCCTTACGCAACGACGGCCGCATCTGGGTCCCCAAAAACAAGGGCGAAAAAAGGGCCGCCAACGATGTCCCCGAAAACGAGCGCGACTACTACCTCGAGCGCAAGTACCCAAGCTATGGCAATCTGGCCCCCCGTGATATCTCGTCACGCAGCGCCAAAGAGGCCTGCGATGCAGGGCTTGGGGTCGGCGAATCAGGTATGGGCGTGTATCTCGACTTCAGGGATGCCATTAAACGGCTGGGACAAAACGTCATCAAAGATCGTTACGGCAATCTCTTCGAAATGTACCAGCGCATCACCAACGAAGACCCCTACACCGTGCCCATGCGCATTTTCCCGGCACCGCACTACACCATGGGCGGTCTCTGGGTGGACTACAATCTCATGAGCACCATCCCCGGGCTGCATGTGCTGGGCGAGGCCAACTTTTCTGATCACGGCGCCAACAGGCTTGGCGCCAGTGCCCTGATGCAGGGCCTTGCCGACGGCTACTTTGTCATTCCCTACACCATCGCACACTACCTTGCCGCCCACAAACTTGACGGGATGACCGCTGACCACCCCGAATTCAAAAAGGCCGAGGCAGAAGTGGCGACCCGCACCAAAAAATTATTATCCATCAACGGGACCCGCTCTGTCGAATCATTCCATAAAGAGCTCGGGCGCATCATGTGGGACAACTGCGGCATGGCACGCAATAAAAAGGGTCTCACAGATTCATTAAAAAAGATTCCCGCCCTGCGCGAAGAATTTTGGCAAAACGCAAAAGTCCTTGGCGAAAACGAAGAATACAACACCACGCTCGAACGTGCAGGTCGTGTTGCCGACTTTTTAGAATTTGCCGAGGTCATGTGTCTCGATGCCCTTGAGCGCGAAGAATCCTGCGGCGGGCACTTTAGAGAAGAGTACCAAACAGAAGAAGGCGAGGCCCTGCGTAACGACACAGACTGCTGTCATGTGACCGTGTGGGAACACAAGGGCGAGAACACAAAACCGCAAATGCACAAAGAACCCCTCGCGTTTGAAGAAGTCAAACTGGTTGTAAGGAGCTACAAATGAATTTAACATTGCATATCTGGCGGCAGAAAAACGCCAATGACAAGGGCAAAATGGTCACCTACAAGGCGCACGATATCAGCACGCACATGTCTTTTTTGGAGATGCTGGACGTTCTTAATCAGCAGCTCATCGAAAAAAACATTGACCCCGTTGCGTTTGATCACGACTGCCGCGAGGGCATCTGCGGGATGTGTTCGCTCATCATCAACGGCAAGGCCCACGGGCCTTGGAGCGCCACAACCACCTGCCAACTGCACATGCGCGAATACAAAGACGGTGACGAGATTTACATAGAGCCATGGCGTTCAAAGGCGTTTCCGGTCATCAAGGACCTCGTCGTCAACCGCGGGGCGTTTGACCGCATCATGCAGTCTGGCGGTTTTGTGTCGGTCAACACCGGCAGCGCCCCCGATGCCAACGCAACCCCCATTGCCAAAGAAAAGGCCGATCTCGCGATGGCTGCCGCCTCGTGCATCGGCTGCGGGGCCTGCGTGGCACAGTGCAAAAACGCCTCGGCCATGCTCTTTGTAGCGGCCAAGGTTTCGCAGTTTGCAAACCTCCCGCAAGGACAGATCGAAAAAAAGGCCCGCGTACAAAACATGGTGGCCGCCATGGACCGCGAGGGCTTTGGCAACTGCACCAACCTGCTCGAATGCGAGGCCGCGTGCCCCATGAGTGTGAGCGCCAATTTTATTGCGCAGATGAACCGCGAATTTTTTGCTGCGGGGATAAAATAAGCCGTCCGTTTTTTTCTCAACACATTGAAATCGTTATGTTTCTTTTCTAGCAACCTTTAAACCACACACGCGATACGTCCCTTGTCAGCGGGTATTTTTCTTTACGCCCCTTTAACCCAGTGAATCAGGCGGGCTTTAATGCCCTGATTTTCTATATTACAAGGAGACATCATCATGACCACAGTCACAGCTTTTAATCCAGCGGCTGCTTGTTTACGACTCGAAGGCGTCCCGCGGGAACACCTTGGCGGGATCGGTTATGCAAACCAGGTGGCCCTTTCCAACGCACTGACCGCGCTTCCGGCAATCAGTGACCCTAGTGTGACTCAAATAGGAAGGGCACTGAGTCGTACGGTAGAGTTATCAAAATTGGGTTACTGTGCCGATGTCGGCGGACTTGAGTTTGATGATGGGGTCCCCAGCAATCTGAGGGGGTTTGCCGATCGTGTGGCGCATGTGAGAACAGCCGTGCTCCCAAATATTGCAGCAGCACTGCAACAATCAGACCGCTGGGAACACATCGTCGAAAAAGGACAATCCCTTTTTGGCGACCGCGATATTTTTAATACGCCCGCACGTCTCCGTGTGATTCACAGGCAGCGCGCCGTCGCAACCGTTCCTGATCTCAGCGCCCCCGAAAGCGCACCACCGCAGACCTTAATGGCTGATGAGTATGTTCTCGAGGCCCACCAAGTGGATGCTGAGGGCAGGCCAGTCAGTGACAGGCTCACCACCAGTCTTGCCGTCCTGCTGGGGCTGGACAGGGGTGTGGTTGGGACCAGCATTGCCATCGGCATAGACGACACAAGGCTCGGTTTTGGGGGCAGTGCAACAGAAACTTACTCACTGCCGCTGCAGACCATCCTGTTTTTTATCAGCCCGCTCCTCGCCGACGGATGGACCGATGCCGAAAAAATAGCGTCGGCCTTTCACATGGGAATAAGACATCTCGGTCATATCGAAGAAACACCCGATTGCTTTGGCACAGCGGTCTTCTTCGCAGGCGCCCTCAACATGAGTGAAGATGAAACCCTGCCGGTCAACGTGGGGATCGAACTCATCAACCTCTCACCGGAAGACACACACGTGACAGCAGTAAAAAACCCCCTTGTTCATGAGTCCGGTCAACTTTATGTGAGAAAAAAAGACCCCGCACAACCTGCGGGGATCAGGATTATCTTTGCCCCCAAATCGGGGATTACCTTTCTCAAACCACATGCAAGACAACTGCAGGCCGCTGCGATGGCCGCTTACAGGGCCATAGAGGCCGGCCTGGTCATGGTGAGCGGAAAAGCCGAGGGTGTGCCGATGAGATAATTCCATGACGTGACATAAATAATTTCTAATTATTTTTTGATTGTCTGTTCACCCATATCATTTTATCCTGCACCGTGACCTTTTCTTACACTTACATCATCATCATTGCAGCCTGTCTGGCCATGGATGCCTTTGCGGTCGCCATGACCATTGCCATGACCCTGCCAAAGTTCACCTGTCGTCATGGTTTTAGACTCATCTGGCATTTTGGACTCTTTCAGGCGCTAATGCCTGCATTGAGCTGGTTTTCTGGCAACACGATCAGGAATTACATCTCTGCGTATGATCACTGGGTGGCATTTATCCTGCTGTCGATTGTGGGAATACGCATGATCATCGATGCGTTTAAAGAAGAAAAAAATTATCAGACCAAGGACCCCACACGGGGGTTCACACTTGTGGCCCTTGCAACGGCAACCAGCATCGATGCGCTGGCCGTGGGTTTTACCTTTTCACTCCTTAAAACAAACATACTCACGGCCTGCCTGATGATCGGGGTCATCACAGCGGCCATCACCGGTCTTGGTATATTATTGGGGCTGATGCTTCAACGTGTGCAGCTCTTAAAAAAAATCACCAGCACCTTGGGCGGGGCTTTATTGATCGCCATTGGAACAAAAATATTGTGGGAACATCATGTGTTTGATGTCCTTAAGTAGTGCGCAATGACGGGCGCGGCCGGAATAGCAAACTCCCCGGTCCGACATGTCTTGGGTCTGGTAAAGCAAACCTTCTAAATATCGCACGATGAGGCTGCACCGCAACCGGTGTTCCCGCTGTAAGAAGCCTGTCTGGGCGCCAGATTGTACCATCGGCATAAACGCCCACTTGCCCCATGGGGACAGCGGGGATCATATGACCGCCCCTGACAACCGGGGCCCTTTGTGCAACATCATAAGGAATTGAAGGTGGCAATCCTCGCATTGGTCCGAATCCTGTACACATGATTATTGATCCTTTCTTTTAATTGTCTTGCTTACGATTGATCGCATTTTCTTATCGTCTTATCGTGCCAGTTATCGTCAAAAAGAGTCAACATGTTGTGTGTTTTTTTTGCCCCTGATTTTTGTGCCCATGCAGCAGCGCACAAAATTGAGACCTCAAAACCGGTATAAAAAAACCGACAGGTCGCGCAAGGCTCTGACACCGGCACAGGCCCCCTGTGTGCCTTAAATTTTTGTTGATGTGAGCCGCGGAAGCAGGAAACTTCATCCCCCAAGCCTTTCAATTACAGCCTTTGCAAAGGCATCGGTCCCCATTTCGCCTCCGAGATCCCTTGTCTTGCAGTTGTCGGCCAGTGCCTGGTTGTAGGCGTTTTTAATTTTATCCGCGAGTTTTTTGATAGAGACATCATCCCTTTCGTCTGCAACATAATTAAGCATCATCACACCGGACATAAGTAAAGCAAGCGGGTTTGCAATGCCCTTGCCTGCAATATCGGGGGCCGATCCATGAACAGCCTCAAAGACAGCGCCATGATCACCAATATTGGCGCCGGGGACCACGCCCAGCCCGCCCACCAGACCGGCACAAAGATCGCTCACAACATCACCGTACAGATTTTCCAAAAGAAGCATGTCAAACTGTGAGGGATCCTGCACCAGCCGCATACAGCCGGCATCGATAATCAGCGTGTTGTAATCGATATTGGGGTAATCTTTTTTGTGAATCCGCTCGGCGCAATTGATAAAAAGACCGTCCGTCACCTTCATGATGTTTGCCTTGTGAAAGACTGTTATTTTTTTTCGTTTTCTGTGAGTCGCAAACCTGAAGGCCCAGAGGGCGATACGCAGGCAGGCCGCTTCTGTGGCCACTTTCATGCAGGTCACAACCCCAGGGGTCACCTCATTTTCGATACCGCTGTAAAGACCCTCTGTGTTTTCGCGGATGATAATAATATCAACATTTTCGAACCGGGTCTTGACACCCTGCAAACTCCTGACAGGTCTGACTGCGGCATAGAGATTAAGGGCCTTTCTAAGACCGACATTCACGGAGGTAAATCCCTTGCCAATAGGGGTTGTACAGGGCCCCTTGAGGGCAAGCCCGTACTCTTTAATGGCATCGATTGTCTTTGCGGGCAGGACCTCGCTCCCCGCACTCAGCGCTGCAAGTCCCGCCTTGTGCGGGGTCCACTCCATGGGTACGCACGCCGCATTAAAAATAGCAACGACTGCCCGCGTGACTTCGGGACCAATACCATCGCCCTCGATCAGAACTGCTTTTATGGGTTTCATGACGGCCTTTCTCTAGGAGCCTGTCGGACAACTCCTGTTTCTCCGGAAGTTTGAAAATTTTGCCGCTTGCAAAATATTTCAAACCCTGAAAAATCATGTTTTTACGTTTTGTCACGGGACATGATTTTTCAGGACTCCTCCGAAACAGGAGTTGTCCGACAGGCTCCTAGTGAGCACTGATTATATTTTAACTCAAATGTTTAAGGTGATAAGACTTGGGTCTGGTCAGACATTCGTAACCCACACGCGACAAAGTGCAGCCGCGACCAGAATCCTTGACACCAACCCATGCCAGCGCGGGGTCAAGATAATCACAGCGGTTCATAAACCAGGTCCCGGTATCAACCCTCTTGCCTATGGCTACAGCCGCCTTTGGGTCTTCTGTAAAAACACAAGCCGTCAGTCCGTAGCGGTTGTCGTTCATGAGTGTGATGGCCTCATCGTCGGAGCTGACCCTCATGATGCCAACACAGGGACCAAAGGTTTCTTCGCGCATGATATCCATGGAGTGGGTCACACCCACAAGGGCCTGCGGGGCCATGTAGGGTGTGCCTGCCTTTGCAAGAGGAAAACGGACCTCATCGATCAGGGTCTTTGCCCCCTCTTTTACAGCAGCAGCAATCTGCGTGCGTATGGCCTCTGCCGCCTTTGTCCTCACGACAGGGCCAAGCGTGGTTGCTTGTTCGAGTGGGTTGCCCAGGGTCGCGTAGCTGAAGGTTTCTTTTATAAAGCCATCTATAAAATCATTGTACACAGATGCGTGCACATAAATTCTTTTGATACCGCAGCAGGACTGGCCCGCGTTGTAGTAGGAGCCATCAACAAGGGTTGAAACTGCGTGTTTTAAATCTGCATCGGGTCTGACATAGGCAGGGTCTTTGCCGCCGAGTTCCAGCCCCTGTGCGATAAACCTGCCCGCGGCAGCGCGGCTGACTGCCCTGCCGCCATCTACAGAACCCGTAAAAGCCACATACTGAACGGCGTTGTCGCTTATGACTCTCGCAACAGCGGTGTGGCTTAAATGCAGATGTTGAAAGACACCATCAGGCAAACCGGCATTTTTTGCGGCCTCGGTGTAGCGTTCTGCCACAAGAGGTGTCTGCGCCGAATGCTTGAGAAGCACTGTGTTTCCGGCCATGAGCGCCGGGACAATCGCATTGACAGATGTGAGGTAAGGATAGTTCCATGGTGCTATAACAAAGACCAGGCCAAGAGATTCGCGGGTAATAAACCGGGTAAAGCCCTCTTTATCACCCACAGAGACGGGCTCAAGCGCGTCTTCGGCGATACTGATCATGTGACGCGCCCGCTCTTCAAAGCCGTTGAGTTCGTTTGGTGCGTGACGCAGGGGGCGTCCCATCTGCCACGAGAGTTCTTCGGCAATGACCTGTTTTTTTTTGAGCAACGCATCGACAAAACCTGTGAGCATGAGAGCGCGTTCTTTTGCAGGGGTGTTTTTCCAAGTGCTGTGTGCCCGCCCCCCCTTATCAATAGCGGCAGAGATTTCGGTGTCAGATGCAAGCGGTCTTTCTACAAACACACGGCCATCAACAGGCGAAATGGTTTTGAGAGACTCGGTCATAAATGATCCTTTCTTTGCAATTATCCTTCTGATGTGGTTTAACATGACCCATTACACCAAAGCACCTGTTTTTTTTACCGCCAGCACCGGCTAATTTTTTTTAGATGACGTCCTTAAATTGCATAAGAAGGAGTCTCAATGGGTAACATCATTATTGGAACAGGCGCAGGCCTGCCCCAGACAGTCGTCACCAACGAAGACATCGAAAAAAAATGCAGGGCCACAGGCTTTGATCCCGCAAAGGCAAAGGGGATGAGCATGAGCGAGTGGGGACGACGGGTCATTGGCTCCGATAAAAGAAGGATGGCCACCAACGAATCTTCCGCCGATCTTTTACTCACGGCCGCAACAGAGGCCCTTGACGATGCAGGCATTGACGCCAAAGACATCAATCTCATCATCACATCAACGGCCACCGATGATCACGAACAGCCCAATCTCGCTCACACGCTTCAGGCAAGGCTTGGCGCCGAGAATCTATCACACGCCATAGGTCTCAACGAATCCTGCCCGGGGTTTATCAAGGCCCTGCACATAGCCGATGCGATGATGACCCATTACAGAGAGTACAAAAATGTCCTGATTGGCGTTGGCGACAGGATGTCATCAATCATCGGCACCGATTTTATACCACTCCTCACATTTGGAGACGCCTTTGCCGCTGTGGTCCTGACAAGAATGGATGACGGGGCTGATGGATACGGCATCATCTCAAGTTTCGGAAAAAGTGACGGCAAAAACGGGCCCAACCTCGCTCTGCCAAAGGGTGGCACACTGCAAATGAATCACAAAGCCGTCAAGGGATTTGCCATGAACAAACTTGAGGAATCCGCACGTTATGTCCTGACCGAGGCAGGACTGACAACAGACGACATCTCATACATCGCCCCGCATCAAGCGGGCCGTTTTGTCATCAAAAACAGCTGCGAAAGACTCAACATAAAAACGGACAAAAAAATCCTCACCCACTTTAAAGAGTACGCCAACACCTCGCAGGCCTCCATCCCGCTCCTTTTGCACGAAAACAAAAAACGATTTAAAGACAAAGACATCATCGTCATGACCACTTGCGGCGGGGGGCTCTCCTGGGGAGGGGTTGTTTACAGGTGGTACGTTAAATAAAAAAACCTCAACACCATTCATCAATATTGCCATCGCAGTTGTTGTCAACACCGTCACCGCATTCTTCAAACCACTCGGGGTTTACATACGAGTCGTAATCATTGCAGTCACCGCCTATCGTCGTCCAGTCTTCTTCCACAGGATCACACGAGATAATGCGCGGCATAAAACCGCCGTGGCCGTCACCATCAAGATCATAATACCATGTTGGCGCGTCCACCGCGGAATATTCATCGATCACATGATCGCAGTTGTTGTCTACACCATCGCAGTATTCCCTGGCATGGGGATACACATGGGCATCAGCGTCATCGCAGTCTCCATCAAGTGGCCGATAGCCGTCCCCATCACCATCAACATCGCCGTTACAGGCCAGATCACTGCCGTTGCAGTCCTGATCAAGACCATCACCGCAGATCTCGGTCTGCGGCACGCAATAGCACCCCTCATCAATCTGGTGATCGCAATCGTTGTCAATCCCGTCACACTTTTCCCGCTCGAACGGGTTTGCCGCGTACCGCGCGTCATTACAATCAATGGAATTATTTACAAAGTCAGATACATTGTAACAGGACTGCATCCTTGCATACCACCCCCCAAAACCATCGCTGTCAAAATCGGTGTAAAGGTTACGCGCATCAACCGGATCCTCATCAATGAACCCGTCACAATCATCGTCCCCTCCGCCACACGCCTCATCCCGCGGCAGCCCCTCTATGGCGTTGCACTGCGTTGACAACCCGTCATCGGAGCAGACAACAACACCGCTCGCATAACATGCCCCTTTGCCGACAGAACAAAATTCTCCCAGCACAAAATTTTCGTCGATCCTGCTGTTGCAGTCATTATCCATGTTATCGCAGATTTCGGAGGCCCCCAAATACACGCCCGCGTGTGTGTCATCGCAGTCATCGCCGCCCGATTCTTTTGAGGCATGTCCGTCACGGTCAGCATCGATGCCGTTACAGGCAACATCCACACCATCACAGTTCTGGTCAATACCGTCATCACATTCACCTGTCCCAAACTCCGCACTCTCACGTGCGTCGGGATGGACCGCTGCCGCGGCATCATTACAATCAGCGCTGCTGCCTACAAACCCCGACACCTCTGTATGGCAGGTCTCAATACTCTCCGTCACATCACCATAACCGTCACCATCATGGTCAGCATAAAACCTGTTGATCGTTAACCCTTCATCAACGGCGCCATCACAATTGTTGTCGATCTCATCACAGAGTTCAATGACCCCATTGTTGATTGCGGCATTCGCGTCATCACAGTCTCCGGCATTTTCTATATACCCGTCCGGCGCCTCACAGGCCTCCTCGCTGTTTGCATCATCACCAAACCCGTCAGCATCAAAATCGGCATACCACACACTCACTGTGTCCCCATTGATGCAGTACCCCTCGGGCGGCCAATTGCAGTGTTTTTTTATTCTGGAGAGAAAGGCGGCCCTGAAGGCATTTTCCCATTTTGTATAACCCTTTTTTTCCCCCGAAAACCTCTCAACCCACTCCTCAAAGGCCGCACGACATTTAAAGCTGTGTTTTGCGTCTTGCTCGATCTGTCCAATGTTTTTCAAAGAGGGTGTGTTGTTTGATGTATTTTTCCCAAACGCGGGCAATGAAACAACAAGCAGGAGAACAAACAAGAAACACAACACAGAGACAACCACCTGTTTATATTTTGACAAAGTCATGAGCCCTCCGTGTAATGAAATGTTAAGCCCTGACAAGTTACCAACTTGACTTTGACGCGGTTGAGTTTCCCCGTTATGCGAGGAATGCACCCGCGCTCCGCCAACTTTGAAATTCCTAGATATTAAATATAAACAAAGACCCCCCTCATTGACCATCATGTCATGCAATGTACTCTGATGTTGGCAAATAGAACACGCTCGATATAATCGCCCCCTTCTTATATATCGTCGTTCTTGATAGCTGGCTTAAGAGATTAATGTTGAAACCCCGCCTTTAAAACTGTTAGCGCAGCATGCATGGAGGTTTTAAAATCAATCTGCCTCCTCTCGGGGGGGCTGGACTCTGCGCTGGCACTTTTAAGCGCGCTCGAAACATCCTGCGTTGTGTACGCACTCACTTTTGATTATCAGCACCTCTGCGCCAAGCAAGAAATCAAGGCAGCGGGGTTGATCTCGGAGCATTACCACCTTGAACACAGGGTTGTCTCCCTGCCTTTTTTTTCTTCACTTGATCATCACCCCTTCTTTAACAAGAAACAACAATGCCCCACATTGGAAGTCAACAACCTCGATGACCCGCAAAGCACACAGTCAAGCGCCAAAGCCGTGTGGGTGCCCAACAGAAATGGTGTTTTTTTGAGTATTGCCGCAGCCTTTGCCGAAAGTATAGATGCTGCCTGTATCTATGCCGGATTTAACGCCGAAGAGGCCCAGACCTTTCCAGACAACTCCCACGCCTTTGTCACTGTCTTTAACCAGAGTCTTGCGTACTCAACGCAAAACAAGGTAAAGATTATCTGCCCCACAATCAGTTTAAACAAGACGCAGATACTCAAACAACTGATAGAAAACCGTTTTCCCCTTGAACTCTTGTGGAGTTGTTACAATAATAACAACAAAATGTGCGGCAGGTGTGAATCATGCGCGAGACTCAAACGCGCCCTGATTAAAAACAACATGCAGGCAAGTAATTTATTTGGCTGAGAAATTAAAACGAGGGTCTGAGAAAAAATGAAAACATATTTTCACGAACAGACTATCAAGTACACCGGGGAACAGCTTTCATCCCACTTTGCCTACAAAAACTTCTCTCTTAAGGGAGATTCGATTGTTTCATTCATCGGCCCCTGCGATGTGTCGCTCGATCACATGGTGGACCTTGAAGACGTCGCTCAAAAAAAACACATCTACTCCGAAAACATGCTGCATTTTATTGTCGAACACTTTCATGATCACCTGACAACGGTCATTGCCTTTCAAAGACTGCTCATCGATCTTGTCCGCCACGAAATTTGTGAATCCAAAGAAGGATTGATCATTCAAAGACGCGGGGACGATCTTTTTGATGATATTTATAAACTCACCGTCTCTATTGCCACCCGCTCACCCTTGTCCTCGTTGATTCACGCGGGCATTAACATATCATCCAAAAACACTCCCGTCCCCACACGAGGCCTCGAGGATTACCAGATTAACCCGCACGCCGTTGCTACAGGCGTGCTCAATCGCTACCGTGCCGAGTTTGAGGGGATCAAACAGGCAAGGTGCAAAGTGAGAGGTGTGTGTTAGTCCCATGAGAACACGAGAAACACTCGAACTATTGGAAAAACAAACCCTGCTGCCCTACGCAACAGTTTGCCCCGAATCTCAGGGACGTCTTTACCCTGAAAAAGAACACCCCTACCGCACGGCCTTCCAAAGGGACCGCGACCGCATTGTGCACACCAGCGCCTTCAGGCGCCTCGAATACAAAACGCAGGTCTTTGTTAATCACGAGGGGGATTACTACCGCACACGACTCACGCACTCCCTCGAGGTCTCGCAAATAGGCCGCACCATGGCCCGGGCACTGGGCGTCAACGAAAACCTCACCGAGTCCATCTGTCTGGCACACGACCTTGGCCACACACCCTTTGGTCATTCCGGTCAGGATGTCATAAAGACCCTGATGAAACAATACGGCGGCTTTGAACACAACAAACAGAGCTTTAGAATCGTCACCAAACTCGAAAAACCCTACCCTTATTTTCCGGGTCTCAACCTGACCTATGAGGTCCTCGAAGGGATCACCAAACACGCAAGCGAATACGACATGCCCGATGGTTCGTTGTTTATCAAAACAGGGTACCCGACCATCGAGGCCCAGATCGCCAACTTTGCAGACGAGATCGCCTACAACAACCACGATCTCGACGATGGACTTCAATCGGGTCTGATTTGTTTTGATGATCTTAAATCTGTCTCGATCTGGCAGAATACCTACAAACGCATCGCAGGTGAATACGCAAACCTCTCCCAAAAGCAGATCAGACGGCTCATGATCCGGGCCATCATCGGTTTTTTTGTAACGGATGTCATGAACAACACGCAGAAGCAGATCGAAGAACTCAACATCAAGACCCTCACCGATGTGAGAAAACAGGGGAAAAATCTGGTCATGTATTCTGACGAAGCAACAGCCATGAATATCGAACTTAAAAAATTTCTCTTCGAAAAACTCTACCGCCATTACAGGGTAGAGCGCATGGCCGAAAAGGCAAAAAAGGTACTCACCGAACTCTTTAACACCTACATGAACAACCCCAACATCATCCCGCCGGACTTTAAAGACAGCTATGAAGAAGGCGAACCCGTCGAGCGCATTGTCTGCGACTACATCGCCGGCATGACCGACCGCTACGCACTGGATGAATACTCCAAACTCTTCGACCCCCATGCCAAGGTGTGAGCGGCCGTAAGCCCAACAAACGCGGAACGAATAACATGAACGAAAAACGAAAAGCCTTGAACCCCAAAATGCCTTAACGGCTATACATCGCGATCATATCTTCGCGGGTCTTGCCAAGCACATCGTATTTTTTGCCGATCCCCACAAAACACTCCAGCGCACGGTCAAGGTTTTGTTGATTTAATGCCGCAGAGATTTGTGTGCGGATGCGGGCCTCTCCCATGGGAACAACGGGATAGAAAAAGCCAACCGCAAAGACGCCCTCGTTGTAAAGATCCCTGCTAAAGTTTTGCGCGAGCCTTGCATCGTAGAGCATGATCGGGACAATCGGGGTGTTGCCCTGTTTAAGATCAAAGCCTGCATCTGCCAAAGAGGCGCGCCAGCCCTTTGTGAGGGTTTCGAGTGTGTCCCTGCGTTCTGTGGTCTTGGAAAGCAGGGTCAAGACCTTGAGTGTGGCACTCACAACAGCCGGCATCAGCGCGTTGCTGAAGAGATAGGGCCGCGCCCTCTGTTTTAATAGCTCCACGATCTCGCGTCGCGCCGAGACGCAGCCGCCTGTTGCACCGCCGAGGGCCTTTCCAAATGTGGTGGTAATGATATCCACCTTGTCCATGACATTAAAATGCTCGTGTGTCCCGCGACCCGTTTTTCCGATAAACCCCGTAGCATGAGAGTCATCAACAAGGACCATCGCCTGATATTTTTCGGCAAGGGCCGTGATCTCGTCAAGCCTTGCCATATCGCCATCCATCGAAAAGACACCATCGGTCACAATAAGTTTGACCCTGTCTGTTGATCGGGAGAGAGCGTCTTCGAGTTGATCCATTCTGGAGTGCTCGTAGATATTTCTCTTTGCCTTGCAGAGTCTCACACCATCGATCATCGAGGCATGGATGAGCTTGTCGCAGAAGAGGGCGTCCTCGCTGCCCAACAGCCCCTCAAAAACAGCGGCATTGGCATCGAAACACGACGCAAAAAGAATGGTGTCTTCTGTTCCCAAAAACGCGCTCACCTGTCTTTCGAGTTCGCGGTGGATATCCTGTGTGCCGCAGATAAACCGCACCGAGGACATCCCGTACCCTCGCCGCTCCAACCCCTCATGCGCAGCGGTGATGACCTCGGGATGACTGGAGAGCCCAAGATAATTATTGGAGCAAAGATTGATGATTGCCTTTTCGGGCGAGCCCTCGGGAAACCTCACCCTGATCTGACCCGACTGCGGAGAGCAGATCACCCGCTCGTCCTTGTAAAGGCCGTCGTCCCTGATTTGTTTGAGGGTGTTTTTAAAAAAATCCCTGAATGGGGTGAAAGTCATAAGGGCCTCCCTTGTTAATGGAACACCCTGCGGCCCTACCGAAGATCGGGGGAGAATTTCAATATAATATTGAAAGAATGTCCCAAACATCATTGCGAGCAAAGCGGCAATCCAGAACCGCTCGACTTTACAACCTAAGAATACTATAACGCACACACCACACATGACATCACTCGAATGGTTTAAAACCCTCTCTCCTCTTTCTCAGGCACTGATCGCCACATGTTTTACGTGGTTTCTCACAGCACTCGGCGCGGGGATTGTTTTTTGCTTTAAGCACATTAACCGCAACCTGCTTAACGGCATGCTGGGTTTTGCAGCCGGTGTGATGATTGCCGCAAGCTACTGGTCGCTCCTCGCCCCCGCAATAGAAATGGCCGAACAAGCGGGCGGGACCACGTGGGTCCCTGCCGTAACCGGTTTTTTGGGGGGAGGCCTTTTTTTATGGATCATCGATAAAATTCTCCCTCACCTGCACTTGGGCTTTCCCACAAACGAGGCCGAGGGCATCAAGACATCGTGGCAACGAAGTATTCTGCTTGTTCTTGCGATCACCCTGCACAACATCCCCGAAGGGCTTGCCGTCGGTGTTGCCTTTGGAGCAGTAGCCGCAGACATCCCATCCGCAACACTCGGGGGTGCGCTGGCGCTGGCACTGGGCATCGGCATCCAAAACTTTCCCGAAGGGGCTGCCATTGCGGTCCCGTTAAGACGTGAGGGGCTGTCCCGCATCAGGTGTTTCTGGTACGGGCAACTTTCGGGGATGGTCGAACCTCTCGCCGGCGTCATTGGCGCAGCAGCCGTCATTGTCATGAGGCCCATTCTCCCCTATGCCTTAAGTTTTGCCGCGGGGGCAATGATCTACGTGGTGATTGAAGAACTCATCCCCGAGTCACAGCTCGAAAGAAAAACAGACGCAGCCACAATCGGTGCCATGCTGGGATTTGCGCTGATGATGACCCTCGACGTCGCGCTGGGGTAGGGCTTTAGGGGGGCACTCATTTTTTTTGCTTCGTTTTAAGCCCCCTCGCCCCACTCTATAATCACCTTGCCCGAATTGCCGCTGGCCATCACCTTAAAGCCCTGCTCAAAATCTTCTACTTTGTAATAGTGGGTAAATATGGGTTTGATGTTAAGACCTGTTTGAATCATCGCGCACATCTTGTACCATGTTTCAAAGATCTCTCTCCCGTAAATACCCTTGAGTTTGAGACCTTTAAAAATCACATGTTCCCAGTTGATTTTTGTATCGGACGGGAGAATACCGAGCAGGGCCACTTTGCCACCATGTGCCATATTTTCGAGCATGTCACCCAGGGCCTGCGGGCTTCCGGACATCTCGAGCCCCACATCAAAACCCTCGGTCATGTTGAGACCGTCCATCACATCCTTAAGACGTGTCGTTTTTACATTGACGCAGTTTTTGATGCCCAGTTTTGCTGCGAGGTTAAGACGGTATTCGTTGATGTCGGTGATCACAACATGACTTGCACCCGCGTGTTTGGCAATGACACCGGCCATAATACCAATGGGCACCGCACCCGTGATCAGGATATCCTCACCAACCAGGTCGTAGGAGAGTGTTGTGTGAACCGCGTTTCCCAATGGATCAAGAATGGCGGCCTCGTCATCCGAGACACCATGGGGGATCAAAAAGACATTGCTTGCCGGTATGGACAGGTACTCTGCAAAGGCCCCGGGCCGGTTAATCCCCACACCCAGCGTGTGGTTGCACAGGTGCCTGCGCCCGCCACTGCAGTTGCGACAATGCCCGCAGACAATGTGCCCCTCTCCCGAGACCCTTTGGCCCACTTTAAAATCCCTGACCCCGTAGCCCACATCGACGATCTCGCCCATAAACTCGTGTCCTGTCTGCATGGGGACGGGGACATTCTTTTGGGCCCAACTGTCCCATTTGTATATGTGGACATCACTCCCGCAGATCGCGGTCTTGTTGATTTTAATAAGAACCTCGCCATCGCCAATGGTTGGTTTTGGGATATCCTCGAGCATAAGACCCTCTTTGGGGTATTTTTTGACAAGTGCTTTCATAGATGCGGGCTATTACCCAAATGGGGCCAGAGTTTTCAACGAAATTAAAACCAAAAACCCGAATTACCTCAGGCAAAAAATGACCCACGACCAAAAATTTTCAAAGAAAGTCAGAGAACTTGAACAGGCGTGATGGGGTAAAAACTCATCAGGGGTAAAGGTAAAGGTTTGACCTTTGACCTAACCAGCAACTACCCTCTTTCATCAATCCTCGCCACAGTGCCTCAAGGGCATCGTGTGCTGATCGCCCAGGCCGAAACCCACACGAACAGTGTGAAAACTCCTGTTCGTACACTGCCTCCAGCACCATTGTCACACTCCTTTGGAGCACTTTGTCTTCGAGTGTTGGTATTCCAATTGGTCGAGTTTTGCTCCCATCTGCTTTGGGTATATGAACCCGGCGTACTGGGGGTGCTTTGTAGGTTCCTGATTTGAAGCGATCGCACAGACTCCTCAGGTTCGTATCCAGTTCCTGCTCATATTCTTCGGCAGTAACCTGATCGACACCCGCGGCTCCGTCCTTGCGTGTTCGCTCGTAGGCTTCTCTTAAAAAGAAAGGATCAATGTGGCGAGCCAATGTTGTGAGTGCTATCTCTGGTCTCTTCCGCGATAACTCTGCTATCTGCAGCAGTCTCGTTGAGACGCTTTCAAGGCTCGATGTCCTTTGCATCTTTCCCCCTGCAGTTCTACTATCTGGCATCTCCCTTCGCTCCATGGGATCCTGTGAAAATTCAGTTCTCCCACTTCATCACTACTATGAAAATGCTCCGACTCCGACAATCCATCCTGAGGGCTATTTTACTCGCCTGTCAGTACCAACCTGCATTCTTTGTTTGCTTTGTTTAGGACAAGTTCCTGCAGCCTTGCCTTTGCGACCTTTCCAAAGCTTTGAGCCTTTTCGGGGCATCGATGGTGGCGAGTCTTAGCATGAATTTTAAATTGCCATCAGTGAGTTGA
>JADGCS010000179.1 GCA_015228875.1 Deltaproteobacteria bacterium | reverse complement strand
CTGCTTTCTTTTCTTCGGTCTTTGCGGGTTCAGCTTTCTTTTCTTCGGTCTTGGCAGGTTCTGATTTTTCTTCTTCGGTCTTTGCGAGTTCTGCCTTTTTTTCTTCGGGCTTTGGAGGCGGGACTGCAGAGGTTTCATCATGTTTGTGCAGGACGGCTGATTCCAAAAGACTTGCGACCAGCTTGTTATCTCGCTTTTCTACGTGGGCATAGATATTCTCCAAACTGTCTGTTGGAAAACCCTCTTCCCAATTAAGTGTTGATGACAATGCCGCTTCGATGGCGTCTTTTTTATCAGTCAGGTCAAATTTTGTCCCTTGGGCATCCGTTTTGCCGTGCAGCTCGTTAAGAGCGCGGTACAGATACTCATAATGCAACTGGGCAAGTTCCAATAAATTTTTTGGCTCCAGATTATTGAGTTTGTCCACATCGTAGAGCAGACCGAACATGGCGCTAAAATTGTACTCCTTTTCGGTGCTTATTTTGAGAAACTTGACAATCTCTTCCAGCTTGAATGCGTTACTCCTCGCACCTTTAAGACCAGCGTATATTTTGTCGACCTCTTCTTTAAATTTGACAAGCAAGTTGCCTATAAAATCGTTGAGCTCTTTATTGTTAAAGGCATCTTCGAGCTCACTTGGCTTAAGATAAGAGCCAAGATCAAAAGTACTTTGAAGAAACTTTGAGTTATCAGAAAACCTTCTGGCATAGGTGTATGTGGCCAGGGCCCCTGTCTGTGAGACCTGCAGGGTGTTACTGGAGACACCAAAGGCGATTTTTCCACAACCTTTTGTCTGCTCCGCAGTAATGCCCTTGTTGGCGGTGACCTCGGCGGATACCCTTGCGGTTTCTGCATCTGTGGACATTTCAGGGTTATAGATGATATGCTTTTCGGCCAGTGGGAAACCTTCACTTCTAATAATGCTCATTTTGCACCTCTGTAATTTTAAGGCTGTTAACATGCGACAACGTCAGGTCAAGGACCTGACGTTGCAACTTTTTTAAAATTTGTTTGTTACTATTTTATACCCCACGCAGGTTTATTCCCCGCATTGTTATGTTGTTGCTGCAGGAAGAGGTTGCTGCTCTTCTGTTGGAGCCGGTAGCGGTGGCACGGACGTTTTGACCGGGTCCCCAGCAGCATCTGGCTTCTTTTCTTCGGTTGATGCAGCATCTGGCGTCTTTTCTTCAACCTTTTCGGGCTCTGCTGTCTTCCCTTCACCCACAGGTGGTGGAATTTCTTCCCCTGCTGCAGGTGCTGCTTCGCACACATCATCAAAAGTAGCATACTTGTCGCCTGCCATTATGGCACCATCTTCGTTGCTTAAAAAGTAGTGGTGTCCTTCGCCATCAACTCCTACGACATCAACAACAGAAGGTGTCTCAGCCGTTCCCATGGCAAGAGCGGGCCCAACTTTTACTGTCACACCGACTGGGCATTTTCTTGCGATAAGCTGTATTTCCATATTTTCTTGAACCTGCTCCTCGGTCATGGGCTGTGTTACAGGCGCCGTTACTACTTTATCTGTACCTGTGTCTGGTGCAGACTGTGTCTCTGCCTCACCATCGCCAGACCATTTTTCTATCATTTTCTCAATATTAAATGTTGCCCCTAAACCTAACTGGCTCTCGGCAGGGCCACCATAACTGACTGGATTGGTGGTATTGGAATCAGGATTGAGACCTCTCATGTTTGAAGCACCACCAAATGTATGACGGTATGTGGCCCTGAGACCAATCCCTGTGAGCGCATCCCACGTCTGCCCCATATCCCACTCGGCACTGCCCTCGAAGTAGAGACCTATCTTGTCGATGAGATCTGTTTCACCGTTGGTTGACTGCCTTGTAGAACCGTTGGGGGAAAACTGCCCCGGCTTTCTTTGTTCGGCTAAACCCATCTGCGCACCACCATAAAACCGTTGCTGACTCACACCAACCTCGCTACCCACTTTAACATGAGGGAACCTGACGTAAGGACCAATGCCTATCGATACACCGGCACGTGTTGTAATATTTTGACCGGTAGAGGTATTAATGCTGTTTGTCGCCGGTGTGGTTGTTCCCAGAAATTCGTCAAGGACTTCACCGGGGATAGTGACTGGAACCGTTTGTTCTATGGTGCTTTTGCCCCCGGGGATAAGCTCAACGGCCACGGTACCGCCAAGACCCAGGGTTAATTTTTTGTCGTCCGGGAGATCGAAGGTGTAAATATCCAGCTCTGGGAGCCACTCTACACTGAGGCCAGGGCTTTGTGTCTGTACATCCTTGGGATTGATCCCGGCTACGGGCTCACCCGCCTCGTTAAGTTCAAAGTATGGTTTGGCGTTTTGTTCGCCACCATCAAATTGGTCATAGATGAATCTGACACCAACTTTAGAATAATCAAATTTAAGATCAATTCCTGACATATAATCTCCTTTGGTTTATGATTTTAAAACAACCCGTTTAAAATCACCTTATTTTTAAAACCTTGCTGCATAAGTAAAAAAAAACTCTCTTTCAGTGCTGTTCTCGGCATCGTTTGTAAAAAGTTGCTATCTTTTTTTATTTTTTTTCTACAAGCCACAACCTCAATCCCGTTATCGATCGGCCTTTTTAAAAGTTGCGTTATTTTTTTTAAAAAAACGAGCAACCTTTTAATTTATTCCCCGATACTATGATTGAACGCCCGGGTTTTATTTTAAGACCGGACAGTGTTCGTTAAATAACCTAGGTGTCTAGGAATTTCAAAACCGACAGAGCGCGGGTGGACTCCTTGCAAAATGAAGGAATTCAACCGCGTCAAAGTCAAGTTAGTAACTTGTTATTTTTTTGGGAGTCCAAAATGAAAAAACATGTCACATTAATTCTGGTTTTATTGATTACCTGTTGTTTCTATGTCGCGCAGTCCCTTGCTGTCTGCATTGTCACGGATGGGAGAGACCTCACCGGGGGTGGCTTCTACGGTGACCACATGCGTTCTGACAGTACGTTCAGATACAAGGCAGAAGAGATCAATCACGGCAACACCAGCGGCGGTTGTTCGGCAGCAGGGACTCAGGACGGACTGGTTGTCAGCGACTGGATTGCCTTTCAGACATCTCAAACCACCCCGACAGGGGCGCCTGTCAATAATATTGTCCTTAATCCGGCCTGGGGGCCCGTAGAATTTAAACCCGTGGGCAACCTGCTTGTGGGAAACTACTCCCATGACGCCCTGCATGATCCAGCGGCAGAGGCCGATTATGTCATCAACGAAAATACGGGTCTTGGTTATCGCTATGGCGCGGATGGCAAAATTAAAGATTGGGGTAGAATATTTATAGACGCCCGCCAGATGACGGGGCTTCCGTTCCAGTGTGCCGATGGGGCGGGGGATGTGTTTCTGCGTAACATGGTTATCTATACAAATGGCGTGACATCAAGGGAGATTTTTGGGGGTATCACCGATGGAAATACCAAACCCCAGCAGTCCAGCGGGACTCCGGTGAACTTCTTTGTTAATTTCAATAATACCAGAGTGAGCAAAAGGGGGGGCATTGGCTCGGCCTTGACCCTTGGCACACCGGTCACCCCTGTCACAGCGCCTGCGCCTGCAATCAATACAGAGTGCCTTAAAAATGGCGGCGGTGTTTTTATTTGTAATGGTGATCCAGTCTTAAAGGATGGTGCCGCAGAGGATAGCAGAAACTATATAGACCCGGCCACCGCGAGCCCTGGAACGGTATGGTGTGTGCGAAATATCTCATCCTGTGACCAGAAGACTGTTTACCTTGATAATGATGGTGATGGTTATGGCAGAAGTGAGGTCTCGATCTCGATCTGCATCGAAGACACCGAGCCGGGTTTTGTCAGTAACGACGATGATTGCGATGACACAGATGCAGAGGTGCATCCCGGTGCCGCTGAGACCTGTGAAGACGGTATTGATCAAGACTGCAACGGGTCAGACGCCCCTTGTTCCGTTACTGACGACGACAACGACGACGATGGTTACACGGTGGCAGAAGGTGACTGCAACGATGCAAATGCAGCGGTCAATCCCGGTGCCGACGAAAATTGCAGCAACAGCACAGATGATGACTGCGATGGTTTGACTGACTTGTCCGACACAACCGATTGTGAAGTTGACTATGTGGAAATCTGTAACGACGGCCTTGACAACGAACCCGATGGTGCCATTGATTGTGCCGACACCGACTGTGTCAGTGCCCCAAACTGTATCCCCCCGGGCGCAGAGTTGTGTGCCGGTGGCATCGACGAAGACCTTGACGGCGCAATTGACTGTGACGATGCAGACTGTGGTTTGGAACCCATCTGCAAAGACGATGACGAAAGTCTGGAGATCTGTGATGACGGTCTTGATAACGACAATGACAGCAGTATAGACTGTGCGGACAGTAGTTGTGCAAGTTTCCCTGACTGCGTACCAGAACCAGAGATTTGCAACGACAAGATCGACAACGACCTTGATAACAGCATCGATTGCAAAGATACCGATTGCGCTGCTGACCTCGCCTGTACTGTGGATCCAGAGGTCTGCGACGACACAGTAGACAACGACAACGACGGGGCCGTGGATTGTCAGGACACAAACTGCCAGAGTTCTTTCCTCTGCAATGGCTATGACAAAGAAGAAATCTGCAACGACGGCCTTGACAACGAGGGCGATGGCTTTGCAGACTGCGCAGACAAAGACTGTCATGAAGATGCTTCATGCGCAAATGCTGTTGAGACAGCGTGTGGTGACGGCCTTGACAACGACGGCGATAACTTTGTCGACTGCGACGATATGGACTGCGCCGGTTTTGTAACTGACGAAGAGACTGACACCATCTGTATGGATATGCAACTCAACCCCGTTGATCCCAACGGTTTTTTGGCCGACGGCAGTTCGGGCGGTTGCGGCTGTGATCTGCGCCCGATGCGCAGGGTCTCTGCGGGTGAGATGCTCCCCGTCATTGCCGGTCTGTGCCTTGCCCTGTGCGCCTTGATGATCAGGTCACGGGCAAAAAGGCAGGAGGCCCGCCTTTAAGTTTGACAACATGTGACGACTCCTTAAACCCCGCTTGTCAATGCACACGATGAGCGGGGTTTTTTTGTGTAAATTCAGCTGATTGCCTCCCCTGTGGTTTTGGCTGACTGATGCCCTTCAACTTTTTCCCCCTTGATTCCGCGACTCAAAACCACAAAAATCAGAGCAAACACAGGACTGGTGCTCGTTTAAGGCAATTGCTCGACCTGCTGTTTGTTCACCAGTTTTAA
>JADGCS010000178.1 GCA_015228875.1 Deltaproteobacteria bacterium | reverse complement strand
CTCGCCCCCGTCACATGACCGCGTTCAAAATGCCCAGCCAGCCAATTGATATCGTGTGCCGCAAGCAGCCAGAGATCAGAGAGCAGTGATTGTATCTGCGAGGGCGCTTCGGCGCGGGTTTCTTTTTGTTTTAAAAGTGCTGTGTGTCTCTTGACCTCATCTATTTTGATCCCCGCAAACAGGCCGTCAGTGCGTGTTCCATAGCTTTTTTCTTTTTGTTCGTGGGCAGCATAGACCTGCTCGGCTGACTTTAACATGTTGAGGGCGGCCACAGTCGCACGATCAATATTTGCATCGGTGACATAAATATTCCACCAGTCCTGCACCGAAAAAACCCCCAGATCGATGTCTAATTCTGATTCTAAAAAGGCCTCGACGGTCGCTTCGCCCAAAACACCTACTGCGGCCTTTTCAACACCCTTAAGCAGTTCTGCCCTCACCTCTTTGTCGTAGTACTCCTTTCCCCTCAGAACCCCCGCAATCCTCGTCCGCCCGTCTTTGGTAACAAAGTGTCTGCTGGCAAAGCCCTGCCCGTCGATCTTGATCAGCTCTCCCTGCAACTCTTTGGCAAGCGCATCAGCCTGCCAGCGGGTCACCGCGCACTTAAAATCAGGGTTCGCCGCCTGATAGAGAAACTGAAAGAGTGGAAAATATTTTTGCCCTCGCAAAAGATTTTTGTAAGGCGTGGAAAAACTTTTTTTATCGTCTATGCCCGCCTGATGAGCGATCCAATCCTGAAACGCATACACATCCTTGGACTCTATGCGATCAAGCCTTAGGGCTCCGCTATTATCACGCGCGAGTGTGTGCACAAGCGGGCCCAAGAGCACCCTGATGTCATCAACCACGCGCTGATTCGCCGCCGCTTCGCCCTCGGTCCCGGCACCCTTTGCACGCGCAGATACCTGCCCACCCCTTTCTTGACCCGACGGTTTGACACCTGTTTGAACATGATCATCAGGCAACAAAGCACCGCCCGAACCCGTTGTGATTTTTACATCTGCCATCTGTGATGCATCCTTTTACAAACACCAATTCATTGAGACACACGTGTACCAGTGACACTAGAAGCAATCCCCGTGCCATTTGTCCTAAAAAAGAACAAACGAACCGTCTTTTAAGATCTTGTTATGATTGTTGTTTTGTTGACTTGCCGTCCTTTAAATCTAACCCCCAAAACGACCAAGTTCAAAAGCCCCCGTCAGGTGACAGTTTGATGACGCTTTTACCTCTCGAAATGAGAGGGTTATTGTCTTGAATTTCTGTTGACTAACCATAAATTTTCTGTGAATATTTATGGTGCATGGAATACATACAAAGAGCCATTCAAGACACCATTCAACATCACTTGAACAGGGGTAAAAGCATTCTTCTGTTCGGCCCCAGACAAACGGGAAAATCAACCATGCTGAACCACTTTCCGACAGACAAATCCATTACCCTTGTCAAGGCGGGTACCAGACAACGCTACGAAAAGGACCCTTCTATTTTGGAGAGAGAAATCACAGCCCTTAAAGAACCCCTAAAAAAAATCCCGCTTGTTATGATCGACGAAATTCAAAAAGTTCCGACCATCCTTGATTCTATACAATACTGCATTGATCACAACGAAGCCCAGTTTATTTTGACTGGTTCATCAGCGCGAAAACTAAAACGAAGTGGAGTGCTTAACCTTTTACCCGGCAGGGTTATCAATTTGCGCCTTGATCCATTTACACAATCCGAATTATCCGTGCCATCAATAGAAGAAATTTTGCTCTATGGTAGCTTGCCGGGGATTTTGCAGGTCAATGACCCCAATGACAGAGAAGCGGATCTGCAATCCTACGTCGAAACTTACCTCGAAGAAGAAGTGCGCTCGGAGGCTATGGTCAGAAACATTGGTGGTTTTTTAAGATTCATCGAATATGCTGGTCTTGAGTCTGGCAAGATTTCTAATTTTCATAAACTATCGCAAGAAATCGGGGTTAATCACACGACAATTGCCTCTTACTTCGAAATATTAGAAGACTGTCTCATTGCAGAAAGAATTGACCCTATCACCCAAAGCACAACACGAAAAAAACTAACCAAGGCAAGCCGGTATTTGATATTTGATATGGGGGTCAGAAGGCTTTGCGCTGGAGAAGGCACAAAACTGGGAAAAACTCACTTGGGCGAACTGTTTGAACAATACATAGGATTAGAACTGATTCGTTATTCACGACAATCAAGGTCCAAAACAAATGTCCGTTTCTGGAGAGACCCCGAAGGACCCGAGGTTGACTGGGTGTTGGACAAAGAAAAAGAACTCATACCCATTGAGGTAAAATGGACAGACACCCCAAAAGAAAGAGACGCCAAACACATCAAAACATTTCTTGATGAATATAAAAACGCAACCCACGGGTATGTTGTTTGCCAAACCCCCAATCCCGTAGCCCTTGCCAATAACATCAAGGCCATTTCGTGGAAAGACCTAGCCGCTATTTTTTGAAAAACCTCCCCTCATTTGCATTCGATCCGACAGATAAAACAGGGCAAAAGTCGCCCTGTAATCCATTAAGTTCGGGTTGTCTGGATTGAGAACAGAGCCAAGTTACCCCCTCTTCACTTTGGGTCCACACAAGATTCAAAAGTGGAGACTTGATCCTTTTATTCTTCGTCTTAAGTTCTCACTTCTGCGCAACAGCAGGCCCCGTGTCAGACAAAATTTCGCTCGCCTTAAGTATTGAGGTCATCAGCGCGAGATCGTCCGCCACAACTTTGCCGCTACCATTGTGTCCGGCAATCCTAAGAACAAACGCCTGATATGCGGAAATGAGGCTACTCGCACCTGCCTTGGGATCATACGTGCTCCATGCGGTATGCAATGCGTCGGTTATTATTTCAGGCGGAATGTCCGTATACAGATAAGCAAGGCCCGCACTCATCATACGCGCGACCACAGGATGCGCATCTCCCGCATCGGACCCAATTGCCTTGAGTGCCGCGACATTTCTCAACATGACCTTTGTGTTTATCTCTTTCGAGTTGGCCGCATCGATCCAGAAGATGTCGGGTCTGCCCGTTTCCAGAGTTTTCTTGACCAGAATATTTCCTGGGTGAAGATCCCCGTGATAAAACCCCTCCCACCCGACCTGTTTTTTCCACTGAGTCCCGCTCTCGGAGAGTATCGCGGGGATGTGCCGCCTCAACGGTTCCAGTTCTGGATCAGCACCCGCTTTCCCTTCGCCCCTGCGCGAGTCGTACGCGATCAAATCTTTTAATGTGACGCTGTTGTCGACGTTCTCCATCAGCATGATGCCGCCGGAACTTAACTCGGTTTCAACATCGGGGACACGCATGGTCACCCGACCGCCGCGACGGGATTCTATCGACCCCTTCATTCTGGTGAGAGACCGCGCTTCCTGTTCAAGAGAAAGCTCCATACCGCTTTCCCTTCTCAAAGTATCGAACAGATATTTCGGCACATCGAATGTCCCGCCAACGGAATCCCTGTACGCGGAGATTGTATCTTCCAGATCCTGTATTTTTTGTTCAAGACCGTAGCGGTTGCCTTGAAGTATAAATTTCGCGGCGTATTTTTTTTGCGTGCCGTCGGATTGCGTAATAACAAGTTCAAACACCTGACCGGCAGATGCCCGCGCTATGAGGCGTCCAAGCCGAATGTTTTCGAGGGGTATCCCCTTTTCCTTCGCCCACGATTCCAGAAACACCATTGCCTCTTCTCTCAGGCCTGCTTCGGGCAAACTCTGGAACTCCGACAATCTGCCCCTCAATTCTTCATCGGCAATCAGATCACTCTGCTGTCCCGCAACCTGCGCCAGCTTGATCGCCTCAAAACCGCAAGCGCTGATGAATATAGTCAGGACATCGTCTTTGCTTGCACTCTCTCCCTTCTCTTGCAGTTTATATAAAACTGTCGAGAGGATCGTAGCGGCCTCATAACTTTTCTTTGTAAGAAAATAGCTGACAAAGAATTTCTGCCAATCCTCGGGGAGTTTATCCTGCAGCCCCAGTTTATCAAGCAGTTCCTTAAGAAAGACCTCCGGAGAATCTGTCGGAGTCGCGCCTTCGCTGGTTAAAAGCCCGTCGGCGCCGGCAAATAGCGCCGTCATATGCGCAATAAAAACTCCAGAACTCGATTCTGTTATCATCTCCTTCATGGTGTCAAAATGTTCGCGGGTTTTACCGATGCTTGATCTCATCATTTTGACCGGAGGGAGATCTCTTTTTCCTGTCAGCCAGAAGAATAGTTCCCATTTGGATTTCCGGTCCAGACCTTCGACCCAATCAGCAAGGAACATCCCGTCCGTCAGATCGGTTGGAATACCCATTTCTTCTCTCTTTTCCACACGCGGTTTTGATTTGAGTTCGTCAAGTTTCTGATACGCCTCAAACGATTCGACCCAGTCAAGGCGCTGATCAGCCGTCCCGTTCATGAGCCGGTTTATTGCTTCATCACGCACGAGCGATTTTACCGGATAGACGGTAGTTACAATTCTTATCACGCCGTCAACCCCAATGGCACTCAACGATCCCGTAGATTGTCCGTCGAGCCACGCGTCAAAAGCCCTTCCTCCCACTATTTCGACGCGACGCTGTGTCAGAAAATTGTTTGTAACCAGCCGGACATTGTCCCAATTTTCAAGAAATCCGGCGGGCGCAGAATCGACGAGTTCCAACAGGAGGGTATCGCGCTCAAGGCACGGAAACGGAAACGCCTGAATCGCAAGCTCTATTTTTCTCCTTGTGCTAAGTTCCGCTTCACTAAACCGCGCAAGATGAACCCTGACCCTCTTGACAATTTCAGCCCCAATTCCTGAAAATCCGGACAACTCCCGCTCTTCTTCGTTTTGCCCGGTAAAGAGATCTGTCATTTCGGGGCGTCTTTCCCTGTATAACCTTTCCACGTCGGATTCGGAGAGTTTTGCAACATCGTCATCTACCTTAAGATTCACCTCAAATCCCTTATCCGTGCTCCATGACCCCTGAAACGGCTTATCGGGGTAACCCCTGAATTTTATTTCAGACAGGTCGGCATTGGCGCCGGCATAAAATTTTTCGAGCTCTTCCACACTTTCTATTTCGCGGCCGTAAGAATCCATCGTCTCGGAGAGTAGGAGCCATGCATAGTTTGAACTCCAATCTACACTGTTGCCGGACGTATCACCAAGCTGTACTTCAAGGTCGTAATTTTCTTCCAGTGCCCTTGCGACATCCAGATGACTTCTTTCCGATTCGATCTTATCTCTCCGTTTCCGATGATTTGCCGGCAGATTAAGATCTGCATGATCAATACCATCGTCTGCCCTGTTTTCACGTGTCCCA
>JADGCS010000177.1 GCA_015228875.1 Deltaproteobacteria bacterium | reverse complement strand
TCGCTAAAAAAACCCTCCGGGTTTCACCAAGCCCCCCCAATCTCATGGACTCATCAAAATAACCTAAAATCACAGCCCCCATCTTCTATTTTTGGAAATATCAAAAAAATTTGCCTACGAAGCCCTGACCTTTTTCACCTTCACCTTTTTCACCTGTAGTTTGTAAAGCTTTGACACCTTTTTCATTTGACACCTTTTTCATCAGGTGCGTCACTCTACAGAATTCTTAACAATTTAACGGGGGACAGAAGAACCTTCTTCTGCTGTTTTTTCGTTGTGAAAGGAGTTTTGCAACAGCTGCTAGGGGATGAATATGCTTATTTTGCCCTTAAGGGACCAGGGCCTTTCAAGGTCGGCACAACAATGTTCCCCTCAATGTCATCGATGGGGATCTCTGGGTCAATTGTATTGGGGGGATCTTTGGATCTCCCCAATACATCAGCAATTTCTTGATAAATATCCCGTCCATCGACCCTGCAAAAAGAGACCTCAAACAGATATCGGTTTGCGGGATCACAAAGATAGATCCTTCCCCCGTTATCATAGGTCATGAATGACACTTGATCAGCAATGTCCCAATCCCTTACGATATCCAAGTAGGGAAGAATCGCTCTCCCTTCCGCGTAACCGGTCCATTCCAGATTGATACCCCCATGGTTTAGTCCCGGATAGAGCATCATTGTAGCAAGAACCGGGATCGTAGAATCAGACCTTATATCAATATCAGGAAAATAATGGGGCTGCACATAGATACCGTTAAAATACGATGAACGGAACGATGTTGGCGTGTTAGAATTTTTGATTCTATAGGGGGAATGGATGAGTTTGAGCCCGTGGGGTCTTGTCAGGGCCATGGCCCAGTAGGCCATGTTTTTGTTTTTTGCCAGGGGATATTCATCGTTAAAATAAAACCCCCCAAGTTCGAGGTGGGGATAGAGGTGTTTGTCACGGTCCCAACGATTGAGTGTCTCATGGATAAACCAGCCGATAATCTCCATTTCATCGTCATCATCGCCAAAACTCTCGTCGCCAGCATAACCATCCACGTTGCCAAAAAGCGGAGGTAATATCTCTCCCGTGTCACCCCCTTCAATGGGGATTGGGATCGTCACAAAAAACTTGACCTTGTAGTCCGGTTCTCCAATGGCCGTTTTGACGGTACCCGCAGCCTCGTTCAATGATTCTAGTGCGGAGGGTGGCGTGCTGCCATCCGCATCAAAAAGAGGTTCCGCAAAGTTGCTATCGCCATCCAGATCGAGAGTGTCCACCATCGAATCAAACAGGATGTCAAGGTAGTTTCCCCACGTTACCATACTGAGATGACTCACTTCCGCAGAGTATCCGGGTACACGAAAATGGTTCTTGGCGTTGGCGAGAAGGATCATTCCATCAAAGAATTTGTCAACGATTCGACCGGAAGGATTGCGACGTGCCAGATAGGATAAAAAAACCCTTGCCGCTGTGTGTTCTATACCGTTACTCGCCAATATCTCTGGAAGAGTATTGAAATAGAAGATGCCCATCCCCTTCACACCCACTTCACCCTCTGACAGGTAGTTAAGCTTGCTAAATGTCGTTAATGCCGAATAGAGGGTGACACTCCCAAGATTATAAACTCGTATCCTTGCGTAGGCGGCACTCACGGGGATCACCACAACCTTTTTGTAGTTTTGAGCGCTCGCGCTTACAGGC
Organism: Deltaproteobacteria bacterium; assembly: GCA_015228875.1. Lineage (GTDB taxonomy): Bacteria > UBA10199 > UBA10199 > UBA10199 > JADGCS01 > JADGCS01. The sequence continues at coordinate 3,786 of JADGCS010000177.1, read as the reverse complement.
TGAAAGTTGTCTTCCAACAAATAAGATGTGCCACCATTCATGTTCGAGTACCACTTGCCACCAAGATAATCCGACCAGACCATCCTCTCCATGCGTACGGATTGACCAAGGGGGTTTCTTGCCGCATCAAAGAGTTCGACCGTAAACAGGGCGTTGTTTGTGGAATCAAGGGAGGTCTTTTCCTGTATGAAGGTACTGAATAAATAACTGCCGCCCCCGGTGACACCAATAAGATTACCCGAATTGTAACTGCAGTAGCTGCGATAGTTTTTTAAAGAACAGACCCCCCATGCAGTCGCTTGGCTCGATTTGACAGGCCACGGGGCAAGGGCCATCAGGGCAATGAAGGCAATAATACAAGATTTGAGTCTGTTTCCCATTAAACACCCTCATAAGTTAGAGCTACAAAGTCAAGTGATGCAATTTTTGTACCATTTATTACGTGTCGCGCCCACTTTGGAAAGGCCTTGTTTTCCTTACACAATACAACCCAATCCGCCCCACTTGAGCGCGGCGGGTTCTTGATGTTGGGGGCATGACCCCATGTTTTCATAATCTGTTGGTGTTCCGACACCTTGTTCGCACGAAGAACTAAGCCACTATTGAATCAAAAACCAAACATACTGCTCGTGTTCTGCTATTGCTCCGTCTTGCGTTCTTCTCCGTCTTGCGTTCTTTCTCCGTCTTGTTTTCTGAAACAACACCCATCAACTTGCTACCCTTTATCAAAATGAGCAAATTTTGCCTCTCATAGCGGCAAATTTGTTCATTTTTCGACACCATTTTCCCCCTTTTAAAAACAGCAATTGACACCTTTTTCAGACTTTTTCACTGATGAAACAAACCAACTTAATTCACCCCGCGGTTTTACACGACAAACAGGGTATTGTTCTAAACCAGATTGACGTCCATAAATAATTTTTTCAACCAAAGATAGTTTTGCGGGTTCTGTAATCAACAAAACAACGTCATTGGCATTATTGATAACCGGTAAAGTTAAGGTGATACGGGGGTGCAGGGGTGCCATGCCTGGATTTTGTACGGGAAATGTCCATCGTGTTTTTTCAGTAAGTGCCGGATCTTGAGGAAAAAGGGATGCCACATGTCCATCGGTACCCATCCCAAGAAGCACCAGATCAAACATTGGAAACGCAGAACTCTTGATATCGAGAGAAAAAAAATCTCTCAATTCTAATTCGTAATCAAGAGCCGCCTGATCTGTGGAGTTGCGGTCCACCTTGATGGGGTGAACATTTTCTGACGGGATAGCAACATGGGCTACCATTGTTTTGCAAGCCTTAAAATAATTACTGTCTGGATGATCAAAGGGCACATGGCGTTCGTCACCAAAAAAAAGATGGATTTTCGTCCATGGCATTTGAAAACAACAGGGGGGCTTTGCCATTAACTCATACAGAGCCAGAGGGGAATTTCCCCCCGATAGGACCCAAGTAAAAACGTTACTGCGGCTTAAGGTTTCTTTTGCCTTGCTACAAATAAAGTCAGCGAGGGCATGGTTAAGATCTTCAGGATTTTTGTAAAAAAATTTTTTCACTTTTAGTTTTGACGGTGCCAACATCTCCCTTCGGATCCAATGAGTTCATCTGCCTCAGCGGGGCCCCACGAACCGGCGGGATAAAATTTTAACTCACGAACAGAAGGCTCAAGTTCCCACGATTTAAGAATGGGATCAACCAAACCCCACTCCAGTTCTATTTCGTCCTGACGAATAAAAAGGGTCTGATCTCCCAGCATACAGTCAATGAGGAGGCGTTCGTAGGGGCTCGGCATCTCTGTCTCCATCACATCTTTGTAAAACAGGTCCATCGTCAGAGTGCTCATACAGAGCTTTGGCCCGGGGTATTTGGCCTGAATGGTCAGAGCGATGCCTTCATTGGGTTGAACATTAAAAACGAGTTCGTTGGACGGCATATCAACAGAGTGAATGGGCCCAAAAATGGAGTGCGGCACATGCTTAAACTTGATGGCAATCTCGCTAAAGCCTTTTGCCAGACGTTTTCCCGTTTTAAGAAAAAAGGGAACATCATGCCATCTCCAGCTGTCGACCCAGAGTTTTGCAGCCACAAATGTTTCTGTCACAGAATCAGGAGGAACTCCCTGTTCCTGGCGATAAGAGGGAACCACGGTGTTCTTGATGATCCCTTCTTTGTATTGGGCGCGCACAATATCTGTCAACTGAACAGGACGGATCGAACGAAAGAACTCGGTCTTTTGATCACGAATACGATCAGCCTCAAAGGATGCCGGTGGTTCCATGGCAACGAGCGCCATCATCTCGAACATGTGGTTTTGAAAAATATCACGAAGATGTCCCGCCTTGTCGTAATATCCTGCACGGTGGCCGACACCAATATCTTCGGCCACGGTGATTTGCACGTGATCAATGTATTGACGGTTCCAGACGGGTTCGAAAATGGTGTTGGCAAAACGAAACATGAGAATATTCTGCACTGTCTCTTTGCCAAGATAATGATCAATCCTGTATATCTGCCGTTCGGCTAAAATATCGCGGAGTTTTGCATTGAGTTCCAAGGCACTTGAGAGATCGTGGCCAAAGGGTTTTTCTACAACCACACGGGGATAGAAAATGCCCTCGTGACAGTCTTTGACGAGACCTGCCTTGCCCAGATTTTCTACGATCGGATCATAAACAACGGGCGGGGTAGCGAGATAAAAGAGGAGATTGCAGTTTTTTTTACCTGTTTTGTCTAACAAGAGAGATAAATCCGCATACGTTCGGGGATCATGATAATCGCCAGAAAGATAAAAGAACAAGTTACAAAATACCGTCAAGACGTCCTGTGTCCCTTGATAATTTGTCTGCATGAGTGACGATTTGATTTGATCACGAAATGAAATATCATCAAGCTTTGTGCGGGCGCAGGCCAAGACGAAAAATTTTTTGGGAAGGAGTTTTTTTTGATACAGATTAAAAAGCGCGGGAATTATTTTACGTTCTGTCAAATCCCCCGAGGCCCCAAAGACAACCAGAATGGTATCCCCTGGTTTTTCTTCGATACAGAAGTTTTTATTTATTTTAAGATGGGCTTTGAGCTGTGGCATTGTTGTAAAAAAATTAAGGTTGTTGATTTTTTACAGCATGCCCCCCAAACTCCCTTCGCAGGGCGGCGAGGACCTTGTCAGAAAAACCGTCGGTTTGACGGGACTGAAATCTTTTAAAAAGGGCGTGGGCGAGTGCGGTTGCCGGGACGTTGCTCTCGATGGCCTGCAGAACGGTCCATTTTCCTTCTCCGGAATCCTCAACATATCCTTTTATTTTACTCAGATCAGGATCTTCATGAAAGGCGCGCTCCAAAAGTTCCAAGAGCCATGACCTGACAACACTCCCCTGATTCCACAGATGAGCGATTTTATTAAAATCGAAATGATCTTTGTAGGGAGAGGATCTTAAAAGTTCAAACCCCTCGCCGTAGGCCTCCATCATGCCATATTCGATGCCATTGTGTATCATTTTTACAAAGTGCCCGCTCCCCACCGGCCCGCAATGTAAATAGCCCCCAGGTGGTGCGAGTGTTTTTAACAAGGGTTCGATAAATTCAAAATCTTCTTTTTCTCCACCGGCCATCGTGCAATATCCCTTTTTAAGGCCCCAGACACCGCCAGACACACCCCAGTCCATGTAGCGGATGTTTTTTTGGGCGAGTTCTTTAACCCGGATCAGATCATCTTTGTAATGAGCATTGCCTCCATCAATGATTAAATCGCATTGCTGTAATTTTAACATCAGCGATTTAATGGTTTCTT
>JADGCS010000176.1 GCA_015228875.1 Deltaproteobacteria bacterium | reverse complement strand
GCCTCCTCCTGCAAGACGGCTTCGAGGGGCCAAACCCTCATCTCTTGTGTAGTTACACACAAATTTGAATTACATTATTATGGTTTCATGCAATCCTCCTTTGTGCTCGTGGCGCACGATCATCCGCGTGCCCCTGATCATCTCCCTGCCCGGTGTCGTGCCACAAAAAAGGGTCGTCACCAAAATCGCCCGCGGACTGGATATCATGCCCACGATCTTTGATGTCCTTGGTCTGTCTGTGCCGACGCATCTTGAGGGAAGATCACTGCTGCCGCTTATTGATGACGCAGAAACCGGTCCCGAAAGATCAGCCTTTGCGTCAAGCTCGTATCAGGGTTATCAGGCAGACCACCCGGAAAATATAGTGGATTACATGCGTGCTGTCCGCAGCAAAGACTGGAAACTTTTTTACAGGATCTGGAACCTGAAAACAGAAGAATTTTTTCTTTACGCCCTGTCAACCGATCCGCAGGAACAGAGGGATGTCAAGCACCTGTACCCGGCAAAATTTCTTGAAATGAAGGCACTTCTTTTTGAGTGGATCAACCATTCAAAAACAGTTGTCGTGCCGGATGAACCAGACAACAGATCACTGATCACAAGGCTGTCAGACGGGTACGACGTTTTTTTTGCAGACGAAGCAATTGAGGCCCTGATAAAAAAAGCCCCCTCGCCACCAAAGATCACCTATCCCCAAAATGGCGCCGTCATTGGATTTGACGACACGCAGGGGAACCTTAAAATAAGCTGGACGGGGATCAAGGGTGTTCCCTATCTTGTCGATATCGTCGGCGGCACAGGTTCAAACAAACTCGACACCCAATTTAAGTCCAACACGCCGTGGATAGAAAAAAAAATCACCAAGGACTACTGGAACGAATACGTGATCCTCTATCAGCCCGTAAAGGTCCGTGTAAAAATAAACAGACCGGATCACCACTGGGGCGAATGGGTGACGTTTAAAACGCGGTAAAACATTCACCAGAAATGAAAGGACTGTTTTTTTAGAGTTGTTCTTCTTTGTGCATCAGCATCAGCCCGTACAGAAAAAGGTCCAGTTCATCTGCTGTTTTCAAAAACAATTCGGGGGTGAGCATTCTCAACCCCAGTCCGAGGGCCTTGTCTAGTATGGGAAACAGACGCGTTGGGTCTTCGCCATGGTGATTGATCAAAAGGGCAAACGCCGTAGCCACAGGACCGCCTTTATGCAATTCGCGAATGATCTGAAGCAGGGCCAGTCTTAGGGCATCACGCTGATCGTCATCGTCTTCACACAGCGGCATCTTGAAAAATCCGGAAAGATCCACACCGGTAAATTTATGCTTGGAAATTTCAAAGTCGACAGAGCGCGGGTGCATTCCTCGCACGACAGAGGAACTCAACCGCGTCAAAGTCAAGTTAGTAACTTGATGTTCGTCCCAATAAATTTGATTGCTTCTCTTAACCTGCAGGACTGAATTGAGAAACACCTGTCGGCGAACGCCCACAGCATCGGCAATAAATTCTGCAAGCTCTTCTATTGAGCGAAGATCGTTTCCAAAAAATTCAAATATTCGCCCCGGGACAGAGACATCCTCCGGCACCACCATACCTGCCGCCGTACCCTCTCTGACCTGAACTTTTTTCAAATGGTCCACAAAAAAATTTAACTGCGATTCTATATGCTCTATCCCCCGTCGCCGTTTTAAAAAAACAACCATGTCGCGGGACATCAAAAAACCGATAAAACACCTAAAAAATTCGTCGCCTGTCTTTTCCATACCGCGCTGACGCATCAACACCTTTAAATAATTGACCGTCTGTAACAGCTCACCGGCCTGTCTTGCGACTAAACCGCCAGCCCTTGTCATTAAAGCCCTGCTGCTTCTTTTCCAAAAATCCAGTCCGTCCTTTCCGTTGTAAAGATTGAGTATCAGAAAATCATGGTCACGATCATCCTCAGCCAGCGCAATAAAATTTTCAGTCAGCCACTCAACACCAAATAGTGCAACGGCATGTGCCGCTGCTTGATGCCACAGGGCGTACTCTCGCGAACTATCCCCCAGATATTTTTGAGCCACATCCTCCCATTCTTTGGGAATATTAACGATCTCCGGCAGGCGTTCTGCAACCAGACAGGCCACTTCTCGCAGCTCGGCATTGCCGCGGCGCCTGTCTTCGATTTGAAGAGAAAAAATAAGGGAATCAATAATAATACCGTCTATCGTCTTTATGCCTGCCCAATCTGATGTATCAACAGATACAAAGCGGCTTTGATCACTAAAAATAAAATGACGGCATCGCTCAAGGGAATCTTTAAGGGGAGCAAATCGCCCATGATCATCTGACCATGTTTTTAACAAGCTTAGCTTTGACTCCCCCTGATAAAGGGCCATCCCCAGGACAACAACATAAGGCGTGGTCCTCTGGTTCGTGGCAATTTTTTCTATGAATTTCTGAAACAGGGCGGGATCGTCCAGGGCAATGAGCAGGCGTACCAGGTTGTTTCTTGCGTTTAATATGCAGGCCCTGCCCGCCGGCGAGTTCACAAGCCGCTCTGCAACGTATTCAAAGCGATCGACGATCACATTCAGTGTCATCCCGCGTCCACACTTGATACCCTGATAGGCCTCCGGCAATGCAATGGGTTTGATTTTATGTTGATCGGCGTGTTTTGTTTTTCCCGTTATGCCCGTACCACGATCTGAGGCGACCATAACTGCACGATGGATGAACCCGGGAGAACTGCTGCTGACAGTATTCTCTTCATCGCCAAGTGCTGCAAGTGATGGTTCCTGATGTTGTCTACGAGGCACAAATAACGCGTGAGGAAAAAATCTCCCTGTCCTCGGCAAACGAACCCTTTGTTTTCTTTTAAAACCATCTGTAGAATAATTTGTGATGCCCGCAAAGTCGCTCACGTCTTGGGTGATTGACGAGTCCGGTCCCATTAAGATCGGATTTAATACTGACCCGCGCTGATCACGAGTGACAGCGACGTGTGATGGATCCGCCATGCCCGTAAGACTGCTGACCGCGGGTGTCCATGGGACCCTGCAAACAAAAGAACCGTTCCCCACCATAAGATCCTTTCAGATATTGACATTAAGTAAAACCAACACACACATGCTCGGTGAGTTGTTTTTAAAGTTGCGAAAAACCGACTGTTGGGGCCTATGTTTTTTTTGGGGGGAGGCTTGGAAAGATAATGGCAATAATTACAAATTCTTATCGTTTGAAATGGCTACCTTGCGCCAGAAGGCCCGCACACTGAATGACATGTCTGGTGCGTGGGCCTTATTTTTTTAAAAACTTTTGTAAATGTCGATCAACAGTTTTTCCTGCATCGCGTGAAATCCGCCCGAACCGGCACCCGGCCCATTGACCATGATTGTAAAGGCCAGCATCTGTCTGGATGCTGTTTCTATAAATCCCGAAAGGCTGGTCACATCACTTAAAGTACCGGTCTTGGCCTTGACATTACCGTGAAGCCCCGGTGATTCAAGCCGTGATCTCAACGTCCCGTCTGTTCCTGCAATCGCAAGTGAAGCAATAAAATCAGCCCTGATTCTGTTGTCTGAATAAACGGAGACCAAGACCTGATCGAGGGCATGCGGGGAGATCCTGTTGTTCTTTGAAAGACCCGACCCGTTAAAGATGGCGTATTCATCACTGTCAACCCCGGCACCCGAGAGAAAATTTTTCATAACCGCCACACCCTTTGCAGTTGAGCCTGGGACCCCCGATTTTTTTGCACCGATGGTTTTTAAAATCATTTCTGCTGTAAAATTGTTGCTGAACTTGTTGAGGTCCCTGAGGATCAGGGAGAGGGGTTTTGACTGATCAACAAAGACCCTTTTATTACCCGCCGCCGATCCTGATTTGATCTTGCCGTTAAACTCAATGCCCAACTGATTAAGCACCCACTTAAAGGTTGTCCCCGCGTACTGCACCGGATCCGAGCTATTGGCGTATTTGATGGTCTCTGTGGATACCCCGCCTGTCGCTGTGACGAATTCAACCCCGCCGTTGTAGGACCTGGCAATAGTCACAGCGTTGCCTGACGGTCTGATTTTTGAGACCAGATTTAAATGGGGCGTGGGCGGATCAATATGAACCTCGAGATTTCCCGCCCCGTCGTTTGTGGCGACCACGGCAAAGCTGTTAAAATTGACCGCGAGGGCCGAGAGAGAGGCATTATAGGCGCGGGTGCTGTCGGCCTCCTTTCCGGCAAATTCAAAACTGTCAAAATATGAATTATCAATAATGATACTGCCATTGATTTTGTTGACGCCCCTCACTTTAAGGTCCTTGGCAATTCTCCAAAGACGCTCTTCGACAAGCGAAGGGTCCCCGCTCCCTTTAAGATAAAGATTTTGAAGAACGCCCTGCGAAAAACGATCCGTCGAAAGAACTGTTTCGTATTGATAAGATCCACCAAGGTGTGTGAGCGCAACAGCCGATGTGAGCACCTTCATTGTGGATGCCGGATTAAGTGCCTCATGGGCGTTGTGGGCGAAAATTTCTTTTTTATCATCGACCGCATGCACCGCAACGCCGATAGTCACCGCGTTCTTTTCGTAGCTGTTGATGATGGCGCTGAGGGTTTCGGCCCCCGCATAAGCGAGCGGGCAATAAATCAAAACAAGAAGGGTCATCGCGCGCCTTAAGGCATGAATATTTGACCGCTTGATGATAAATCTGTAAAACCCCGGTGTGAAAAAAATTCTGCTCGTCATGATACTGTCCTTTCTAATAGCCTGTCATCAGGATGTGCCCCGCGACAAGGAAACCATTGTCATTGGCATCGAAGACAGCCCCGAAAACTTTGACCCGCGGCTTCAAAGGGATGCCTTAAGCCAGAAGATCAACAAACTCATTTACAATGGTCTGTTGACAAAAGACGATCACCTTAACCTTGTGCCAGACCTTGCCGTGCGCCATGAGATGAGGGATCCGCAGACCTATGTGTTTTATCTGCGCGACAACTGCTTCTTTCACAATCAAAAAAAACTCACAAGCAAAGATGTCAAATACACTTATCAGTCCATGATGGGTGACGAAATAATCTCCCCCTATAAAAGCAAACTCAAGGTGATCAAATCCATTGAGACACCAGATGACAGGACAGTCATTTTTAAACTGGGGCAGACACACACCCCCTTTTTATCATTGATGACACTGGGAATTCTTCCAGAGCCGAACGCAGATGCACTGCACAAGGATCTGTCAGGGACAGGCCCCTACAGACTGGAACCCGAAAAAACCACACTGAGCCAGGTCGTGCTTGAGCGGTTTGATGGGTATTTTGGACCAAAGGCAAAAAACAGCAGACTTGTTTTTAGAGTCATTAACGACAGTACTTTAAGGGCGCTCGAACTTATCAAGGGCAGGATCGACCTTGTTCAAAACAACTGCCCCTTTGTCATGATCCCTTTTTTAAAAAACAAAAAAGATCTTCTGTTTAAAAAAGACACAGGCATCAATTTTTCTTACATGGCCTTTAATCTCAAAAATGAGTATTTAAAAAACAAAAAAGTG
>JADGCS010000175.1 GCA_015228875.1 Deltaproteobacteria bacterium | reverse complement strand
AACAAAAGAAGGTGCAGAGGTTGTTTTAGACAAAACCACAACAAACAGCTTTGGTGAATTTGAGTTTACGGTCTCTCACGACAACCCCATAATCACCATCAGGGTCATGGGCGGATCTTATGTAGATCCCATAACCAATAAACCCGTGGCAGTTGGTACAAACGAACTCTCAGCCATCATTGATATTAAAGATAATGAAGACAAAGACACCCGGCTCATGACTGTTTCTTTGATGACCACCCTGTTTACTGCGTTTGTTGAGAGTGTCGATACCAACACAGCACTCAACACCGATCCCTATTTATATGCGCGAGATGTTTTCAAAAATATTTTTCTCTTTGACCCAACGCTTGACCTTAATCGCCATTTGCTTTCGACAGCGCCCGCCACCAAAGAAAATAATCTGCTAACCCTTTATGATCTTGCCTTTGTCAAGATGGCACATGACGTTAATGCAGGCAGTGCCATAAATCTTGTCAGCGCCTTTGCAGAATCGCTTAACGAGACATGCAGTCTATTGCCTTACACCCCTGTCAAGTCTGGGTCCTACACACTTAACGCCGATTCGTTTGTGCAGGACTATCTCGAAAGTTTGTCTGAAATTGCAAATCTTGCCCTGGCGGTTCCTTATACCGACAATGTGGATATTGCAGATACGGTGGGGCATATTCTTGAGTCCAACCATTTTATATTGGGGTACAATGATGTTTTATAAATTTTTATTGATTATTTTTTTGTTTGTCCCTGTCCTTACACACGCTGGCAACGTGGAGACAGGACTCTCTTTTGGACCCTCCTTGGTGTTTGACGAGGACTTTAATGGCAATAACCGCAAATCAGCAATCCATATGGATTTGGGGGCAGGGCTTCTTTTTGATCTTGATTGCGGCAGGGGGTTTTTCTGTCAGGGTTTTAAAATTGGTCCGTCGTTTCATTATATTTTTCCGGCAGGCTACAACTTTTCTGCCACACAGATGCCCAGCACGGGTGTTGTGGGGAATTTTTCTGAAAAGGTCGAATACTTTCTTGCTGGCCTTGTCTTTCAAAAAAACTTTTTTAAAAAACAAAAAATTCAACCAGCATTAAACCTGACGCTTGGTTGTTCGCAGATAAAGATTTCTGACATTGCCTACAACTACGCTCTCGCAAATCCTTTAAACATCGATGTTTCCCGTTCTGCATGGCAGTTTTATGCAGAACCCTCTTTTAATATTTATTATGCGATCACGCGCAAAATAAAAACAGGTGTTGGCATCTCGATTTTTTTAACAATCCCCGATGGCCTTGGATCGGCAGGAATAAGACTACCATTCACCATCGCCTATAATTTTTAAGGAGATAAATGGACGATCTCTTTTGCAAGACCTGTGGTCAGCCCAAGGACAAAACAAAATTCATCAGCGGTGAATATTTTGAAAGATCACTCGAAGGATCAACATATCTCATGCGTATCGAAAACAGTAAGGCCACTGTGTGCGGGTGCATTGATTGCCTGGGTGATTTTTTAAAAGACAACACCTGTTTTGTCTCTGCATGGTCTCTTGACCGCGAAGAAATCAAAATCACTTTTTGTGACCACATCAACAGCCCCGTAAAATCTGCTATCAAAAAAATTTTAAGCCGGGTTCGCCTGTCCTTTGTCCCAAAGGCAAGACGAACAAATTTAAAACAACTCTTATTGGAGAAACCCTATGAATCAAAACCAACAAACCCAACAGATATACAAGAGGCCTGTGATACAAAATCAAACCGAGGTCATGAAAAAGATCATCAGCCTCGAAGAAAAAACGAGCCAGATCCTCAACGAGCCGATGAGCGACGAGATTAAAAAGACAGTGCTGGAATTATTGTTTGAGTACAAAGGAGAACTGTTAAGCAAGGCAAATATTACATAATGTAAATTTTATGTTAAGTGCAGGATTATGTTGAGTTTCTAAATGGCCAGCACACAAACTATTACATAATGTTAATTATGTGACTTTTTATATCCCTCTAAATCTTATGATTAATTTTATTATTTTGTATGTTATGCGACTAAATATTGATCGTAATTTTAACCTCCTTCTTTTATCTGTTTCACAAAAATCAAATCTACTTTTCAATCAAAAAAAGAAGGTATTAAAATCAGTGACCATATTTTTTTATCTCAACAATCTGTTCTCCAAAGAAATGATCATTTCAGCATCCAATAGACACATTACTATTAAAATACTAATTTATCCTTTGATGAGTGATTTGTTTTATGATAGAGAAAATCCCATGGAAAACCAAAATATCTCTATCAATGAAATTAAAAATTTTAATCAACCCCCCATTAATCCCGATAATGCACCCAGTTTTATTAGACCAGCGGACGAATCAATTCTTTTGGACAAAGTTAAAGAAGAAAGAAATCTTGAAGACATAGAAATAAAATTTGGCTTATCAGAGTTTTGTTCTTTTTTGGGAATAAGCCCAAATCTCATTTACCGCAAAGAAAAAGAAGGCACCCTCCCCTCCCCTCGCATGGAAAAAAAGAATCCTGTTGGCAAGGCTTTTGTACGCACCTACTCCATTCAAGATGTCATTGATACCCGTAAATTTCTCGACATAAAAAAACCCGAGGTTGGATTTAAGGTTATATGCTTTAATAATAAAAAAGGGGGCACCGGTAAATCAATGGAGGCCTTTAATTTTGCGTCTTTCCTGGCCTGTATGGGATTAAAGGTTTTGGCTATTGATATGTGTGGACAAGGTCATATGAGCTCTCACCTTGGGGTTGTACCACACAAAGACATGCTTTGTTTTGGACACCTGCTTTCAAACGAGGCCCAATCATACAAAGATATCATTCAAAAAACTCCCTACCCCAACCTTGATTTGATCCCCGGAACCCCCAAGCTGGACTATATCAACGAATACATTGTCTCGTTGTACGTTAATTCAACAGACTGGCAAAAGGACCCAGACAAGACCCCGATGTTCTTTTTTGACAACGAGCTTTCCAAGATAAAGAACGACTATGATTTTATTGTAATAGACACATCCCCTGCCCTAGACCTTAGAACCAGAGCCGTTCTGCTGGCGGTTGATTTTTTAATTGTCCCTGTTCAACTAGCTTATGAGGCCACCTTGGGCATGGCGGACTTCTTTGAAGACCTTATTCACTTAAAAACCGAGTACCCTACCCGCTTTAAATTAAAACCAGAAAATATTAAAATTCTTCCCACTTTTAACAACAATCATACAATATCCAGATTTGTTTTGGGTTTTTTGCAACAAGAATACGGCAAATACATCACAGAAAACACCATTCGCGAGAGCACAATTTTCAAGCAGGCCACCAGCAGTTGCAAACCAATTTTTTTGTTTAACAAAAAGTCCGATGCGGCAAAGGATCAGGTCAAATTTGTGAGAGAGATCCTTAATATTAAATCATTAGACAGCCATCTCTGGATGTAATGTGTTTTAAGTCCAAGAAGATATTTGGTTTGAAACCAAAAAAACAGAAATAACTTGGTTTATGACAAAACTAAAGCCATTTACCGCATTTAAATCTATCAAAACTGTTGATCTTTCTGCCCTTAGTGCCGACACCACACAAACAACAAATTCAAATAGCCGCCCTCCCCTTGGCAGTTTTATTAATCTCGGAAAATCAATAAAAGAGATTCAACAAGAAAACATACAAGCAAAAGCTAAAACAACCCCTACAATTTCAACCATGGTTGAATATGCAGAACCCACAGCACCTATTAATTCAACCATGGTTGATAATGTAGACCAAATAAGCGTTACCAACTATCCCATTAAAACAGCCCCGCTCGACACCTCTACAAATTCGACCACGGTCAAAACTGTAGACAAACCATCATCTACAGAATCAACCATGGTTGAAACAATAGACCACACACCCTCTACAAAATCGACCACACTTAATTTAAACAGCAATGACAATAAACAGCATGCAAGTTTTTTACAGCCTTCCCCTCAAATTTCTCAAGAACGCCCGTTAAATGTCAATATTGAAGCAAAGAAACAAAAAATATCTGTCTCAAGCCAAAAAGAAGATAAAGCGCACCAAATTAATTTAGATTCGTACACTCCAACCCAAGCAAAACCTGATTCAACAGCGGGCGAATTTGTAAAAAACAATAGCAATACACATACTACCATGGTCGAATCTGTAGGGCATTCGAGCCATAAGTCGACTACCAATTCAACCATGGTTGATTTTGTAGGGGCCAACTACAAAATAAATCTAAAATCAAAGTACACAAAAATTCCCAATTCGTTTTTTGAACTCTCACACACCCTGCGACCTGTTGACCAAATTCTTTATCTTTTACTCTTAAGATTAAGTCACGGATGGGGTTCATCACAAACCTACATCCCACTCAGTCCTCAGTATCTGTCTACCTACACAGGCATGTCCCATGTTACGATTAGAAATTCTCTAAGAAATCTCGAAACCAATAATTACATCGCAAGGGGATCCTTTATAACAAATAGGGGGCAGCACATTAATGTAAAATGGATTGATAATAACCGAAGCGAGGTTGAAACAAAACATGATTTTGGTCGCTGGGATAACGAGATTTTTGATTCCCTTTTGAAAATTCTGTCCATTTCTGAATTCCTTGTTTTTTGCTATCTCTATCGATTGAGCTACGGGTTCAACCGAAACATCACCATAGACAAAATTGGAGCTACGAGAATTTCTCAAACCCTTAACCTGTCAAACAAACCCGTGGTACACGCCCTCAAAGGCTTAATTAGCAAGAAACTCATTGTCCGTCTTGGAAATCTCTCTAAAGATGGTTTTGTTTATCGTGTCACCCTGCCGGCGGCCTTTTTTAGCAAAGGTTTACATGACATCATTTCGTATGAACCCCTAAGCCCTACAGCTTCAACCATGGTTAATGATATATATAAAGATTCAACCATGGAAGAATCTTTTAACAGCACCTCTACAAACCCAACCATGGTTAGTATTAATAGTAAAAACGCAAACGACATAAAACACTTGAATTCATTAGCTCGGCGGACACCCCCTACACAAAAGACCACGGTTGAAACTTTAGGCAGTAAAAATAAAGAAATATTAAAAACATCATCAGGTGATGCTGATGATTTTTTTAATATTTTAAAAATTAATCTTCCCGACAAGTCTTTTCCTATAGCGCGCGAAACAATCTCTGCCTACCTTTCTGACTTTGGACGTGAGCTCTGCGAAAAACACATCACCCGTCTTAAGGCAAGACTCATGACCGCAGAAAACGCACCCGGTCTCTGGATCGATTCGTTAAAGAACCCCGCAAAATATCCCGAGCTTGAACAAAAGTCCCAAAACGAGATTTTGATCGAACAACGCGAACAAGAGGCAAGGCAGAGGAGGGCGGTGCAACTCGAAGAACAAAAGAAAAAAGAAACCATCGAGCGAATCAAAACCGCCTGGAGCGCACTTGATGAATTTAAACAAAACCAACTTATTGAACAGAGTGAAAAGTATTTTTGCGAACAACTGGACATGAAAGGCAGG
>JADGCS010000174.1 GCA_015228875.1 Deltaproteobacteria bacterium | reverse complement strand
AAAAAAATCACAAAAATCACAAAAAAAGCCCAAAAAACGACCTTTTTTTAAAAAGCCCCCCAGAAATTATAGTGCATATCACGGGGTTGTGTCACTCGCGGAAAAAAGGGCCGGTTAATACGCAACTTTTCTACCTAGGACTCGATGCACAACACAACAAAACAAAACAAAGAGGTGTCTGGCTGTGGTCATAAAAATAAAAACATGAGACTATGCGTAGTCTTCTCATAGGAAGGAGCAAAATATGGTTCTGTACGGTAACGCTATTAACGGCAGTTTCAAAGATATAGTTGGAGACTATCAAAATACTGGTCGCCCATGTTCCCCGTTTGCAAAAGAAGAGCGTGTTGCTTATCAAGGACAATCACAAAATTTATCTCATTTGGTAGATGGCGTGCGTGTGGCAGCAGCGGATGACCCCGCAACCTATTATAAAAAACTTCTCCGAAGATGGGTTGACGGCGCCAAAGCCTCTATTTATGGTTCAACTCATGCTCGCTACAACCCTGACATCACAACGACCCTGGAAGATGCGTTAGATGGCGACCAGAGAGAACTTGTCACAACACTGGTCCGCGAGTGGTTGGTGACCCAAACAAAAAAACTTGAAGCAGGATCCGTAAGAGAAGTTCTGTCGTTGTTCGAAGATTTTCCTTTGGAGAACCTTGCAGGCTTAATCCCCGAGGTCTTTGCCTCCGATCTCAGCCCGCAGGCGTTTAATGCGCTTATCTCAGAGGCGCATGACAGCGCAAGAGATCCCATGACAGGGACCTTACGCTTTGGCCCAGCCATGAGATATCTGGAATACACAAAAAACCCCCAGGTGGTCGACGAGGCCAAAAAAATAGTCGAGTCAACTACAAATGCGAGCATACGTGCAACGGCAGAGATAACAGTAAAAAAGCTTGGTCCCATTAGCACGTCAGTGATTGTTGCTGTGCACAAAGGTCTTCCAAGCCAAATCGTGTCAGCAACAGGCGCGTTAACCGAGGCCTTGCGCAGTGCCCTTGTTGGATCAAAAAGATTTCAAGCCATTGATGCAGCGGCCCAGACAGCGGCTATCAGGGAGCTCGAAAAAACATTGGATGATTTTCATGACGAACGATCACAGGCCCAGCTGGGAAAATTTTTGGGTGCAACAGCTGTGGTCAGCTGCTCAATCAGGGGCCTTGCGGGATCATTACAGATCGTCATGGACTATGTTGACGTAGAAACCGGCGCTATCAAGAAAAGTGTTACGGCGACCAGCGGGACAACAGTCCCTGATCTTAAAAAAGAAATCGAAAAATTGGCCCAGCAGTTGGCTCAGGAGATTTAGGAAACTTACAACCTAAAGGTGTCACCATACTTTCGGACCAGAATCGGCGGAGGGGGCTCAAACAACTCATGTGCGGCAACAGAAAATTTGCCATGAAGTATATCGCACGTGATGACATTGTAGCCCTGACACAGGACGCTGCCAAAATCAGCGGCATCCAATATATAATGGATGCTGATACTGATAAAGACGAGGTCGTAAAAATCCTCTGTGAACAAAAGCCCCCCAGACGAAAGCCCTCCAGACAAGAAGCCCCCAAGACGAAGCAAAAGAGCCCCCAAGACGAAGCAAAAACCAAACTCCAAAACCAAGAAGATTGAAACAAGATCCTCAATAGTGTTTTCTCGAGGATAAATTCCTGTTTTGAGCCTGTGACTATTATGCTCACAGCAAGAGCCCCCAGACGAAGCAAAAACCAAACTCCATTGCGAAGCCCTGATACAACCCCAATATATCTTGCCAGCACATGCTATCTTATGCTAACATTATCTAGAAAAAGATAGGAGATGCTATGCAAACACAACTTGCCACCCGTATGGACCCTCAAATCAAGAAGGCCATTGATGAGGTATGTAAAAAGCTGGGAATCAAATTAAGCAAGTTTATAGAAGATGCTGTCCTGGATAAGCTCGAAGAATTCCTCGATACGCGGGATTTGGCCAAGCTCCGCAAAGAACCCACCCGCTCTTTTGAGGCCGTGATCAAGGATTTGGAGAGCCATGGGAAAATATAAAATTCTCATCAGCCGGACAGCTGAAAAGGCAATAAACAAAATACCCAAATCGTGTTTAACCAAAATCCTCGCCGCGATCAGCGCGTTATCCTTTGACCCATTTCCCGACGGGCACCGCAAGCTCAAAGGTTATGACGATATTTACAGAATACGTGTGCAAAATTACCGGATTATTTATGAAGTCTTTACCAAAGAAATCATCATCAAGATCCTTAAGGTCGGTCACAGAAAAGATGTGTACAGGAATTAATAAACATACCATTGTATTGATAAAACAAAAGCCCTGAGAGGGTTTTAGATCCCGCAAAAAAAGAGAAAGTGTTTTTTGCCTGTCCAAACCAGATCTCTGGCGATAGCTTTACCTTAAAAAATATTTTGTAGCCCTGGCCCTGCCAATAACTCCCAACCTGCCCCACTCTACAAGTTGCCTGAGATCCCTTGCTGCCATGCGAGCAGAGATATTAAACCGCAGGGCGTATTCCTGTGCAGTCACTGATTTGCTGTTTAGAAGATATCTGAGCATCTTTGTCTGTCTGTTGTTTAATAAAACATTCTGGGTCTTGTACAATTCAATTTGATTGAGGGTCCCTTGTAAAATATTTTTGATCCCCTCAACGTAATAATCAATCCATCGCGAAAAATCTGTATTGTGGCGACCAAAATAATAATTGTGGGAATAGTCCTGCTGTAACATTTTGTAATACAGCGGCCTGTCATCGGCATAGTAACGATCAACGGGGACAATGCCTTTCCAATCATATCCTTTTATGTCCAAAAGAAAGAGGGTTAAAAATCTGGCCGAGCGCCCGTTGCCGTCAATAAAGGGGTGCACGGTAACAAATTGATTGTGAAAGATTGCCGCCAGAATAATGGGATGAATTTTTGCATCAGCCGTCCAAAGGCACAGATCATCAATGAGTCCCTGCACGTCCTTTGGTTCGGGGGGCAGATAAACAATTTTTTTTGACCCTGCCGCGTAGATCGCATTTTGTACATCCCTCAACCTGCCCCGTAAATTGTGGCTGACAATTTTACAAAGTAGCGACGAATGACATTCTAATATCAACTTTGGGGCAACCCTTTGCCTGTGTTTTTTGATCAGGCCGGGGATTTTTTCGAGCAGGGCAAAATAATTTTTGACTTCATTCTCGTCTCGATGGAGCCCAAAGGTCCTGTTTTTTTCGACAACCCCCGAAACCTGCTCGATTGATAGCAAGTTTCCCTCAATCTGTGTCGAAAAATGCGTGAGCGCCACCAGACATTGCATTTTGATATGATCAAAAACCGGCGCTGGAATTGCCGCCTTATTCAGCAGGATAGTCAGACGCTCTATCTCTGTAAGGGCAATAATTGTCTGGTTAGAAACTGTGAACTTTGGGTCAAACACCCATTTATTTTAGGCCAGAATCAAGACACAATCAAGACACAATCAAGACATGATTAAAATAAAAAATCTGGCCTGACATACGATACCTCTCTAAACCACAACAAAAAAAGAAAAAAGCAGACGGAGTAAAAATAGAAAAACACGCAGACCAGACACGCAGACGGAGTCCCAGAAATTTTTACATCCTCTGAAATAAATACAGATTTCTCTACTGTGTATGTATGGCATTTTGAAACGACACCATCAATCACGAAATATCAGTTTGTTTTTACCAACGTATTTTTGTTTCTGCTGATGGTATGATTCTTGATATTGGACAGTTTTTAAGGATCATGGATAGCAAACAGACAACTTATGGCGAGCAACAAAAAATGATAAAACCACTTCAAAAAATCAACCAAATTCGCCTTCTGACGCTCTGTCTGACCCTACTCTATGGACCAACAGCCCTGGCCGACACCTTGGTGACGGAGACCGTCGATAATACCACCGACATCGGAGCAAGCAGTACCTCAGTTGCCTTTGACTCGCAGGGTGGGATTGGAATTTGCTATCAGGATGCAGATAATTATGCCCTCAAATACGCCTACTTTAATGGTAACGTGTGGACTCGTGAAACAGTCGATTCCGACGGCGGCAGTGGTGATGCTGTGGGGGCTCATTGTGCCCTGGTCTTTGATGACAACGACCGACCAAATATTGTTTATTTTGAGTACGACAACGATGATCTGCGTCATGCCCGCTACACCGGAGCTGCCTGGAATATCGCAACGATTGATGATGCGCCCAACTCATCCTTCTTTACCTACAACCGCATTGCCATTGCCAAAGACGCCAACGGTGGTATTGGTGTGGCCTACTACGATACCATCAACCGCAATCTGAACTACGCCTATTACAATGGTATTGCCTGGTCGCTCGAGGTTGTAGCCGTTGCCGGCGATGTGGGGCGCTATCCCGCACTGACCTTTGACAGTGTTGATAATCCCATCATTGGTGCCATGCAGTATACCAACAACTCCACGGCCAGTCTGGTTATTTACGAATACAGTGGAGCCGACTGGCTCGCCCCGGTTACCGTTGATAATTCTGGCTATGCCGGCATGAATATTTCACTCATGTCAGACGCAAGTGATGTCTTGCATATCACCTACACATTCGAAGTCTCCCGCCAAAACGACTTTTCGGCAGACGTGGTGTCTGGCTCAACTGTGCAAGACAACAGCGGCACCAGCAGTTGGAGTTTAGCGCAGGTGCTCGATCGAGGCATTACATATTATTGGAGAGTCAGGTCAGTCGATAGCGACGCCGCCACAGGAAACTGGTCAGCAATCCGCAAATTCAGCATAGCCGCCGCAGCAGAGAATGTTGCCAATGCGCCAGTCGCTGCCGCACCAGACAATGCACCAGCAGACAATGCGCAGGACAATGTCCAGACAAGTGCACCGGACGCCGCCGCCGTTGGCGACGGCAGTGAGCAAGGTAGTGCCGCGGGAGATTCAGCCGCGCAAGACAGTACCATCAGCGGCGAAGGCATAACGGCCCTTAACGATGCCGCATCAGGAAGCGTTATCGCCGTTGGTTGCCAATTGATCAGTGGCTCAACGGCCACACCCAATGGCCTTGGTATCGTGCTGCTGTTTACGGTTTTTCTGGGCAGCCTGATTGTGGGTAGGATCAATAGCACTGGTAATCCTCTACCTACCCGTGTGTCTCCATGATCCAAAGGGTTTAGGATTTACAAGGGATCATATTTTAAGAAAACACGCAGACGGAGTCCCAGCTACCAGCTAACACGCAGACGGAGTCCCAGAAAATTTTAATTATCTAAGAATCTTCACCCCTCATTCCACTGGCTGAATAGAAAAGGCGTCTAACGAAGTTGCAATAGCCCTTCGTGGATTAATAGTTTCTCCAGCTCGTCAGCAGAACGGAATACATGTGATTGCATGCCCGCGCGGCTGGCTCCTTCTGCGTTGATGCTTTTGTCGTCAATAAAAAGGGTTTCTTGCCGTTCGAGATTAAACCGACTTAGGGCCAGTTCATATATTTCGGGGTCAGGCTTAATAATACCTTCATCTCCTGAAACAATAATTCCTTTAAACCATTTCAAAAAAGGATAATTTGGTTCCACGGCATAATAAGTTTCAGACGACCAATTGGTTAGCCCATAAATGGGGACATTTTGTTTGTGAAGTCTTTCAAGCCTACATTCCGCACTTAAAAATTGCAGAAATCCTATCGGCTGATCGTCAGGTTTTGTAAACTGACTCAGGAATTCCGATGAGATTGATGACCTGCATCTGGTGCTCGGTCAGGGGATCAGAAAAGGT
>JADGCS010000173.1 GCA_015228875.1 Deltaproteobacteria bacterium | reverse complement strand
GTTGTCGTAAACTAATGCCAAAGATTTGCCTCTTGTTGTTTCCACAAGTGCCAGATTGCTCCCGTGACGGTCGTGATTACCAACGAGGGCGTCAAATAACAGAACAGTGAAAAAAGTTGCCACATCTTTGAATGACTTGGTTTGCTCGTAAATAACAGTCGCGATGGTTTCGACGTTATAGTTGTCTTGCCCGACTGGCAGATACCGATACATGTGTACGAGGGTCGCATGAGTCTTCATGGCCTGCATAAAGTTTTTTGAGGCAAAGGCGAGTTCGTTATCTGAAATTTCTATCAACGTGAAGGGAGTCGGGACGGGAATGCCGCAGGAGCAGGCAATTTTATTGCAAACATATTCCACCGGCGCCAATTCTGGGTATTCTGCCTTTGAGAATTTGAGAATGTAGCTTATGCCTCCAAGCATGCCCTCGTATTTTTTATAATTACCGGCAAAGTAGGATGTGAGGTGTCGAGGTAAATTTTTTTGCCCATGACTGCTGCCAGATTCTTTTCGAGCCAATGAATGGAATTCTAAGGGCGCAGAGACTGAGAAGATCTCTTTGAAGCAGGAAATGTGCTGCCCGTAATGGGACTGGCCATTTTGAATGGGCTGATTACAATGAAAGCAATGGGTTTGGCTCATAAAATTAAGATGCGGGGTGAAACCACCGCGTCCTGCTGATAATGGTTACGGGGGTGAAATGTATCACCACAAACTTTAACCATGCCTTGCTTGGCGCACATGAGATTAGTATATATATATACTATTAAATATCAAGTATAATTATATACAATTTATTTTGCGTATCAATCAACGAGTCTTGATGTTGCGGCTCGGCCTGGGAGCCTGTCGGACAACTCCTGTATTCTTTTTGACTTGGCTTGACAGGTTCCGTGTGTGTGTGAAATGGGGCAGAAAAGTTGCCCGGGTGGCGGAATTGGCAGACGCGCTAGATTCAGGTTCTAGTGGGAGAAATCTCGTGCTGGTTCGAGTCCAGTCTCGGGCACTTTTTTTATTCATTTCCATCAATCTCACTGGACTCGAAGCCAAACGAGCGCGGCCGTCAGGCTCGATTAACGAGCGCACGCGAGTGACAGCGAGTGCGGCCGGGTCTGAGCGAGTAGGCGCACGCCGTTAAACGAGCGAGGACGAGTCCAGTCTCGGGCACTTTTTTTTATTCATTTCCACCAATTTCACTGGACTCGAAGCCAAACGAGCGCGGCCCTCAGGCCGATTAACGAGCGCACCTTATCCCCCCCGTCACTTCTTCTGCCCTGATTTTACTCCGCGTCCAGAGCATCCTTTCGATCATGACCGTAAAAAAACCCTCAAGCTCTTTCTGCACGCGCGCCCCCTCAAGAAGCCCCAACGCGCGCGCCACGGCCTCAAAGGTGCACACACCATCGGCCCGCGGACTCAACCGCAGCCTGTAGGCAGAGGGCGGCCCTGAGGGCAGCGCCAGTTTTGGAAGTCTTAAGAGCGCCTCGTTTTTTTTGACCATGCGCGCGGCCTGTCCCCAGTTGCCATCGGGGATAATGAGCGTGAGCGGGCGTTCAAGTTTTTTTACGAAGGCCTCATCCAAAACACCCGCACCGCCCAAGGGAAAGAGGACATAAGGGTCGGTCTGGCCGTCATCAAGGCCACCCAGATCCAATGGGATACGGCTGTAATGCCCCCGGTACCTGAGCTCGGCGTTGTTAAAGATTTTGGGGATAAGATGCCCCGTGTTGCTGATCACCCCATGCTCTCCCCACTGCATGATCAAAATAATCCGTGTCTTTAAATCAAAACGCGGCATCATCCCGCACAGGCAGAGATCAAAATGCATACGGCATTTAAGACAACGCGGAAGGACGGTTTTGTTGTTTTTCCATGACACAAGTTACTAACTTGACTTTGACGCGGTTGAGTTTCCTCGTTATGCGAGGTATGCACCCGCGCTCTGTCAACTTTGAAATTCCTAGACATTAAAATGAACCCGTCAGGGGCCATAACATTGTCAAAAGGCACCCGCCTTGTAAGACGCAGCTCACACACGGTCAAAACAAAACATCAAATTCACCGTAACAATCAGTTTCTCATAATGAGAATCCTCTCATTATGAGAGGGTAGCCCCATTATTTTAAAAAAGGTGGCGCGCCAACATGCCGAAATCACTTGGATTAAATTTTTTTGCGCAGTCAAGTGGTGGCACCCATTTTGCATCGACTATGTTGTATGATTAAAAACATCTTATGCATGGCCTTGTTTGTGGTGTTTCTTTGTTCATGTGTAGAAGGGGGAGGTGGGGGCGCAGACGCAACCCTTGCCCCCAATATTGCCGTGGGAGCGTCCGAAGTGAGTACAGATTTGGACTCGGGGCCTGATGCCGCCACGATCAGCGAGATTAACACAGCCCCCGCACAGGCATCCCTTAAAGACGACTACAATCAATCCGGTTTTTCGCAGTATGTATACTTTCACAAAGACGAGGGCCGGATTCTGATTGACCACAATTTTTTTCCTAGCGGTTCAAACCTCTGTCACAAGGCAACTTACGATGAAAAGACAAACCCCAACGGGTGTAAAAGAGATTTTTCAATAGCCATCCCCTGCGAGTACCGGGCGCTCGCGGGTGATGAGCTTCTTGCTGTTAATGTGAGCGCATCTACCGAAGACACCGCGTGCAAGGAGGACATTATCATTGACTTGAGCACGGCGGAGTTCACCGTTGAGGGACTCGTCTTTACCGAAACACCACCCCTCGAGACCTTTGCCGATGAGTTTGAGTTTGCGATCTCCAAAGATGGATTTGTCGATACGCACGACAATACCCCCCTTGGTTTTGAAACAAAAGACATTGGTCTTGAGGACGTCTACGACAAGATCATGGAAAAAAGAACAGAATAACGCCCCGCTTCACACCCATTCCTCTTTAAGAATCTCACCCTCAAGACCCACAATGACACTCTTGACCGGAACTTTGCGCCGGGATTGACTGACTGCTTCTTTGGCAAGATGCAGCAAACCGCCGCAGCACGCGACCTGCATGATCATGACTGTGATCGTGTTGATCTTTGCCTCGTCAATCATCGCTTTAAGTTTTTCCAGATACACCTCCTGCCCGTCATCAAGTTTGGGACAGGCTATCGCCAGGGCCTTACCTTTAAGATAATCCTTGTGAAAGTCCCCCAGAGCAAAGGCCACACAATCAGCCGCAAGTAGTAAATCCGCATTTGTATAATAAGGGGCTGAGGGCGAAACAAGATGAAGCTGTATCGGCCACTGAGCAAGGTGCGACGGGCGTTTGCCGTCTTCTGTGTCCGAGATATCTTTTTTGAAGGTCATGGTCTTTGCACCGGGACAGCCGCAAGGAGATTGCCCCTCAGTGGCACCATGATCATCAAGCCCCTTTGGTATCTGAATGTTTTTTTCTTTCATAAACAATAAAGCCTCCTTTAAAAATTTGTTTTCTCCATGATCCTGCAGGTGTTTTAAATGTGCAAACACCACGTCTGCCCCTTGAGGCACAATGTTGTCCATCGCCTTTCTTTCGTTGTAAGGCTCGGCCTCCCGCTTTTCGATCTCAATAGCCCCCTCCGGGCAATGCCCCAGACAAGCACCCAGGCCGTCACAAAAAAGATCACTGACCAGTCTTGCCTTGCCATTGATAATCTGTATGGCGCCTTCGGGACAATTGGGGATACAAAGCCCGCACCCGTTGCATTTTTCATCGTCTATTTTTACTATTTCTCTTAACATGGTTTTTCCTCCATCTGATCAGGGCAAAATAAATTGTCCCTGCCTCGTTTGAGCACCTGATCACAGTGTAGTTTGTTTGAAGGGTGGTTACATTGATCCAAGTCAAGCGGGGTGATTTTTTTTAAGCATTTTAACAAGGTCCCACATAAAAAAAACCACAAAAGGCCAACTCACAAACTGATGAAAAAACAACGGCAGAAACTCCATTTGGGCAGCAACGCCTGTCAGGGCCGCCACAAACATCCAGAGGATCACAACAAAGCGGGCCCTCATAAAATCCCGATTTTGTTTTGCGTCTGTAGCCCTTTGTTGCCGCTTCATCCAGTAGCGCTGAATAATCACAACAGGGATCATGGAAATCACTGTCCACTGAGGGTGAAAATGTTGCGTCAAACCAGTAGACAAGATGGCCTGCGAGTCACCAAAGTGAGTCATGACAATCCCGGTGCACAGAGTCACAAAACACCAAAGTGCCGATAGGACAACGAGGGCTGTGTGGATAAGGGGTCTCATAAATAGATATTTGCCTTTTAAGGGTCATGATAATAGACCTGCGCCATGCAAAAAGACAAGGACAGAGATTCATCGTACCTTCTCAAAGTGAGTGGCGTCTCTCAGGCGTACGCCCACAGGAGGGTCTTAAAAGCAATCTCACTCCTTCTATATCCAGCTGAGATTATCGCCATCCTTGGCCCAAACGGCTCCGGCAAAACAACACTGCTTAAAGTACTTGCCGGATTTTTAAAACCACTCATGGGCACAATCTCTTTTGGCAGCGCCTTTGGCGGCGTGAGCCTCTTTCTGCCGGAGGGTTTTCTGTATGAAGATCTCTCATTACGGGAAAATCTGGACATCTATGCCCGTCTGTGCCGCACGGAGAAAAAGCGGTATGACATGCTCAAAGACATTCTCAGTGTTGATGGATTTATGGATTCACAGGTCAAAAACCTCTCTCGCGGCCAAAAGATGAGAGGCGCACTCTGCAGGGCGTTTCTTTTAGATTGTTCCCTTTACCTTCTCGACGAACCCTTGACAGGACTGGATGCAGAATCATCATCACGACTTCTTTCTTTGTTCAAGATTATTAAAAATCAAAACAAAACAATTATCCTGTCAACACACGACACCGACTGCCTTAAAGGCACCATCACAGGGTCACTGACCTTAAAAAACGGCGCTGTTTTTTTGGGTGATCCAACCGTGCCATCCAAAAATGGGGGAGGACTGTGAAGAACTCTTTTTTCCCCACGCTCATCACACTGTTCAAAAAAGAGCTGCTCTTGGCCGCAAGATCAAGCCATCCATTTGTCTCCGTCGTTTTTTTTACTTTTTTGATCGTCCTGGTTTTTCACTTTGGATTTTCGATCTCCGAAAAAGAAATCACGCGATTTATCCCCTCCTTTATATGGCTCTCAACAATCTTTGGCGGCATGTTAAGATTAAGTCAGACCTTTGAACCCGAAAACGAGGGACAGGTTCTTGACGGCATGAGGCAAATTCCCGGCATTGCCGTCCCTTTTTTTCTTACAAAGTTTCTTTTTAACTTTTTGTTTCTCATTTTGTTGGAGCTTTTTACATTCATCATGCTGGTCGTCCTTTTTAACATCACCGCACCTGTGCATTTTCTCATCGCAAACTGGCCGCCTTTTATACTGGGTGCGCTGGGACTTGCCTCGATCGGCACCGTTTTTTCAAACATGGTCATCTCGCACAACAGAAAGGAGATTATTCTCGCTGTGATCTCTTACCCCATCCTTGTTCCCCTGATCATCGGCGTTTTAAAAAGTTTTGTCTTTTCTCAAACCGGGGACATTATCGAGTTGGACACGATCTGGCTCAAGACACTCGCCGTTTTTGATATTGTTTATCTGCTGCTTTCAATCATGGTTTTCGATACAGTGCTTAAGGCATGAGATTTTAGTCCTTCGACAACTTAATTTTTATCTTTCTAGATTGCTCAGGACTAGTGCTGAGCATTTAATAATTTTCGTAGCACTAGATTTAATTTGCAATAAACCGGCAGGCACTCGCCTTAAAACTCACACAGACGGGACTCCCCGGCCGTAAA
>JADGCS010000172.1 GCA_015228875.1 Deltaproteobacteria bacterium | reverse complement strand
CTGTTCTCCCCCCACAGGTTATATTTCGTACTCTGGGTCCGATGACAACTGCCCAGACGCCTACAACCCCGCACCACAAACAGACACCGACGGTGATGGGATTGGCGATGCATGCGATAATTGCCTCACCACAAACAACTACTTTCAACGGGACGCTGACAACAATGGCGTAGGTGATGAGTGCGAACCCCTGCCCGATTGTCCCGCATCCATCACATGCCCTGATACATCGTTCAGGCCGGGCGCAAGCGGGGGCTACACAAGTTTTTACTGCACATTCACAAAACCTCCATCCAGCGAAACGCTAAAACCCTTTGATTCGTTTCTGGTTCATTGCCCGCTGGACATTGATATCCTTGTCTCTTCCGACCAAACAAGCTTTGCGTGCGCCTCTGCCATCCCAGGTCCAAATCAAGAAGTGCGCGGCTTATACAGCCAAAGGAACATTGGCCCTGGAACAACCCGCACAAACACAGCCTGCACAACACCAACAACTGTCAACCTGACAGAAACCTGCGGTGACGACATCATCAACGGCACGGAGACCTGCGACCAAGGTGATCTTAACGGCACACTTGGCAAATGTAACTGGACTTGTAATGGTACCTGTGTGGCTGAGACCTGCGATGGCCTTGACAACGACTGTGACGGCAGTATTGATGAAGATTTTGATAGCGATGGCGATGGCGTAAGCACATGCGCCACACCAGCACCCGACTGCGATGATACAGATGCATCAATGTACCCCGGTGCGACAGAGACATGCGACTACATTGACAACAACTGCAACAGTTCCATTGATGAAGGTTTTGACGTGGGAGACTCTTTTACATGCACCACAGGTACAGGCGCGTGCTTAACTTCAGGGACAATGATCTGCTCCCCCGATCAATTAAGTACTATCTGCAGTGCCACTCCGGCGACGGCGCAAGCCGAGTTGTGCAATAATATCGACGACGACTGTGATGGCACCATAGATGAAGAGATCACCTTTACAATCAACCCCGACCGCGTCCTCTTGTCTCTCGACCACAATACTTATGACAACGCGACATATGATGTATCAGACACTGCCCCCGAAAAAATTTGCGCGGTCTCTGATGCAAACCCCGAGTGCCCTGCGGCAAATGGCAAGACACTCACATTTGACGGCAGTAAATATTTAGAGGCGGCCGTCAATACCTTCAGCACCAGCGCAGATTCAGCCATCACTGTCAGCGCGTGGATACGCTCAACGCAGGAGGAAACCGCCGAATCAACAATCATGACCCTTGGCAACCAACTCATGGGAATAGGGGTCAGATTATTAGACTTTGAGCCAAACAATAACGCCAACATGCTTAATTTTATTTATTATGATCGTATTGCCAATGGATGGGGCAGTTTAAACTTAACCACCTCTATCAGTATTAACGAATGGTACCTTGTATCACTCACATCAAGACTTACATCATCCCCTAACACAACGGCCTTAACTTTAACCGTGTACGACGCAAGCGGCAATCAGGTGATCAACTCAGGTATAACAGAGTTCACATACTCAAATATTGGTAATTGGGTGAGAGATTTAAATTCAACTGCCAATCACCCGGGAAACGTCTACCCATCCTACCTCACAGCGGGTGCGCGAAAACAAATCCCGGGAAACATTGACAGTGCATTTGAACAAATGACACATGCTGACGTGCAGGACCTGGTTGTCACAACACCCGGACTTTCACTTGAAGAACTTGCAGAGATTGCCTTGGCCCCACCCAATGCGGCCCCGCGGCCTGTCACCTGCTACGAAAACATCACCTGTTCCGAAGGGAAGTGGCAGTTACCCGATGTGAATGCGAGGTGCGAAATCCCCGAAACCTGCGACAGCCTTGACAATGACGGCGATGGTAACATTGACGAAGGTTTTGACGCAGACAGTGACGGCTTAAGCAGTTGCGAAGGCGATCAGTGCGACAACGACCCCAACAAGACAACACCTGGCACCTGCGGTTGTGGTGTGGCTGATACGGATACAGATGGGGACGGAACACCCGATTGCAACGAACAATGCGACAACGAACCCGCCCTGACAACACCTGACCCTGCAGGCGAGACCTGCAATAATATCGATGATGACTGCGATGGCACAACAGACGATTTTCTCACCAGACCAACAACCGAAACTTGCGGTGTGGGGGCCTGTGCCAGTAATACTGGAACAGAGACATGCAGTGCAGGGACGTGGAATATCACAACCGAATGTAATCCCACTGCGGGTTCATCCAACGAAAACTACTGGGCAGGATGCGATAATCGAGACAATGACTGCGATGGCGCGACAGATGAAGACTCGATGTTGGTTTGCCACAACAATAGAGTCGACAGCAATCAGTTTACCTTTTACGGCGACTGCGACATGTCGTCCTTGTATCGGGATCAGGACAACGACACATACGGGGTTACTTATGGTTTCTGGTGTCCCTCAGTGCCTGTTTCCTCATTCAGCGGCGACTGCAATGATAGCAACAATACTGTCTACCCCGGCGCAACAGAAATATGCGATAACCTCGACAACGATTGTAGCACATCCACCGCAATCGACATTGGCTGTGACGATGACGATGACGGCTTTTGCGATTCTGCCAAACAGAAAAAGGCAAACACCATCGTCACCACCTGCCTCGGCACCAGCCAGTACGCCACAGTAGGCAACGACTGCAACGACGCAGCGAGTTCGTGCACGACTCTCTGCAACGATGCCGATACCGACGGGTACGTCGATTGCCGCGACCGCTGTTTTGACAATGACGATGACAATTACGGCCTCACCTCGACGCGTATTGTGGGAACAGGCACCTATACGGTTGCCCAATGCACCACCAATGGCTCAACCGCCTGCACGCTTTACGATGCCGATTGCCTTGACACTGACTGCAACGACAGTCTCTACAGCGTCCGCCCCGGCGCAACAGAAATCATTAACAATTCACGGGACGATAACTGCGACGGCATAGAGCTCTGTTATAAAGATGCAGACGGTGACGGCTACACCAGCGGCACCATCGAGTCCGCCGACCTTGATTGTTATGATAGCCAGGAAAAGACCTTTGCCTCAACCCCTGCGGACTGCAACGATAACAATAATTTGATTAAACCCTCCCAGCCAGAACGCTGCGATAATCTCGACAACGACTGCGACGCAGCAACCGATGAGGGTGATATCAACCAGAGTACCTGCGGCACCGGCGCAACCTGCGGGGTGGTCCTCTATAACGACATCGCCGATCATGACACGTACGGGACAAGTTCCACATTACGCAGATGCCTTAGCTACTGGGAGCCGCTGGGATACGTTACACGCGGTGGCGATAACTGTCCCACAATTGCAAACACCGATCAGGCCAATGCGGATGGTGATGCATTTGGCGATGCCTGTGAAGAATGTGATGCAGACCCGGCCAAATCTACAGCCGGTGTCTGCGGTTGTGGCACACCAGACGCCGACTCGGATGGCGACGGCACTCTTAATTGCAACGATGCGTGTCCTGCAGACCCCGCAAAGACCACTGCCGGCATCTGCGGTTGTGGCACAGCCGATGAAGATACAGACAATGATGGGACACATGACTGCAATGACTGTGCTGTCAACAACGCTGCGATCCACCCGGGTGCCGCAGAAATCTGTGACGGGATCGACAATAACTGCGCCAGTGGCATAGATGAGGGCTTTGATATCGGCGAGAGCTTTACATGCACGGCGGGGATTGGCGCCTGCGAGACGGCGGGCTACATGATCTGTAATCCCAACGATCACACGGGGACCATTTGCAATGCCGTAGAGGGCGTGGCCGCTGTTGAGGTCTGCGACAATGTTGACAATGATTGCGATGGCAACACCGACAATATCGACAACAATAGTGACGGCATTTTAGACAATACATTTGCCGTTGCCCTTGATCCCGCTGCCGTTTTGTTCTCGCTCAATCACAATGATTATCCCGACAACAACGAGACCTGTCTTGATGTTGCGGGTGAATCGGTGCGAACAATTTGCAACGAAGGAGACCACAAATGCCCGGAAGGCACGGGAAAGACATCCGACTTTGACGGCAACATTGATTACGTGGAAACGACCATGCACATCCCCCCTTCAGAGGCAACCGAGACTATAACTTTGAATGCCTGGGTTCAGCCCAAACTTAAAGTCCTTTACACTTATATGCCGCAGGCGATCATGAGTCTTGGCGACAGGGAACAATCCTCTCTGTTTATGGAGATGTACCCTGATGATCCCGCGAGCCCTTCAAACCTCGTTTTTTGCGCCTTTAGGATTGACTCGGGCTATGTCATCCCCACCACCAACAGAATACGTGTTTACATCAACCAATGGTACAACATGTCCTGTACATACAACCCAATTGATGGAACCATAACAACCCACGTCTACGACACCAGTGGCAACAGAATCCTTAACGAGGGGGAAAACGGAGTTTATGCAGTGTCTGACGCTTTTAGGACAAGTTTTAATTCCTATTACGCAAACAGCAGCAACGTTAAGATCTCAATTGGTGGCGTAATGATCGCTCAAACCGCAGGGCAGGTCAATTACGGTTCTCAGGCAAAAATCGCGATCAAGGATTTTACCATCACTAAACCCGGTCTCTCAACACAAACCCTTTATCAGATGGCCGCGCTCCCGCACGCCAATCTCAACTACCCGGTTTCGTGCTACGAAAATGCGGTCTGCGTGGATGGTAACATACAGGCAACAGCACTTGTCGATGGCATGGCCATTGGTGCCACCACGGAGACAATACCCGACAGGTGCAACCCGGAAATATGCGATGGTATTGATAACAACGGCGACGGTCGCATCGATGAAAACCTCACCAGACCCGCAACCTGCGGCGTAGGGGAATGCGCGGGCAACACAGGGACCGAGACCTGCACAGCGGGCGAGTGGGACAACAGCACGTGTGAGCCACTTTCGGGGGCCACCAATGAAACGTGTAATGGTAAGGATGACAACTGCAATGGCGAGATTGACGAGGGATATGTTTCCGTCCCCACATCCTGCGGCGTTGGTGCATGCTCTGCAAGCGGGGACACAAGCTGTGTGGACGGCGCTGTAAAGGACAGCTGCACCCCCGGTGATCCCGCCGACAATGACGCGACCTGTGACGCGGTAGACGACGACTGCGATGGACAAACGAACGAAGACTATCAACCTGTCAACACCTGCGGCACGGGCGCCTGCATAACAACAAGTGTGCCCAGCTCATGCGTAGACGGCTTAGAAACCCCCTGTCGGCCGGGGGAACCTGCCTTAAATGACGCAACCTGTGACGCAACAGACGACGACTGCGACGGAACAAATGACGAAGAGTACGTCCCGCAGCCAACCACCTGCGGTTTGGGCATCTGCGTCTCAGAGGGGGTCACAAGCTGCAATGACGGGCATGAGGGGGACAGCTGCGTTATTGGAGATGACGCTGTCGAAACCTGCAACAACAGCGACGACGACTGCGACGGTATCATTGATAACGGCCTTAACCGCGCACTGGCAAACACAAATGGCCTCTGTTCTCTCAACTCCGAGACCTGTGTGGCTGGGGCATGGGTGGCCGATGCCGACAATCACACACCGGTGGGCGAGATCTGTGACGACACGGACAACAACTGCGACGGCACAACAGACGAGGGCTGTGATGAGGACGATGATAACTACTGCACGTCAGGCATGAACATTACGGGAACACCCGCAACATGCACGGATGGCGGCGGGGACTGCAACGACAATAATGTTGCCATAAACCCTGGCACAAAAGAAGTCTTCGGTGATGCAGGCCAACAAGACGAAAACTGTAATGGCTA
>JADGCS010000171.1 GCA_015228875.1 Deltaproteobacteria bacterium | reverse complement strand
CAGATGCAGGTCATCAATCTCATCGGAATTCCTGAGTCAGTTTACAAAACCTGACGATCAGCCGATAGGATTTCTGCAATTTTTAAGTGCGGAATGTAGGATTTAGTGTTTAATCCCCGCGCAATATGCTCTCTTCTACAAGCGGGCGGAGCAGGCCTTCGTCCATCAGATATTGTGTGTCTCTAACAAAAAGGTCTTCGGGGGCCATGTCCCATTTGACGCGTGACCTGATCATGCATTTATTTTTAAAGTCACCTCCGCAGTATTTGGCGACATCGGTTATAGATGCGCATTCGTCAATGGCCGTCATGATATAAATAAGGGGGTCTATACCTTCCTTGTTTATATCGCGCAGACAGGCGGTGATTTCGGGGGTGCCTTCAACAAATGCTTTTAAACTCTTTGGGTAAATGTGGGCTTCACACTCTGCAAGGCCAAGCTCGCAA
The DNA here is from genome assembly GCA_015228875.1 of Deltaproteobacteria bacterium. GTDB lineage: Bacteria > UBA10199 > UBA10199 > UBA10199 > JADGCS01 > JADGCS01. Next base: position 5,738 of record JADGCS010000171.1, on the reverse strand, counting down.
ACATTATTTTCAAATGCCTCTTCCATGTTGCCATACGCTTCGTACAATGAAAATGGCGGTCTGCTATAAGTAACCATTACACTTAATGCATCAGAGAATGGTGCCCGCGTTAACAGCGTGTTGGAAAAAGCAAATTGAACAGGATGAGAGCCATATGGAAGGCCTAAAAAAGCAGAGAGTGCCATTGTGAGATATGCCTCGGTCTCCATGATTAAGTTCCTTTGAGGAACAAGTCCTATTTCGTTGTGATGATAATTCTGCATGAAATGATAGATTTCATGCTCAAGCACGACCAACAAAAGTTGTGGGATTCTGGTTTCAGTGTACACAGCCGGAAACCTATAGGCCTCCCTCAAGGCCGCTGCTGTAACAAACTTGACACCGGTTTGGCCTCCTTCTGCCAGAGAAACAGAGTCGAAGCCAAATCTGTCCTCTGTGTAGTTTATGATGGAGGTGCCTGAGATAAATTCGTCAAACCTGTTGGCAAGGGGTTCTAAAGATTTGACAGCAAACTTTAAAGCGCTATCCTCGGGTGCCTGTATATAAAATTGACTCTGTTTAAGTCTTTGAAGCCTAAACCTTAAGAGTTGGTTTATGGCCTGCATTTCGCCCTGGTAGGCCTTGGCCATTGAGTACCACTCAGGGATGGCAGAAAAACAAAACACCTTGGATTTCGCATTAGTCCTGTCTTTAGATGCAATCCATGGTACGTCACCTAAGTTTTGCCATTGATAACTCGGCGATGACAACCAGAGTGTATTAGAGCTTCTGATCAACCCCTCACTCAATGGTGTATCATAATATTCATCGCATTCGTCTGTTACCCCTGCATAGGCATCTTGTATCAAGAGGGTTTGCAGTTGTTTGATGAGGCTAAAGAGCAGATCATCGGCAGGGGGTTCGCTTTCAGGTGCGTCTCTGTTCACCTGATTAAGGTCGTTTATAAGAAGGTCAAGGATCGGCATCTGTACCTTATCAACGGCAAATAGAGGTTGCCATAGTTCTAATACCTTATAGGCATCTTCCGCCTTTTGAAGGTCTGCAGCAAAGGAGGCCCCCTTGCCGAGGGCTTCGTCAATAGCGGACTTTGCCACCGACGCGTTGGGGATGTCGGCAGAGGCCGCGTTACGGGCGTTAGTCACACATGTGCGATATCTCGCAAGTCTTGTGTCATAACCAGTGAACGCCTCATTCATTTTCCCAATCCCGTATTCGTATTCTAATTTTTTGGCCTCTTTGTTTGTTTGTACATCCAGCTTTTTATAGTCATCATACGATACGGCTCCGCCGGCAAATAAACCGAGCTTGCCGCTAGACAATGGTATGACTGTATAGTCATCATACGATACGGCTCCGCCGGCAAATAAACCGAGCTTGCCGCTAGACAATGGTATGACTGAGGTGCTGGTCCCAGAGCTTCCGGCCGTTGCCGCTCTCAGTTCTGCCAACACATCTTCGGCCTCACCCTTCTTTGCGCGAATAGCCCTTGTGCGGCTGGCGTTGGCGATGGCCGGCTCTCTGCTGTTTCCATAATCGGCCCAAGCAGTGGCTATTGAACGGACTTTATCAATGGCGGTCTGACACAACTCTATTGTGTGAGTTGTCTTGGCTGTGTATTGGTTGACGAGATCATCTAAAAGACCAAAACGGCATTCATCACTTGATGTCTCGTCCCTCAGCGCTCTAATCCTGTTGCGCAACAGGTCAGATGCTGTAAACTCATCCCTGCATTTATCAAACGCACTATTTGCTTGGGCTCGACTGACTGCTGTGTAACCCGGCGGAGTAGACACAATTGTAGCAATGGCGGCAATCGCCTTGTTTTTAAGTTCGACGGCCCTTTGCCTGTCGGGTGATACAAGGTTTATCTCACCTGCGGCCTCGCGGCATTCTCCTTCGCAGTTTCTTGCAACGCGGCATCTTTCATACTGTTCAGTATAAAACCAATAAAAAGCACCCAATCCACCAAATGCGTCTCTCACGCATTCATCAACTCTGGCCCCGTTATGAAAATCATCACAGGAAAGATTGAGGTCGTGGAAACAGTAGTTGCGATCGTAATGATTTGCTGCTGCATCGTAACAGGATTTAAAGGTTGTCATCATAGTCCATATCTGGCCATATCCATTCATGGAACACGTTTCGGGTCCGGAGCCGTGACACCCCCCCACACAGCGGCCAGTAACGTCTGCACCTTCTGCATCAAGAATCACAGCCAAGCATGATTCTCGTACGGAGCGGGAATCGCGGGCTAAACAGTCGCTTATTGTTGGAACACCTTCGTGCACAAAGAGATAGGCAAGGGGATTGCACGAGTTCACGGGACCATGGATGTTCCTGCATTCTTGATCGCAATTTTCCGGATCAGTGGGCAAGGGTGCCGGTGTTGTTGGTGCCTTGGCAAGGACAGCAGCAATCAGTTGATAGGCTGAGTCCAAGACATAGCTTCTTGTTGCTGGTGTTTCTTCGGGTTCGTCATCCGCAGAATCAGCATTGAGACATGCAGTATGACATTGCGAATAAGTTTCTCTGTTGCAGTTAATATTAAAATAGAAACGGCTCTCACATTGGTTTACACAATCTAACCATTGTTGGGTCTCCAATAATAAGTCATATCTTTGATCACAGGCGAGTCGCATGGAACTGCCGCCGATCGTATATGAATTACAGGGGTTGTTATCTGTCGATGTGGGGCATGGGCCCATCGAACATTGATAGATTTTAAGTGCGTTATTGCTGCAAGCACTATAACTATCCTGTGCTGTACTGCAAAATGATGCCGAACAGCTTGATTGACAATCTGATAAGGAGTCAGGATTAATTTGTTCCAATGAGCAGGATAAAGAATCAAGGAGTTCTGAATCGTCAGAGGGAGGATAGTTGCATGTTTGCATGTTTTTTTCAGCAACGATCTGCTTACAATCAATATCTGAGGGGCTTGCCCCTTCATTGCCAGAAGTCCCGCTGCATTGATAACGACAACTGACATCTACGTCCCTTGCCGGAGTCCTTGGCGTCCCGCTGCCTGAATTATTGTTGCTAAGGCCGGTGTATAAAATATTTAGGTTTTTTTTATAGTCAGGGTTATTTTTATTGATCCCAATGAGATCCTTTGCCTTTTGCACAGCATTTGTCGCGGCCTGCATTATCGAGGCAATAACACCGGTTTTAACAACCTCTTTCTTAGCAACGGCTACATCATCTGCCTTCTTTTTAGTAGCGGTCGCTTTATCGACCTTTGCCTTGTCTGTATTTTGGACGCACTTGCCGGCATCAAACTGACAGTCCTTGCTACACTTTAATGTCCCGCCCCCAAACCCAATATCTTTGCAGGCCTTACCGCCAAGATTGGTGCCATCGCACTTTTCGCTGGACTCGATCTTGTTATTGCCGCAGACCGATTTAGCCGCGGAAAAAGCTGGCGAAGAGGTAAAAAAGATAAAAATCAATGATAACAGGAGGACCTTTATATATGGGCATCTGAGGAAACTCATGACCTGAGTATATTACATATTGGGTTGATTTGTCATCTAGGGATTTTTGATATAAAACAGCCATTGTAAGCAACTTTAACCCTCACCCCCATGCCCTGATTACAGACGAGATGATCAGCACATCCCGATCCGTGCATGCCTACGTTTCAATGTTGCCCTTACTACTATTTCGATCAATATTTTCAGGCCGCAAATAATTTTTCGACAAATTCATCGGCACTTGTGAGTACCGAGTTCTCAGCTACTTTAGTGCCTGTCGGGAAACATCGTGTTACGTCATTGCGAGGAGCAAAGCGACGTGGCAATCCAGTTATAACATTTTGAATTTACTGGATCGCCACGCTTTACTCGCGATGACGATTCGTTCATTTTTGACCAGACCAAGGTTTTCCCGACAGGCTTTACTTTAGCCCCGTTGATTCTTTTTTGACAAGCTCCATTTTCAAGCAGGATTTTTCAATCGAAAGTTTGATCAACTTGTCAGCAAGTTTTTTGTATTTTTTGTAATTCACCGTCTCCGCCTTCACTTGATCAACACATTCCTCTCGAACGTATCCAGTTCGTCCCTTGCCTCTGTAAGTGTAACTCAATTGCCAGTATGCCCCGTATTTTTCCTTGGCCTTGCGCATCTGCTTCGTCAGTGAGCCTGGCCGCATGTCTCCTATCTCGTACAAAAAAGGAAAAAAAAGGTGAAAAAGGTGTCAAAGCTTTACAATCTACAGGTTAATAAAAATCTGTGGGTCAACTGGGGTACAGATGACAAGAACAGGGGGTCTAGTATTGCGTTTCTCATTTTGTAAAAATGCAGCAAAAACGTGTCAAAGCTTTACAATCTACAGGTTAATGCAAATCTAAGTTTTTCTTCAGAAATCGACAGATTCTCCTGACAGTGTGTTTTCTTGAGTAATAAAATTGGACCTTGCATTTATACACCTTATTGGTGTACCATTGTAATCAAGAACATGATGTATAAAATCATAATTTCGAAACAGGCTCAGAAACAGGTGAACAAAGTACCGTTTTATATAAAAGCGAAGCTTCTTTCTTGGATTGATTTGGTGCTCATAGAGGGACTTGAGACAGCAAGACAGATTTTTTGTTGTGTTCATGATTTTATCCTTTGTTTTGCGCTGTCCCCACACGACTGTTCAACCCAAAGGCAACAGGGCCGTTGGCGGCAGTACTAAAGGGATTGCGCGGTATTAATCTTTTGTTAATCCATCTCTGCCCCTTTTCATTTCGTGTTTTTACATGTATTCATCTGTCCCAAAAATATTTGCTTTACTTTAATATTTACGGGTATTAACCCCCGACTGGCATGTTATACGGGATTGGGACATGATGAGGACTTTGATCAGACATCACTGTTTGCAAAGGCCACTAACTCTGCTGCCAAGGAGTCGGCATTGTGTTTACACAATTTTACAAATTTTGAGCATTAATGTTTTCGAGAAAACGCCCATCCAGACAGTGTTTGCGGGCAATTACGAAAAAATGTCAAAGAACGAATCCGCTAACCAGTTGAATTTATTCGACAGTTAACCGGACAGTAGTGATCCCGGAACAATGCTTTGAATGATTTCGTCTGTGCTACAACATCACGATTGTTGAACAAGGCAAAACGGTACCACGACCCGTGAGCGGCTGTGGTAGTCCTGCAGGGCCACGGCGTCCATGCTGGATTTTTTGAGTTCTGAGATTGTTCAGTCAGATGACGGCGCGGCGGAATTCCCCCCACACCCCCCTTTCGCCGCGCCCTCATTTTTGTTTTCTCCAATGCCAACTGCAAGCGCCATGACAGCGCCTTGGATTGACCTTCGTGATTCTTTTCACCTCGGGGCCATCAAGGGCCGCTATGATGTGTTTTGCAATAGTCATTAGATGTTTCTACCTCTGATTTCGTATTGTTCGAGATGAAATTTTTCGTTGTTAATTCCACGCGAGTCTCACAGAGTCCCATTAATGAGACTTATCGTGATACTCTGGAACTCCTGCCCAATCTAATCCACCTGATTTCAAACAACTACAGGCATCACCAACATGGCCCGCTTCTTGCTGTTGTCTTTCTGCATGGCCAGGAGCTTACGATGCCGCGGTTTTTATGACAGTCCCCTGTTTCGTGTCCTTCCGGTGACCCTGCGTGAATCCCCAACCCCAGTCTGCTATATCTCCAGTTAAACCATTAACCGGAGGTATTTATGAATACAGCAAAAAGGCCTGTTTCAATCGACCAGATCGAAGAGC
>JADGCS010000170.1 GCA_015228875.1 Deltaproteobacteria bacterium | reverse complement strand
GCCACGCACACATGATCATACATGCAATAAAGGGCGACGATCTTCCCAGGTTTTTGCACGATCTGTGCTGGAGATTTGCCTTTGAATACAACAAGCTCGAAAAACGAAAGGGGCATTTTTTTCAAAACCGTTATCGTGCCTCGATGATAGAATCTGATGAACAGGCCCTCACATGTCAGAGATATGTGTATCGCAACCAGTTAAAGGCCGGTATGGTAAAACAAATAAAAGACACAAGGTGGTCGAGTTACCACCACTATGCCTATGGCGAAAAGAATGATCTCGTCACACCACTTTATGTTTTTGATTTGCATGGAAAAAATAAAGAAGATCGTCAGTTAAACTTCAGGGTATTTGTTAAAACCATGATGCCGCACGAAGAAGCGCTGTGGCGCGCCAAACTCAAGCATCCATTTTTAAAAACCACCAAACAGATTGTAAAAAATTATCTTTCAATCACCGACGAAAGTTAAAAGTCATGGATAGTCACACCAAAATTTTTGCTTTATAAAAAAAATGGGGTTGTTGATTGTTGGATTGATCCGTAAAATTTTCAAAACAAAATAATTTTTAACCTTAAAATATTTTTTCCTGCAATTTTTTTAAAAAAATGATGTGATTTTAAAATTTGGCCAGCCAAAATTTAAATTATGGCTATTGGGTATGTGGTACCGTTTTGATGGCTATTGGGTATGTGGTACCGTTTTGACCCTTGATGGCTATTGGGTATGTGGTACCGTTTTGACCCGTTTTGACAGACACAACTCACACCACCCTCTTTTTTTCCAGATAAGTCTCGTACAACTGCCAGTGAAGATGCCATTGAACAATCATCATAAAAGGCATGGCAAGGTAGGTCCCGACAAAACAAAGAAACATCCCCGCAAACATCGCACAAAAGCCCACTGCAGCCAAAAACAGCACCGAGACAAGAGTCTCGGCCCACATGAGCCTGATAAAATCAAGAATAAATTTTGGGTTAAGTGCATCACGAAGAGAAAGCCCCACAGCAGCGCCAATAGCCATGGGGATTGAAGCAAGGGTCACAAAGAAAATAAAGGGGATATAAAAAACGATGATGACCACCCAGAGAAGAATGCCAAGTAATTCTGATGGGACGTTTGAATAGTAGCCCAGGGCAAGAATGATTCCCACTATGGCAGCAAATAAAAATATCGACACAAAGGTAAAAATAAAAACCCCCAGAATGGGCCAGATGCCGCTTTTGAGGTAATCAATGAAATATGCAAAATCAAATGCGATCAGCCGGTCTTGTTTGCTCTGATGATAATTTTTAAACAGGGTCACGCCGTAACCAACAAATACCACCGGCCCCACAAGAGGAATCATGAGACAAAGAAGACCCAACAGAATAGTCACCCACCATCGGGGGGATTCGAAAATAAACTTTACAGATCGTGCGTAATTCATGGTTTTGCTCCCCAACAAGTTACTAACTTGACTTTGACGCGGTTGAATTTCCTCGTCATGCGAGGTATGCACCCGCGCTCTGTCAACTTTGAAATTCCTAGGCATAAATTTAAGTTTGTACGTGACAGGACTTGAATACCCATAGCAGAGCGAAAAATTGTAGCAATCAAAGCCAACTTAATCAAATGCTTTCAAAACAAGCAGGGCTTCGTAGGCAAACTTCTCTGGTCCTCATCTTCATAACGCGGCATGGTGTGCTCGTAAATAAAATCTCCCTTGCTTTGATCCTGTCCGTTGTCAACGACAGGTTGTCTGGGTCAGGACTTCGTAGTCATCGATGCTTTCTTCCCGTAACCCGGAGGTTTTTTTAGCGATTAACCGGTGGTTGAGTCCCGCGTAAGCGAGACGACACCACCGGAAAAAAGGCAGAATATGTCCGACCCCGACGGGGTCGCAGGTTTCCTAACCACAAGGGTTATACTATCAGACGTTTTGTGGTCGGGTCATCGGGGTTTACAAAGGGTGCCCAAGACTTGGGGCGCAAAAACAATGTGGGGCTGATTACATTAAATGATCTTTTTTGAGAGTTTTAAGCCAGCAGGCATTGCCCTTTTGATCAACAATAGCACTCATCGCGTAGCATTTCGCGACAGGATTTAACATGCTTGACAGCCCCCAAATCATTTTTTTTAAATTTATCGGCAACTGCCATGATTTTAACGACGATAACTACAGCACAAAGGCGCGTAATTGCATGACTCACTGACTGTTCATATCCGTTGAGGATTGATATCAAAGGATAACAAATTAACTTAAGGAGGTTTTAAATGTCAGACATGATTTTGGGCACCACATCAAAAGGGGTTGTTAGACTCGAAGACAACGATGGCAACGGGACGGTAGATCAAGGCGAAAATGTGTATTTGGAGATACAATCAACCAATCCCGCAGACACAACACCGGTAAAGATTGAAGCGCAGGAATACGTGGAACCAGAGTTGGCCGAGCTTGGCATCAAGATGCAAAAGGATGCCGCGACCGGGGAAAAAAGGGCCTTTCTTGTCGGCACCAAAAGGTGGAACCTCCAGTCAATAATTGCAAAATGGTCAGGTGCTGCCGCATCCGCCAAAGCAGGTCGTTGCGAGGACGTCGACAGGAACATTCTCGAATTAGCGCGGTTAGCGAAAGAAAACAAGGTCGCATTTGACAATGGTAAATTAGATGCCCTTCAAAAAGGCGCCTACAGAAATGCCGGTGAAACAATACTGAAAGAGGCACATGGCCTTGTCGCTGTTACTGGTGATCTGGACAAGGCGATAAAATCGCTCGCAACAGCAAAAGAACTCCTGAGTAAAAGTGACAGACCACTCAAGTCATCCGAAGAAAAATCCTTTCTGAAAACAGTCTATACCCATGCGTATAAATACACAGAAGGAGAGGTGGTATATTATCTCAGCACTGGCCGCCCTCCGGCAGACACAGCAAAACAAATTGAGAGACTCTGCGAGTACGGAAACAAGGCGGGGATAGACTTGGCTGGCATCTCAGCAAAAATCACGGAGCTTTATCAATGTGGGGTTCGTATAGTCATGGAACAGGCAAAAGAGTACGCGCCCAGAGGGGAAGTAGATCTTGTCTACCGCATGGCAGACCTCGCTGTCGTGTATGCAAGTGCAGCAGATGGTGTTGTTATTGATCATGCCGCCATAGAAAAACTTGTTCGTGACGCGATTGATAATGCTCATGCCGAGGCCCTCATGAATGCCGAAGACAGGGCGGCAGACGGCGATGTCCCTGCCATGTTTGACTATATTGAGGAAGCTGCAAAAATGCTCGATAAAGCAAAATCGGTTAAAGACGGAGGTGACATCATTCTTCTTATGACCGCACGTGCAGAAAAACGTATCCCCGCTATGATCAGTACAGGATACAAGAATGGAGTTGCGGCCGTGCAGAGCGATGCCGAATCCCTGTCATTTTCCGGCAGGCTTTACGAGACACGCACTCTTGTTAGACTCGCCCGTGAATACGCCTCAAAGGGGGCGGTGGCCATTACCCCCAAAATGGAAAAAGCGTTTATGATCCTGACACAAAGGGCGCTTGAAAGGGCTTACGACGAAGGGTTAAGCAATGCAGAGAATGCATGGGGAAACAAATACAGTTATTCACGAAATGCATGGATTCACGGGCCGCAATATGCGGATGCAAAGGAAAGTCCTGTGGCCATGGCAGGGCGCCATATACAGGATTATCTTGAGAGCGCAAGACTCTCAGATAAACCGATAGATCAGGCGAGGATCGACAAGATTTTTAAAGACAACATCCTTGAAACACTGAGAGAGGCAAAGCGATCCCACGAAACAAAAGATTTGGGGCACGCAAAATACCTTACAGGCAGCATCCACAAATGGATAAAAGACACCGGAGTCAGTCTGGATGAGACTGTTAACCATGAACTTGCCGCGCTTGATAAACAGCTAGAGGCATGACTCTTTTAAAAAAAATACCCTAATTTACTGATTACTTACCACAAGACAAAACACTTGGTCAGTTTATAATTGAATTTAAATGAATGTAACAAGTGAGGGCTTCCAACTACGTAGTCCTGAAAACAAGGGACTCACTTGACTTTGATGCCCCGAAGGAAATCCCCTGGGGGTGCGCGTTTGAGTTCTTCCGTTATGCGAGGAATGCACTCGCGTTCTGTCAACTTTGAAATTCCCAAATATTAAAATTGCTTCAAATTGTCTCCCAAATGATTTATAAGAAGCCCATGACCTTTTTGCGCAGCTTTAAATGCGACCGGTTTGAGCTTGCCGGTTCCCTCGGCGATCTTGGAACTCTCCTGCCCATCGTTCTCAGCATGATTCTCATCAACCGCTTAAGCCCCACAACAGTCTTTCTCTCTTTTGGCCTGTTTTATCTGGTCACGGGATTTTATTATAAACTGCCTGTCCCTGTACAACCCCTTAAGGCTGTAGGGGCTATTGCTATTGCGTTTCCGGGAGAGATCACGGAGGCCGTCATCGGGGCCTCTGGTGTGATCTTTGGTGCATTGTTATTATTTTTCGCGCTGACAGGTCTCATCGACAGGTTGGCAAAACTTTTCACACAACCTGTCATCAGGGGAATACAACTCGCCCTTGGTCTGGTATTTATGAAAAAAGGGATAGGGCTCATCCTTGATAAAAATCTCTTCCTGTCCGGTGGTGGGTACAGCCTTCCAAATGTGAACATCAATCTCATTTTGGGTGTGATTGTCTTTGCCATCATCCTGCTCCTTCTCAACAACAAAAAAGTGCCCGCTGCCATTGCCGCAGTCATTGTGGGACTCCTGGCCGGTGCGGCATTGGGCGGGGTCGATGGTCAAGGCATGCAGTTTGGTCCCACACCTGTTCGTGTTCTGTCGTTTTCATTGCATGACCTGTGGTTGGCTTTTATCATGCTGATCCTGCCCCAGATCCCGCTCACGATTGGCAACGCCTGTGTCGGCACAGCCGACACCTGCGCCACATTATTCCCTGATCACCCGCAACTCACCAAGGCAAAGGCGGGAAGGTTTGCACTGACCATGGGCATCGTAAACCTTGTGACTGGTTTTTTTGGGGCCGTCCCTATGTGCCACGGAACAGGCGGACTTGCGGCCCATTACCGGTTTGGCGCCAGGACAGGGGGTGCCCCGTTGATGATCGGTACCCTGTTTGTCCTGATGGCACTATTATTTGGTGAGGCAGGTTTTAAGTTTTTATCGCTCCTGCCAAACTCCGTCCTTGGGGTGCTCCTCATCTTCGCGGGCCTTGAACTCTGTCCGCTCATCAAGAGCCTCAAGACCAACGAAGAATTTTTCGTAGCGCTCCTGATCACCGGGATCGCGCTGACAGCCCCCAATATGGCCTGGGCCTTCGGGATCGGCATTGCTGCGGATCTTTTGATTAGAAAATTAAAAATCAGGATATAAAAATCGCGCAACTGTGACCCTCCCAACCCAGTTAAATCCCGTATCTCCTGTCGCTTAAGGTGGTTCAATTGCGTTTTGAGGATGATTGATTGGTTCACTTTGTCGAAAACGGGAGGACAGGAACACGCTTGTCACGATCAGTGCCATTCCCAGAAAGCCGGACCACATGATCTCTTCATCAAAAAAAAGAGAGCCAAAGGTCATTGCAAACACAAGCCCCAGATAGTTGAGGTTGGAGATATTGGCCGCCCGTTCGGCCTGATATCCCATGGTCATAAATATCTGCGCCACAGTAACCACAAGACCCACTGCAATAAGAACAACCCACTCCACAGGATGGGGAGTGACCCAGTGAAACAGTGTGTAACTGCCAATAACCGGAACTGTGATCAATGGAAAATAAAACACCACAACAAACGCATTGTCCTGCCCTTTGAGCATGCGAATAAAATTATGGGCAAAACCCGACGCAAGTGCGGCCGTGATACCGATCAGCAGTTCAGGCACCGAGACCCTGTCATCATAACCCTTGAGCACAATGACCCCCGCCATCGAAAGCAGAAAAAAAATCCACTGCACGGGGCGGGGCGGTTCTTTAAGCATCAGACCTGCAATGACAACGGTAAAAATCGGCGACAGATATTGTATCGTTGCGGCACTGACGAGCGGCATCTGCTGCAGGGAATAAAAGTACAGCGTCAGTGCAACAGTACCGGCAATACCCCGTGCAAGCAGTATGGGTCGGTTATTGCCCCGGGGACTGATTTTTTTTACACGCAGATTAACAACGCCGTGGTTGAGGCCATTGATCAGGCGACCGAGGCCTGGGGCGTCAAGGTGTTGAGGTACGAGATCAAATCCATTACGCCTCCCAAGGATGTGACCGAGGCCATGGAAAAACA
>JADGCS010000016.1 GCA_015228875.1 Deltaproteobacteria bacterium | reverse complement strand
GGATGCCATAAAAATATACTGGCACCCCCTCCGGGGTGCGCTTTTTTGTTTTTCTATTCCGGTGGTATCGTCCGCCAATGGCGGACTCAACCACCGGCTAATAGCTGAAAACCCTACGGGTTAAGGATGGGGGCATGATTCTTCCAAAAAAAACACCCCAATTTACGGATTGCCTACCACAAGGCAAAACATTTGGCCAGTTTTTAATTGAATTTAAATGAATGTAGCGAGTTATGGTCCCGAACTACGAAGCCCTGCGCGTTGTTTAGGAGGACGAGTTTTTCTGGTTCGGGTGCCCGTGGTTTGTGAGGAATCATGGGCCTTCCAAGGGGATTTCCTTCGGGGCATCAAAGTCACGTTAGTAACTTGTTGACTTTATGGCGCGTTGGTTCTTTAGGCCTCCCTTCATGACACAAAAGATTTGTTTAGCTGCCATTGAGTATATCCTTCTTGACCTTGGCGGGGTTTTGTACCGCCTGGGCATTATCCCCGTGACCAGAAGGCTTTTGCCGCATTTAACGGATGACGAGATCATGGCGCGTTGGCAGGAGTTGGACTCCCGCATCCCTTTTGAGAGGGGGCTGATCACAGAGGCAGAATTTCTTGACAGCGCACCCAAAGAGTTTGGCGTTGATATGGGTCCAGGGTCGTTCCTTGATTTTTTTAACGACTGGCTTGGTTTTCCTTTTGACGATGCCACAGAGGTGCTTGTCCAGATCAAAAAAAGATGGCGGGTCGGTTGTCTTTCTAATACCAATGCTATTCACATCAGACATGCCATGACACAGGGACCACTGCTCGATCTTTTTGACGAGCGGTATTATTCCCATGAGATTGGGTTTCACAAACCCGATATCAGGATTTATCAATCCGCGATAAAAAAAATTGGACTTGATCCCAAAAGAATCTGGTTCTTTGATGACTTGCAGCAAAATGTAAACGCGGCGCGAGGAGCCGGTCTCAATGCCAGTCTCTGCAATGGGACAGATGCGCTCAAAAAGCTGCTGGGTCTGGGGGGATAAAAAAACAATTCAGGTTTGCGTTAACGGGCTCGAGTGCACGCAAATTAAAAAGGGGGGCGGCAAATCTTTTGGCAGGGCGGGCCTTTGTCTATAACCTTTTTCCGCTGACTGTGCATGAACTCAATGAACGCTTTTCTTTGATGGCGGTTTTGTAAAGGGGCAGGGGTGAGGCGCTAATCAAATTTTTCCTGATCCTCGATTTGTTCATCGGGGCAGTTTTTGTCGTAATTGATGATCCCGATTTTATCTGAGTAATACCAGTCGAACATGTCGCGTCTGAGTTTGGCCATCCATGATTTGCTCTCTGCCCTGCGCTTAAGGTTGTAAAAGATCACGCCCTCGGCCATGACCTGCTCGTCGATTTTTAACTTTGATGCCCTCTTGGTAAAATAGCGCGAGAATAGAAAGTCCTTAAACCACGCACTCCAGTTGTCAAACGTGCGTTCGTGTTCGTTAAAGGAACGGTACTGCAGGACCTCGACGGCGCGCTCAAAAGGGTACCACTCGTGGGTGTCGAGCCTGTACGGGTTGCCCTGAAGTTTGGGGCCGATGACCTCGCCCGCCTGTTCGCCGTCCATCTTGACATACCCTTTGCTGATGGACATAAAAATTCCCTCGATGATGAAGGTCTTGCCCTTGATGACCTGCAGGGGATCGATGATGTTTTTGCGGTTTTGCACCGCGATGAGCCTGCCTTTTTCGGTGAGTAATTTTACATTGGTCCCATTTAATTTTTCGACAGCAAAGGTGTCGGGGTCTTCAAAGACCCACTCGTATCCGGGATTGACGCGGTCGATGACCAGATAGGCGTTGGGGTCGCGCAGTTGACACTGAGAGCCGTATTTTTTCCATTGCTCGCGGTCAACCGGGAATGTTTTGCGGATAAACGGGCAGTGCAGTTTTGGAAAATCGGTGAGTGTGGGGGGGCTTGTGTCGTTTGTCATACATTCTCCTTCCCGCCTTTATAAAACAGGCAGATCACGTTGGGCAAGACAATAACTGAAGCGATAAAAATCAAAAAGGTCCCGACGGCCATGATGAGTCCAAAACTTGCGAGTCCGTTGTGTTTGACGAGCATCAGTGATGCAAACCCGCAGATCGTTGTGAGACAGGAGAGGGTGACCGCAGGGATTGTGGAGGTAAAAAGATCCTCGACAGAATGCGTTTCGTGGTAGCGGTGAAAGGCATGAATGCCGTTGTCGATGCCGCTCCCGATCAGCACGGGCAGCGCAAAAAAATTGGCAAGATTGATCTGAATCCCCTTAAAGTACATGAGCGCAGCGAGCCAGATGAATGTGGTCAACAGATTAAACAGGATAAACAGTGAGACACCCACTTTTTTAAATTGCGCGTAGACGATAGCGAGGACAAGCACAGCGGTCAGGATCGCGACAAGCACAAAACCGCTCACCATACGGTTTGCAGACTCGTAGTGTGTGATGGGGGCCCCCGTTACATTGGGGATGACAGCCCTCACCTGTGAGATAAACTCTTTCATGTTGTCGGGGTTCCAGATATCTTTTTTGGGATAAATGGACAGCGCGTAACGACCATTTTTACTCTTGTAGATGTTGATGAGTTCGGGGGGGAGTTTTTTTTCGCTTAAGGGTGCCGGTGTTACAAGTCCTTCAAGCATCTGCTGTGCAGATTTGATAACGGTCATGAATTGTGTCTCAAATACGGGCGTTTGTTTGGTTTGTTTTTTTATTTGATTGATGAACGAATCCAGTTTTTCAGCAACGGCATTGAGTTCTGCAAATTCGTCTGCAAGCCCGCTGGAGAAGGCGTCACTTGCGGTTTTTGAGATGGACCCTTTCAGGTTGTCAAGACTAAAGAGAAGCCCTGCCTCTGCATGTTTGGTGTCGATTGATTTAAGCCCGGGCGTTACGTGATCCCGGATAAGACTCATTCGCTGTGTCTGATCCGCCGGTAGATAGTCGAGGATAGACTGCGTGTTCTTGACGGCGGGGAGTGCCTCGATCCTTGTTTTGAGTTGGCGGAGTGCGTTTATATCTGTTGTGCTGTGTGCAAGAAACCAGGTGGAAAAATCAGAATTTTCCTGTATGATATTTTCAAACCTGACTGATTCGAGCTGCTGGTCCTGAAGGCTTAACAGGTTGTTGTTAAATCCTGTCTTGAGTGCAAAGGGGATGGCGATCAGTGTGATTATAAAAAAAAATATCAGCATGGCCTTGGGTTTCTTGACGAGGAAACTCAGTCTTCCAAAGGGGGGGATTTTGTAGGAATGATAATCGGCACTGTGGTCAAAGAGCATGAGAAAGGCGGGAAAGACGGTCAATTGTGTCAGACAGCAGAGCATCACCCCGACACCCGCGATGACACCCAACTGTTTAAGACCCAGAAAATCCGTAAAGACGGCCGTTGCAAAGGCGATGGCTGTGGTGGTGGCCCCCGCGATGATGGCAGGCCCTGTGTTGGATGTGGCCTCTCTAATGGCGCATGCTGTGTCAAGCCCCAGCAGTTTTTCCTTTTGGTATCTTAATAGAAAATGAATGCCGTTTTCGATGCCCAGACCAATAAGGATGACTGTAAAGACAATCGAGATCAGATTGATTGTGCCGTAAACAACAGTGATAAAACCGGTCGTCAGGCTCATCCCGATGAGCAGGGAGAGCAGAGAGAACAGCGATCTTTTGTAACTTCTAAAAAAAACATAAAAGAGGATCGCAACCAGCGCAAACGACATGATCCCTGCCATCTCGCTGTCTGATTGTGTGGATGTCGCTTCATCGTTTTGCAGCACGGGTCTGCCGGTGATCCCCGCCTCGATAGCGGGAAAGCGCAGCTTTAAACTGCTGATCTCGTTTTTAAGGTAGTTGATGGGTGCGGCTATAATCTCCATCGAACTGTAATTTTTGACAGGCAGGATTTTAATAAAGAGCAGATTCCCGTTTTCTGAAAAAAGATAGCCGTCTTCATCCACGTATTGCCCCGAAAGCAGGGTGTAAAAATTTGTGTTCTGCAGGGCCTTGAGTGATGCGTGTTCAAACGGCGCGTAGAGGGAGTGTTTTACAAGCGGCCAGTATTGTTCCATCTGCTTTTTTGTTTTGTCATCAGCAAGAGAACCCGTGTCCTTAATGACATTGCCGATAAAAGTGTACCAGTCATGTGCGGAGCGGATATTGAGAAACGCTGACAGGACTTCTGGCTGTGTCTTTGCAAAATCGACAAACCCGTTAAAGTCGCTCTGTGGGGCAAGGAGGATCGCGCTCTTTTTGATTTGGGAGAGATCTATTTTATTCACCACGGTCTCAAAAAGGTCGGGCCTTTGTTTAAGTTTTTCTGTAAGCGCTGCCGAAAACTTTTTTGCCTGCGTTTGAAATGCGGAATCGTGGGGCAGGGTGTATACTTCCTGCTCCGACGTTTTATGTGATGCAGCGGTCTTCTCGTCCAGCATGACAACGTAAATGTATTCCCAGTCCCCAAATTCTTTTAAAAAGTCCGTGTAGTCGGTGAGGTATTTTTGTTTTTTAGAAATGAGATTGTCCTGATTGGTATCGAGTTTAAGGTGGGTCTTGGCGTACCACAGCGACACAAATGCAAGCAGCAGTGCCAGGATAACGGTGATTCTGGGATATTTGATTGAAGAGAGGGAAAGTAATTTGGTGATGGGTTTCAATCAAGTGTTCTGGTTAACAATATGCCTTGCCAGATTTTTCCCCATTGTAAAAATAGGTCCTGTCACCTTGTCGCAGTTGGTTAAAACGTCATCGAGGGACTCGACAAAATGATTGACGTGTGTCTCGTTGATGATAAACGGCGGGAGCATTTTTACGATGTCCTGATGATGGCCCGAGACCTGTGTGAGGATACGGTGCCGCGAGAGGAGTGACATCACGATGAGTTCGCCAAAGAGCCCCTTGTCCATCTTGTGGACCAGTTCCCACGCGATTTTCTTTTTGATGCCGGATGGTTTTTGAAACTCGATGCCGATCATGAGTCCCTTACCGCGAACCTCTTTAATCCAATCGTGTTTTTCTTTAAGGGCATTTAATTTGGCGAGCAGTGATTTTCCCATCTTTGCGGCGTTTTGAATGAGTTGTTCTTCCTCAAGGATTGATAGTGCAGCGAGACCGCAGAACATCGCGTAATCGTTTTGCCCGAAGGTTGACGAATGAACAACACAGCGGTCCATACGCGAGAAGACCTTGTTGTAGATTTCTCTCTTATATACAACCGCTCCAACCGGGCAGATCCCGCCGCTTAAGGCCTTTGAGAGGCAGACGATGTCGGGCTCTATATCAAAGTGTTCGCAGGCAAGCCACTTGCCGGTGCGGCCAAGACCGGACTGCACCTCGTCGGCAATGGTGAGGGTCCCGTATTTTTTGCAGAGCGTGATGGCGTTTTGTAAAAAGGTTTGATCGGGGACAAAGACCCCTTTGCCCTGAACGGGTTCGAAAATAAAGGCGGCGTACTGTTTGGTTTTAAGTTTTTCTTCGAGCAGGTTTAAATTGTTGAGGGGTAAGGTGTCTGACGGGAGCAGTGTGCCAAAGCCGTCTTTAAATTCGGCGTTGCCGTTGACTGACAGGGAACCCGTGGTAAGACCATGAAAGGCGTGTTCGAGGTTGATGATTCTTTCACGGCCCGTGGCACCGCGCACAAATTTGATGGCGGACTCGATAGACTCCGTGCCTGAATTGGTAAAGTAAACGGTGTCCCTGATGTTGTGGCCAAATATCTGCACGAGCCGTTCTGCAAGCAGTCCGCTTAAGAGCGGGGCATCCATTTGCACGAGGCTTGGGGTGTCAAGATCCAGAAAATCCCGAAACAGCTTTTTCATTTTGGGGTGGTTTCTGCCGAGTCCAAAGACACCGTAGCCTGCAAGAAAGTCGTAGTACTCGATGTTGTCGGCATCAAACAGCGAGACACCTAAGGCCTTCACATAGGACTTGTCAAAGCCGATGGTCTTAAGCACCTTGGCAAACTGCGGGTTGATGTTTTGATGCAGGGCTACATTTTCACGCGCCCTGTCTTTGATGATCTTTTGAATGTCAAGCATGTGCGGCGTTTACAAGGGATTGGGAAGATATTCAACAGGGTTTTTTGTATGGATTATGCCTGAATCGTCAGCGCAGATTAACCCCACGGGTCGTCCATTATTTGGAAGACCAAAGAAGAAAGTTACTGCCCATCACTCGTAATCCTTGCGGATGAGCGTGATGGGTGGTTTTTTGACTATTTGAACAATTCCTTGATATTCACAAGGCGCACGTTTTCAATGCGGGCGCGTTCTATAAGGGGTGTGGCAAATCCCGATTTGCTGAAGATAAATTTATTCACATGGAATCCAAATTTTTTGATAATGTGATCCGCCTTTTTGTTGAGTGCCTGCAAAACACTCAGCCCGCATTTTTCGTTTGTCCATTTTGATTCACCGATAATCACGGCCTGTTGTTTGTGACTCAATGCCGCCACATCCACTTCCACAACGGTGTCCCAGTATTTTCCGATTATATCGGGGGTAAACGGCAGTGCATTTTGACTGGCTTGTTCTGTGAGCCACTTTTGGCACAGGGCCTCAAAGCCTTCTTTGCCGACAAAGGCGTCAAATTGGTCTTCAATCGCTTTTAAAACGACTTTCTCGCGGCCTTCTTCTAACAGAGTTTGGCAGGGGGCAATAAAGCGAAAATAAAATTTAAGAAACAAATCCGAAAAATCGTACAGGCCTTTTCGGCTCAAGTTTTTATTTTCGGTGATGGAAATATTGCGTTTGACGTAGCGTAGCGTTTCTAATGTTTTTAAATAGGGGATGAGGTGGGGTTTTTCTATGCCCGTCGTTGCGGCTATTTGAGACAGTTGTCTTTTGCCCATGCCCAGAGCTTCGAGGATGGCCACGTAGCGCATGGGTTCTTTGAGCTCCTCGTGGATCAAAAAGTAGGGTTCTCCCTTGAGAAGAGAGGTTGTTGAGGAGAGTTCTCTTTGAATATTTGCAAGCACGGAGATCGAGTCATCAAATATTTTGACATAAAGGGGGACCCCGCCCGTGATGGAATAGACCTCTACGAGCTGGGTTTTGCTGTATCTTGGCAAAAAATGGTGCAGTTCACCAAAGGGAAGGGGATCGAGCCACAAAATTGAGGTCGCACGTCCGTACAAAGGACCGCGTGATGACAAGACATGTTTTTCAATCATGCCCACGCGGCTACCCGTCAATGTCAGGAGGGCCTTTGAATTTTCAAAGTGAGAGTCCCATATCTTTTGCAGGAGAGATGAAATTTCGGCGTTGGCCTCAATGAGGTAAGGAAACTCATCTATCACAACAATGACTTTTTCTTTTTGTGACAAAAGAGCAACTTCAACGAGGGCGGATTCCCAGTTTGGGTAACTAAAATCCTGCGGAGTTTTAGCCTTGGGGTTTTTAAAGACATACAGTGCTTTCGAAAATGACTGGAGGAGTCGTTCGCTTGTTGTGGCCGTGGCCGTCCAGTAAAATCCGGGTTTGTTTTTGATCCACGCCTTGAGGAGTACGCTTTTGCCAACACGGCGGCGGCCATAAACAACAACGAGCTGAGCCTTGCTTGACTGCCAAAGAGAGTCGAGATCATGTAATTCTTTTGCGCGATTGTAAAACACAAAACTCCTTTTAGTTACATGTAAATTATACTAATATAACTATCATAGTTAATCGCAATAACAATTTAGTTACACTTGCATTATACTAATATAAAAGCAATAGTCAATCATAAAAATGATTTAGTTACACTTAAATTATACTAATGAAAAACAGCCTTACCCTTTGTTTCCGGGGGATCTTGTTAAAAAAATATTAAAGATTTTGCACCCCAGATGGGGTGCCAGTCAGGGGAGATTTTATAAACCCATAAGCGCCAACGATAAATGTGGCTTCATGGCATGTCGTCTTAAAATTCTGGCTGTGTTCTTTTCTGATGTTTTTAATCGTATCAAACCAACAAAACACTTGGCCAGTTTTTAATTGAATTTAAATGAATGTAGCGAGTTATGGTCCCGAACTACGAAGCCCTGGAAGTCTTGCTGTCAGGCTGGACAAAAGACGCCAAATCAGCTAAGCGTCGCGGCGTAAGTTGTTGTGATGCGATTCAAAGAAAAAAAAATTTACCATTAAGTTAAGGAGATACCCAAAATGAAAAACCGCATATTTAATTTTTCGGCCGGGCCCTGCACACTTCCTCTCTCAGCACTCGAAAAGGCGCAGAAGGACTTTGTGGACTATCAGGGTGCCGGGATGTCCATTATCGAAATGAGCCATAGGGGCAAGCATTACGACAAAGTGCATTTTGAAGCCATTGCCAATATCAGAGAATTACTCAGCGTTCCCGAAGATTTTGACATCATGTTTATTCAAGGGGGGGCGACCCTGCAGTTTGCGATGGTCCCGATGAATTTTTTGGGCGCTGGCAAGGTTGGTGAGTATGTTAACACGGGCGCGTGGGCAAAAAAGGCCATCGCTGATGGAAAAAAAATTGGCGAAACCAAAGTCATCTGGAGCGGTGAAGACAAAAATTTTACTGTCATGCCCAAACCCCTCGACATCAAATTTAGCGCCGATGCTGCTTTTGTCCACATGTGCAGCAATGAAACCATCGGTGGGATTGAGTGTCATGACTTTCCGGATACGGGCAGTGTTCCTCTTATTGCAGACATGTCCTCTCATATCATGTCGCGCCCCATTGATTTTTCAAAGATCGACATGGCTTACGGGGGTGTGCAAAAGAACCTTGGTCCGGCGGGCATGGCCGTTGTGATCATGAAAAAATCATTGGTCGAAAAGGCCAACGAAAACCTTCCCGCATACCTCTCGTACAAAATTCATGCCTCAAAAGATTCGCTATATAACACGCCTTCGGTCTTTGTGATCTACATCATGAAATTAACCACGGACTGGGTTAAGGAGATCGGCGGGCTTAAGGCGGTCGAAAATCTGGCGATCAGTCGCTCTGGTCTTGTTTACGAGGCCATTGATAACTCCGGTGGCTGGTACAGTTGCCCCGTGGATAAGAACTCGCGTTCTCGCATGAATGTCGTGTGGCGCTTGCCAAGCGAGGATCTCGAGAAGAAATTTATCGCAGAGGCGCTTGATGCCGGATTCTCCGGCCTCAAGGGGCATCGTTCTGTGGGCGGTTGCAGGGCATCTATGTACAATGCCATGCCTCTGGAAGGCGCAAAAAAACTGGCCGAATTCATGGTTCGGTTTAAGCAGGCAAACGCTTAGGCTTGTCCCGTGTAACAGAAAAAATTCTGGTCTCTCAGATCAAAGGTTTTAATCTTTCCGATACATGGTTCCAAAGGTGCTGCGTACTTTGCATTTGCTGCAATCTACCGCGACAGACACTATTTATTATACCGAACCTCGGCACATAAAAGATCCTGATGTGTGGATTCAGCCCGATACACAGAATGCTCAAAAGATTTTAGGGGCGGGCTGTCTTTTTGCACACATGGCACGATGAGGTTATCATGAAAAGAATATGCGTTTTTTGTGGGTCGAGCCCTGGTAACAAACCTGCATACATCACAGCTGCCAGACAACTTGGAGAGGTTCTGGTGAGGGAGCATCTCGGTCTTGTCTACGGCGGTGGCAATATTGGTCTCATGGGAGAGATTGCGCGAACGGTCTTTAAAAACGGCGGAGACGTGATTGGTGTCATCCCAGGGGCGCTGGCAGAAAAAGAACTTGCCTACAGGGAGTTGTCGGACTTGAGGATCGTCTCAACGATGCACGAAAGAAAGGCCCTGATGGCGGAACTTTCTGACGCCTTTATCGCGTTGCCCGGGGGGCTTGGTACGATTGAAGAGTTTTTTGAAGTCCTGACATGGGCCCAGCTTGGCATGCATAAAAAACCCTGTGGCATTTTAAACATCGAGCAGTACTTTGATCACCTGATGAGATTCCTTGAACAATCAGTGCAAAACGGATTTATAAAACAGGCACACATGTCGATCCTTTTGTCCGACAACTCACCTGATGGCCTTGTAAAACAGATCAAAAATTATACTCCGCCAAACATTGACAAAGTGGCGTGGATCCTTGATCTCAAATCCGCCGGCCCTCTCGGCAATCCGATGTAAGATTGCAGAAAATCTGTCTTGGAATTTTGGATGTTTTTTTTTTTTTGTACTCCGTCTGGGATTCTTGTTTTTTTGTACTCCGTCTGGGATTCTTGTTTTTTTGTACTCCGTCTGGGATTCTTCTGTTAACCTTGCAAATCATAACGTGCATTGAATCCTGGAAATCTGTAAATCTGTTGCTCACCATTTTTTTGGAACACAATCTGGTCATTTTGGCGGTCATAGAGAATCCTTAGATGCATACGGCCCTTATCCATACCAACAACTTGGACTTGATCCACATCTAGAGGATAACCTCTTGCTTTGAGGTCTTTCAAAAAATAGAGTGCTTCATCGGCATGGCTTCTTTGACCAATTGCCGCGATAACTTGTAACGGAGGCTGCTTGCTCAATTTTTCTTTATCAAAAAAATCTTGCCTCACATAAAGCTTGTATCGTTCGCTTCCGTGGTCATCATCTCTGAGGGCATCAAAAATAACATGGGAATCATTTTCATAGACGCGTTGCAGGACTCTTTCTATATCCTGAACACCAGTCACACCAGGCCATACATGAAACAATGCCAACGCCCCATTGGCTGTATTTCTAAATATAAGAAAAGTACAAATTTCAAAAGCACCTCCATCAACGACAGCAATATCTTCACCAGGTTGTATAGAGAGACCACTATTTTGTCCTAATGTCCTCCCCATTTCGGAAGCATAAGCGACTTGATAAAGGGGGTGGTACTGTCCGTGATAAAAATCGGATTGTTCGGCTGGTAGTGGTTTTTCGGTAAATCTTTGCTCCTCTAAGAGTCTCCAATGATAATCTGTTAGTAAAACACCCTTTGTTTTTATGTGGGACCTTTTGTCTCCAAGTATTCTATCAACTTCTTCATCCTGCATGGTTTGGCGAAACCCAATTTGCAGTTCTTGTATTGCCCAACCTCTATGATCCGTCAGTTGTTCAATCTTACCATCCCTATAAAAAACAATGAGGCGAAAGTTTTGAACTGCACCATTTATCCACATTTTGAGTTCGTTAAGTAATTTTGAGCTGAATCGGTCAAGGTCGTAGCCATCAAATATAATGGTAAGGGGATTATCCTCGGAAAAATCGTCACCGTCCAAAATGATCCCCATGGCGCTGCGAATCAGCACTTCAGCACCAACCCCATACTCCAGATATCTTCTATATTTTTTATTTTCTAAAAATAAATGCCCGTAGGCACGAGTGACTGTTTCTAAAAATCGTTCACATGATTTTTCATCTCTTATTCCTTCATCAGCAAAAATTATCTCGTAATCGGGAGCTAACTCTCTTTTAACCCGATCAATTAATACTTCTGTATTTTCACGATTCCAAAAATCATATTGAACACCAACCATGGTTGATCCTGATAATGCATCTTTGATGGCATCCACAATTTTGTCATGAACTACGGGCCGTACCTTTGAAATATGAGGGACCTCTCTCACTCTTGGTCCCTGTTCACGGGACATGGCTTGGCGCGCAGTTTGGCAGAAGAGTTTTGTAATTGGAGTTGAAGTGCCCTGGGAAGAGCCCGTGCCGATAACTGTGGTTGCTGTTTGATCTGGTCTGTGTGTGCTGACAGGTGCGGTTCTACCAACCCCATCACTCCTTGGCCCTGTTAAAAATACAGTACCCCCCCACCCTGCTGGAAATGGAAACTGATAAGAAGTATGACCTGTGGGCGATGTAGTTAAAGGCATAATTGTTCCAGATCTTACCCTGCTTCAAACACTACAATAACTAAATAACTAACTCTTGAACTTTGAACTCTTGAACTGTTATCGACAGTTTATTTTAGATGTTGCTCTGATCAAACTTTTCGGGATCCATTTATTGAGTGGTGGCAAAAAAGCTAATAATTTTATGATATTATTAACTTTTTACCCCCACTAAATGAATGCATCCGCAAATTTGGGGTCATCCGAATTTGGGGTCAAGTCTCTGGTTGCCTAATCGCGCTGATGACGCGGTGATGAGGGGATTATCGGGCGACTCAGAAAGTGGGAAAAGTCAATCTGTCTAACGACTCATTCAAGCCAACGCCGCTTCACGGCGCGACTTAATTCAGGCGTTATACGTGAACCAGAGGTGTTAAAATGGAATATGTATTATCTCGTTTTAAAATTATTCCAGGTAAAAAAGAGAGAACAGAGAGCTTTCTCAAACACCTTCATGAAAATCATCAAAGAGAAATGGCTGATGTTATGAAGGAGGCTAAAATGATGCTGGATTGTTCCTTCGTTGAATCAAATGTTCATGGGGATTTTTTGTACATCTTTAAGAAGCTAGAAAACCACAATCAACTTATTGATCATATTGAAAACTCTAAACAAGAAATATATTCTCAAATCAGATCTTGGGCTAAGGAATGTGTTGAAAAGGTAGACGATCTTAGTCCTGTTGCTACTTTTGATCTTTTATAATAAATCGAGCCAGTTTGCGCATGACCATGTGTTTGAGCGGACGCGGCGGTCTGAGTTCTCTTGCTGCAACGCTCAACTTGATCGTTAGGCTAAATATATAAATAAGGTTATCATGGAGTATAGAAGGATAAACAATTATAAGGTATCCGTTTTCTCTCTAGGCTGCGCTGGTTTTGGAGGAGTTGGAAGCATTAAACATCTAGTAGGCAAAGGTGAATCAGAACAAGAATCATATTCACTTTTACTCCACATAGTCCCCTTTTAGGTGGAATACTAACAGATAAATACAATTTCAAAATAGCACCACCTTCAAATTCAAGGCTTCATTATCGACCAGATGATTACAATGAATTTATTACTGAAGAAAACAATTCGAGATTGGAAAAACTCAAAAAAACAGCATTGGAGCTTGGCACTAATACAGCAATTAACCGGCCGATAATCACATGATATTTCCCATGGTTTGTGATTCTGTTTTTTTTGGATTGAGTGACACGAGACTTTTTTTGAGTCTGTTGATTCTTTGCAGCAGGGTTCTTTTTGCTGAGGGATTTGCAAAGGGTTGCTTTTGGACTTGTGCATAGAGGATTGTGAGCAGATCGGCTGGGGCTTGTGTGTTTTCTGATGTATCGGCAGGTGTTGTATCAATAACAGTTGTTCGTTTCTGTATGGACAGGATGGCCCTGGTGTATTCAGCAGTCAAATCTGCCGGTGAAATTTTAGCGTAACGCAGTGACATTTCAACCCTGCGATGCCCCAGTATTTTCATGATAGAGACAATGCCAACACCGTGTGCAAGCAGGCTTGTGGCGTAGGTATGCCTGAGTCTATGAAAGGTAATGCGTTTGCCCTGGTCCAAGGTTGGACCAACGATGTCATGAAAGTGAACAGCAAGAAAAGAGGCAACGGCTCTCACGGTACCACCAAGCCCCAATAGACGATTGGGATCTTTGTTGTAGATGTTTAATGGATAGAGCTCCTTGATGGTATGAATCAACTGAAGACACTCCTCCGAAAGAGGGACCAGTCTTTCTCTATCCATTTTGCCCGGGGGTATTTTTAAGAAGGTAACATTGTTGTGATTGGTGACAGTGCAATCCCGGGGCAAACTGACAAGCTCGCTTATTCTTAAGCCTGTAAGTCTCAAGAGGAGAAAACAAGGGGCATAACACGATTTGGCTGTTCTGAATGCCTTGATGATTCTCTGATCATTTTCGAGCGAGAGCGGCCTTGGCAAATATTCAGGCACCTTCGGAAAGTATTTTCTGTCCAGCAAATCCAGCAGTTCTGGTCTGATTGTTTTTTTGTGAAGTTCCCAAGCGAGATACAGCCTGATCTGCAAAAGATAATTCACTTTTGTATATGCCACACAGTTCAGGGAGTTGATGTAGAGAAGAAGTTTTTCAACATCCTGTTGCTCAAGATCTGCGATGTGAGTTCGTTTGATGTGGGCAGTTTTATATTTTTCTTTCAAGAATCTTTCAAAATGTCTCAAACCCCTCGTATAGCAATGAATTGTTGAAGGTTTGGCTACGACAGATTGTTGTCTCAGAAAGTCTGCCATGCATTTGGGAACCAGTTTTTCGATTTTAGCATTCATAAACCTTTTCTAGCGTTTTCATGGCTTGATGATATTTTTCAGAAACATCATCGATACCCATATGGATGTATGTCATGGTCACGTTGATATCGGCATGACCCATGAGTTTTTGTACGATGGGCAAGGCTACATTTTGTGAGATCAGATTTGAACAGAAAGTGTGGCGAAAGAGGTGGGGATGGGCCCTGTAGATTTTACTGCTTCGTCGCCGGTGTCTAAAAAGACGTCTGAGCCCCTTGTCATAAGTCTCTTTGGAAAATTTTAAAATACTGCGAATGGCGATCTCAGAATAAAAACTTTTGCCACAGCGATCACCGACGACCACCAGAAAAAGGTACAGACTCAACGCAAACGGTGAAAGTTTTTGAAAGATGCCATCATGCAAAAGTTTATGATCAACAATGGAATAAGATTTGGCCCATCTTTGCTGGTGATAATTCATGACGACCCGGTAACATATAGGCATTCAGGGGGTCTATCTGGGTTTTTATCTCGCATAGGGCTCCCGTCGAGCCAGAACTCGCCCCCAGAAAGGGTTAGCTTGAGCCACTGGGTTTTTATCTCGCACAAGGGGGTTTCTAGCCGTAGGTGGATTCGTACTGATTTTAAAGGGGTTTGCGGGCGACACTGGGTTTTTATCTCGCGGGCTTTTTTTCGGGCCCGGTATTGTTTTTGGTAGTCCGGGTTCTTTTTTCGCCACATTTTGGTACTCTCATAGGTATCCTTCTGTTTGAAATAATCAGGATTGTCTTGCCGCCACCTTTTCAGATACTCTTTTTTCCTCTTATTCTGGCATTCAGGCCTTCCACAGGTCTCTTGTTTTCCCTTGGTTCTGGGATCTGGTTTATAAAAGCGACCACAGCTCTTGCACTTTGGGGCGATGCGTTTTTTTATGCACATCAAACTATTATCATTGAAGAAATCAAAAATAAGAAGAATCAAATTGAGTTAAATTGAATAAAATACAATGTGATTTTTGGCAGGAATCAAACTGAATAAAAATAATAAAAGTTAAACTTTTTTCACTTTTTGGCCGGTTAATCCGCAACTTTGCCTTATATAGGGCGATCCTTGTTCTGTCCCATTTTGTTTTTTTTATTAAACACAAAACATTTGGATTTGTTTCAGGAGGGCGAGATGATCAATGGAATTTTAGGTCATGGTGGGGTGATGAGGCCGCTGTTTGTGGATGGTGGATCTGTTGCGGAGGTCCTTGAAGGGGGAGCGGCGTTTAGAATGGCCTCGGTGGCAGACGGAGTTCCATCTGCGGGGCCCTGTTTTAGGGGGCTTTTTGCGGCACAGCCTTTGCTCAGTGGAGGTTCTGCAGCGATCCCGTCGGGTGGTGTTAAAAGCGCTCGTTCGCGAGAACATTGCGCCCAATTGCAGGACCATGTTCAAACAAAGATTCACAAACTTAGGGCACTTGTTGCAGAGGAACAACGGGTACTGGCAGGTCACGAGGCCGCAATCGATAGCAAGCAGGAATTTTTTGAAGCCTATCAAAGATTAATAAGTGAACCAGCGTCTCCAGATCGTGATGCCGCGTTGTCGCGGTTAGAAAAGAAAAACCTGGGGCGCATTATGCAGTTCTATGTAAACAAGCACAGGCAAGTTCTTAAACTTGAAAGGCGTCTTGCGATGCTCGAGGCCGGGATGTCTGCGCTGCAAGACTTTGATCCACCCGAGTCGCGAATCATTCGTGGACCAGCCGACGGACGATTGGTTGCCATGCAAAACGATGCTGGCTGGAATATTCCCAACTCACTCTGGAAGGTTTGGCACGGCCTCTTTTCAGTACCGTCCTTTCGCCTTAAACTCGCGGGACATGCCACAAGGGAACAATATGACGCCCTTAACTTACATCATGCACTTACATTCCCGGAGCGGTATCCCGTGCATCTTATAAAACGGCTTGGGCTTGCCCCTATTAATCTGGCCCGTGGCGAGGAAGAAAGACTCCTCATGAAGATACTCGCCGAAGAAGGGCTGCGCTCCCTGTTTGGCAGTGCCTCACCACTCATGGATCGTGAGGGACATATTTTGCCAAGTTACAGGTTTCTGCAAACATCTCAGGGCTATCTTCTCCACGTTTATCACTCCGGCAGGCAACCCAAACCACAAGACCGCAAGTTTGTACAGCTGTTCACCAATGCCTATACGGCACTGCGGGCAGCCGGTCACACCGCTGCAAACGAGGCAGACGAGCGCATGCGTCTTGATGCCATGCTTGGTCGTGTAGAAAAAATTCACCTGGGACTTGTGACGGTCTCTGCCCAGGATCCCTCGTACGCGACTCAGCTGGAAAAGTTATCAGAACAGTTACACCACGAGGTGAGTCTGCTTGAACGCGCGAGTAATGTTTATAAGCGGACAGGTGGTGATTTGATGGAGACGATTGCGGACATCCATGACGCGCTGGATCGTCTCAACCCAAAGGCCGCAGCTGCAAGGATGGTGCGTGTTTTACGCGAGCTTAAGGGACGTCCCCCGCAGATTTTGGGGATAGAGACCGCCACAAACGACGATCAGATTCTCATCACAAGGCGGATTGAGGAGGGTGAGTCGGTCATGCAGGGATTCTTTGATGGCTTTCGCGTGGTGTGTGACACACTAAAGGCTGCAAAAAATAATCCTGTTTTTTCGGGCAAGGGCACCGTGGGCAAACAAAGAGAAATCCTAACAAGGATGCTGGTGGACCCGCTCAAAAAAGTCGTTGATTCTGGTCAGGGCCTGCTGAGTCCCTTCAGCAGTTATGTGCAAAAATTTAATGAAAGGGTTGGTGAGATTGAGCGTGGGATTGAGGCAGGTGACCTTAATGCCGTGGTGGCCGCTGCGGTCAAGGGATACGTGACCGCGAAGATCTTTCAGGTTCAGAGACTGGTTGAGCAGATTAAATTTAAAGTGAGGCCCGATGCAGATATTCGTGCACTCATAGCCCATGCAGAGAGCATCAGGCGTCTGGTACGGGGGCGCGAGGTTTTTCCAAAAACAGGTGTCTCGTATCACAAAGTTAACATAGGTTATCAGGGGGTTTATTCGGGCATGGAAAAGTCAGTGGATGCGCTGGTAAAAGGGCTGAGACACTATCAGGCGCAGCCCCCGCATCGACTCGACCGCATGGCTGTTTACGAACGCATGAAATTATTTTTGGACGAGGAACTCGATTTTGAAGGTGTCGTCTCAAGTTTAAAGTGACGTTCCTCGCATGACGCAGCATTTCTCGCATGACGAAGGAACGCAATCGCGTCCCCCAAGTGGATTTGCTTCGGGGCATTAAAATCAAGTTAGTCACTTGCTTTTGTCTCCCTTAAATCTTAAGAAACGGCCTTTATGGATGGAGGTCGCACATGAAGGTTGTCTTTTTTACCAACGAATTTCCACCCAACATCTACGGCGGGGCGGGTGTCCACGTTGATTATCTTACACGGGAACTCTCCCGTTTCATGGATGTCGAGGTCCACTGTTTTGGCGATCAAAACCTTGGCGGCAACAGGCTTACCGCAACAGGGCATGCGCCCGATAAAAACATTGTGTGCGGCGATCCAAGATTTTTAAAGGCAGTGGGGGCCCTCTCCACTAATTTAAGGATGGTGGGCAATCTCAAGGACGCTGACATCGTACACTGTCACACATGGTACACCCATTTTGCAGGGCTTGTGGCGCGACAGCTGTATCAAATCCCGATGGTACTCACCACGCACAGCTTTGAACCCTCAAGGCCATGGAAGGTCGAACAACTGGGCAACGCCTATCATTTGAGCAGCTGGGTTGAACGCATGGCCATGGAGCAGAGCGACGGCATCATCGCCGTCTCGCAGGGGATGAAAAAAGACGCGCTTAAATACATGAATAGCAAAGTCGACGGAGCGCGGGTGCACTCCTCGCAAAATGAAGGAATGCAACCGCGTGAAAGTCAAGTTAGTAACTTGTTTAATATCGATGCGTCAAAAATAGAGGTCATTTACAATGGCATCGATCTGGACGAGTACAGGCCCGCCTCATCAAAAGAAGCGCTCAAAAAATACAGTATCGATATTGATATCCCGTACGTCCTCTTTGTGGGACGGATCACGCGTCAGAAGGGGATTATTCACCTTGTTCATGCGGTGAGGCACATCAGTAAAAACACGCAGATTGTCCTGTGTGCGGGGGCGCCGGATACGCAGGACATAGCAAAAGAAATGCATGCCGCGGTCAACGAGGCAAAAAAATATCACGACAAGATTATCTGGATCGAAGAAATGGTCCCCAAAAAAGAGGTGATTCAATTATACACGCACGCCGCCGTGTTCTGCTGTCCCTCGGTGTATGAACCTTTTGGCATTATCAATCTCGAGGCCATGGCCTGCGAGACGGCCGTTGTCGCAAGCGCTGTGGGCGGTATTCCCGAGATCATTGTACCGGGTCAAACGGGAGTGCTTGTGCCGTTTGAGGCAAGATCAGATGTGGATCCCGAGCCCAGGGACCCGGCGCAGTACGCACTGCAACTTGCAATAGAGATCAATCAACTCCTTGCAGATCCCGCAAAGCGCCACACCTTCGAAAAGGCCGCCCGCAAACGTGTCGAAGCGGTGTTTGGCTGGCAGGCCATCGCCAAGGCCACTTACGAGTATTACCAAAGGGTGGTAAAAAAATGATGCCACCGTCCTGGGGCCTCTCCCCCGCAAATCCCTTCTCAAAGTGAGAAGGGTGTCAAAAAGGCTTGGTCTACAGACCACAGGGCTGATCCATGAAAAAAATATTCGGTGTTGTCAACCGGATCGGTTTTTTTGTTTTCATTTTCAAACACGGCCAGTTCGAGGGACGGCCAGTAAATTTATGTCTAGAACCTAGGCAGGTTTTTTGTAACCCAGGCCTAAGCCCTGTCATTGACTTTGCTGATTTTCTTCGGGGCGACTTCTGATTTGTCGCGCGTATTCGAGCGGCGAGATGGGCGGTTCGCCACGATTGTTGCGCATGATTGCCTGTCTCATGAACACCGTGGGGTCAACTTCAACTTTTTTGCAACTCTCGATAATCGTGTATAAGGTGGCGGCTGTGTCTGCCCCATTGATTGTCTGTGATCCGGCATTCCCTTTTTGGGTCAAAGCTCCAACTGGACAGACTTTGACGGCAGGGCAAGGGTGGTTTTGTGGGCAGCGTTCGGGGATAACCTTGATTTGGATGTTTGGTTTTGTTGTCATTTGATTACAGCAATGATGACAACCATTGCATAGCTCGCAAATGGTTATGAATTATTGTGTTTGCTAAAGATACAGCAAATCCAGTTCCAATGCCTGACCACATGCCAGACCATTAGCCCCACAAAAAACAGAGCCAAAATAAAATGAATGTCACCCCACTCGTGTCGAGACATTCCGACCAAGGTCAAACCTTCACCACGCCCGTGTCCACCTGAGCCAGGGGGCAGGAGGACTTTGATAATGAAACCTGTGACGATCAGCAGGATCAGGTTAATCAGAGCCGCTAAATCCAGCCAAAAATTTAAAGGGGTTTTGTTGTTATTCATGGTCATGACAGCCGCCATGATGGCCGCAAGAATGAGAGGGATCAATGTCTCGACATTGGCCAGCAATCACCTCATCAACCAAGGCCTGAACGGTGGTTGTTTCTGAAATCAAAACACGTTTTCCGGCAGACAAAAGTTTGTTCAAAGCACCTTGTCCAATCCCCCTCACCACAATGCCTTCAAAGTCATAGCCACCGATTGTTTGCAGGGGTTGGCACATGCCGTGACTGTGGTGTTGGTTTTCGTTGGTGATGACTTCGCATTGGGCTGTGCTGGTATCAACGATCAAAAAAAATGGGGCTGATCCAAAGTGATCAGAGACTTCACTTTGCAGGCCGTTGTTGTTTTTTGTGGGGACACAGATTTTCATGGAGTTCTCCATTGTTATCGATATCGAGCCTGAGGGCCTTGCCCTCCAAAAGAGCGTGAGCAATTTTTTTATGGGCTGAGTCGATGATGCGGCCAAACGTTGGGCGTGATATGCGCATCTTTTTTGCTGCTTCTTCCTGATATAATTCTTTCAAATCAGCCCATCGGATGGCTTCAATTTCATCGTGCTTTAAAATAATCTCATCAAGTGATGAACAGGGGACACCACGAGGCTTGAAATAAGAGGAACAAGGACGGCAACAAACGCGTCTTTTTTTGCATGGCCGCATAGGTTATGAACATATGCTCATAAACAGCTGATGGCAAGTTAAAATCATTACCAAGCCCCCAACGCCTTGAAACCGAGTTTGGCCTGACAGGGAAATCCCCCAGTCCAAAAACCTGTCTCCCCTGATGGTGAGGCAATAATTTTATAAGTATCCTCAATCGGTCGGTTTATCGGTTTATGAAAAATAATCCATTGAAACAGTTGGCAACTCACGGCCAATCCCTGTGGCTCGATTATATCCGACGCGATCTCATCGTAAAAGGCGAACTGAGGCGCTTGATCGAGGAAGATGGGTTGCGAGGGATGACCTCAAATCCAGCCATCTTCGAAAAGGCGATCGCAGAAAGTTCTATTTACGATCAGGACATGAGTGACTTGGCACAGAACAATAAAAGCAGTGAAGCAATTTATGAAAGCCTCAGTCAACGCGATGTGCAGAACGCTGCCGATGAGTTTAGGTCTTTGTATGAAAAGACTGATGGTGCGGACGGGTACGTGAGTTTGGAGGTCAATCCTCATTTGGCACACAACACCAAAGGAACGATCGAGGAAGCCAGGCGATTATGGACCGCGCTGAACAGACCAAACGTGTTGATCAAAATTCCGGCGACCACTGAGGGTCTTTCTGCTATTGAGCAGCTGTTCAGTGAAGGCATCAACGTCAACGTGACATTGCTCTTTGGATTGCCTCGTTACCAGCCCACTTGATCCTGACGCAATTGCCGGAACTCGGGATCAACATTGACAAGGTCACACAACAGTTGGAAGACGAAGGTGTCAAAAAATTCAATGAGCCTTTCGATAAGTTGATTGAGGCCATAACGATGAAAGCAAACCTTGATGCACAAAAACCTGTCGAAATAGCGCTGCGTTAGCGCCCCAGCAAAAAATAGCCACGGGATCCCCTTTGATCAAAAATTGGAGAAAGAGCATGAGCAAAAAAATGCCTGTCAGCAAATCCTGGCACAGCCAATCGGCTGAGGATGCGTTGAGCCAGCTTGCTTCCACTGCGGATGGACTTTCTTCGCAGGAAGCGGAACAGCGTCTTTTGACCAACGGCCTAAACGAACTGAAGGAAGGCAAACACATCAGCCCGCTTCAGATTATTCTTGGCCAGTTCAAAAGCCTCCTGATCTGGATTCTCATCGCCGCTG
Source organism: Deltaproteobacteria bacterium (assembly GCA_015228875.1). GTDB lineage: Bacteria > UBA10199 > UBA10199 > UBA10199 > JADGCS01 > JADGCS01. The sequence goes on along the minus strand of JADGCS010000016.1, from coordinate 32,009 downwards.
GTGTTGTCTCCGGCCTACTCGGCGAAATTGTTGATGCCATCGCCATTCTCGCCATCGTTGTCCTCAACGCGGTTATCGGTTTTTACCAGGAGTTCAACGCCGAAAAGTCCATTGCGGCCCTGAAGAAGATGACCGCGCCCAAGGCCAAGGTGCAACGCGACGGGCAAGTCACTTCGATTGCTGCCTCGGGTATTGTTGCCGGCGACATCCTTGTGTTGGAAGCCGGCGACTTGGTTGCGGCAGACGCCCGACTTCTGAAAGCGGCCTCACTCAAGTGTATCGAGTCTGCGCTGACCGGCGAATCGGAGGCCGTGACCAAGCAGGCCGGGAATTTGAAGCAAGCCGACATCCCTCTCGGCGACCGCGAGAACATGGTGTTCATGGGCACAAGCGTTGCCGCAGGCACTGGCGTTGCGGTAGTCGTGGCCACGGCGATGGAGACGGAGTTGGGCCGTATTGCCAGCCTGATTGAGGAGGCGGGGGCGGAGGAACGTACGCCGTTGGAGAAGAAGCTTGAGTCTTTCGGGCGGGTGCTTGTCTGGGCGGCTCTGGGCATTGTGGCACTGCTGTTTGGGCTGGGGTTGCTGCGCGGGACAAAGCTTCTCGAGTTGTTTATGACTTCGGTCAGTCTTGCCGTAGCCGCTGTGCCGGAAGGGTTGCCGGCTGTGGTGACAGTGGCGCTCGCGCTCGGTGTGTTGCGCATGTCCCGCCGCCGCGCGCTTGTGCGCAAACTGCCGGCCGTTGAGACGCTCGGTTCAACAACGGTCATCTGCACGGATAAGACTGGTACCTTGACCGTTGGCGAAATGACCGTGCGCGCGCTCTACGTTGCAGACCAACGCTACGAAGTCACTGGCGAAGGCTACGGGCCGAACGGCGAAGTGCGCTTCGAGGGCAGAAAGGCGGAAGCGCCACACGCGGCGCCGTTGCTCGAACTGGCGAGCGTTCTCCTCGGCTGCAACAACGCGCATCTTGTCCAGGAAGGCGGAACGTGGAAAACGATCGGAGACCCCACGGAAGGCGCATTGCTTGCTGCTGGCCTTAAAGCCGGCGGCGACCGGAAGCGCATCGATAAGGAACTGCCAAAACAGCACGAATTTCCCTTTGACTCCGACCGCAAACGCAGCACGGTGATCCGCAAAATGCCGGACGGACACCTCCGTGCCTTAATCAACGGCGCACCCGACGTGCTGCTCGATCGCTGCACCAAACTCTACACCAACACCGGGGTCCGAGCCTTGACGGACCAGGATCGCCAGAGCATTCTGGCGCAAAACACTGCAATGGCGGGGCAGTCCTTACGCGTGCTCGGTTCGGCGTGGCGCGACTTGGACAGCACTTTGCCCACCAACATCACGGCGGACGCCGTGGAGCAGGACCTTGTGTTCGTGGGCCTGTCGGGGATGCATGATCCGCCTCGGCAAGAAGCCAAAGAGGCCATTGCAAAATGTCGCACCGCCGGCATCCGCGTGGTGATGATTACCGGTGACCATCCGAACACGGCAATGGCCATTGCGCAGGAAATCGGTCTCGCTTCAGAGGGCGACCAGGCTGTTGCTGGGGTTGAGTTGGACAAAATGTCCAATGAGGAACTCCGCAGGCGGGTATCCAGCATCTCTGTTTATGCCCGCGTCACCGCCGAGCACAAGTTGCGCATTATTCGCGCCTTAAAAAAAGCCAACGATGCAGTTGTGGCGATGACCGGCGATGGCGTGAACGATGCCCCCGCCCTCAAAGGTGCCGACATCGGCATTGCCATGGGGAAAGCGGGAACAGAAGTCACCAAGCAAGCGGCGGACATGATCATTACCGACGACAACTTTGCCACAATCGTTGCGGCCGTTGAGCAGGGCCGGGGTATCTACGCCAACATCCGCAAAACGCTCCAATACCTGCTGGCGGGCAACACGGGTGAACTGCTATTGATGACCGTCTGCGTGGTCATTGGCTTGCCAACGCCGCTGCTGCCAATTCACCTGCTCTGGATCAATCTTGTTACCGACGGCTTGCCCGCGCTCTGTCTGGCCACCGACCCCATCGACCCCGACGTGATGAAGCGTAGGCCGCGTCTCCGGTCTGCGCGCATTACGAACCGCAGCTTCCTCGGCACGATGTTTCTCACTGGCTTTCTCACGGCTGGCGTTGCGTTCACGGTTTATCTTTATGTTCTGAAAACGGGAACTCCGGAAGCGGCCCGCACTTCCGCTTTTGCCGTTCTGGTCTTTGCCGAACTCCTGCGCTCCTTTGGCGCTCGCAGTGAGATCAAGCCAGTCTGGCGCATCTCCCTGTTCGCAAACGTCAACCTCATGATCGTGGTTGCCCTTTCCTTCGGCCTTCAGGTGTGGAGCCAACACAACGAAACTTTCGCCCGCTTCCTTAAAACGGCGTACATGCCATTCACTGATTGCCTCCTGCTTCTTGCCGTGGGTGCCATCCCACTGTTCGTTCTGGAGATGGTGAAGATTGGGTGGCACGCTTGGCGGAAGCGGGTAGAACACGCTCAACCAAAGGAGAACTGAACTATGAAGACAGATACAAGCACGCCCGAACTACTCCACAAGATGGATGCTTACTGGCGCGCCGCCAATTATCTTTCAGTCGGACAGCTCTATCTCCGTGACAATCCCTTGCTGAAAGAACCGCTGAAGTTGGAGCACGTGAAGTCAATGCTGCTCGGACACTGGGGCACCACACCGGGGCAAAACTTTATTTATGTGCACTTGAATCGGGTCATCAAAAAGTATGACCTCAACATCATCTATGTCTCAGGCCCCGGCCACGGCGGTCCGGCACTGGTGGGCAATACTTATCTTGAAGGAACCTACAGCGAAATTTACCCAAACATCACACAGGATGAGGCCGGACTTAAAAAACTGTTTACTCAGTTTTCTTTTCCCGGTGGGATTCCCAGCCATGTTTCACCGGAATGCCCCGGATCGATCCACGAAGGGGGCGAGCTGGGGTATTCTCTCAGCCATGCCTTTGGAGCGGTGTTTGACAATCCCGATCTCATTGTTGCTTGCGTTGTAGGCGACGGCGAAGCGGAAACCGGCCCTCTGGCCACGGCCTGGCACTCCAACAAATTCCTGAATCCCATCACCGATGGGGCCGTGCTGCCTATTTTGCACCTCAACGGTTATAAAATAGCCAACCCAACTGTGCTGGCCCGCATCACGCATGAGGAGCTAGAGCAATTCTTGCAAGGCTGCGGCTGGGAGCCTTACTTTGTAGATGGAGATGATCCGGAAAAAATGCATCAACTTATGGCTGGTGTGTTGGACAGAGTTTGCGAGAACATTCGGGACATTCAAAACAATGCGCGTAATAATCAGGATGCTTCTCGTCCACGCTGGCCAATGATCGTGCTTAAGTCACCCAAAGGCTGGACCGGGCCAAAGGTCGTCGATGGCCTGCAAATCGAAGGTACGTTTCGATCACATCAAATGCCACTTCTCGTTAATTCCGAACATCCCGATCATCTCAAGCTTCTTGAAGATTGGATGAAAAGTTATAGGCCCGAAGAACTCTTTGATCAAAAAGGACGCCTGGAGCCGGTACTGGCAGCGTTGGCTCCTCAAGGTGAGAGAAGGATGGGGGCTAATCCTCACGCCAATGGCGGGTTATTACTGCACGATCTTTTGATGCCGGACTTTCGCAAATACGCAGTGGATGTGCCTTTACCCGGATCTGTTGAGGCCTCCGACACGCACTCGCTCGGAGAATTTCTGCGCGATGTCATCACGCTCAATCAAGATCAGAAAAATTTCCGCATATTCGGTCCCGACGAGACGCTGTCTAACCGGTTAAATGCTGTTTTTGAGGTGACCAATCGGCAGTGGGAAGCTCGTACCAAAGAAAACGATGAGTTTCTGGCAACCAACGGTCGCGTGATGGAAATTTTAAGCGAGCATCAGTGCGAGGGTTGGCTGGAAGGTTATCTGCTGACCGGAAGACACGGGCTGTTCAATTGTTACGAAGCGTTCATCTACATCATCGATTCCATGTTTAACCAACACGCCAAGTGGCTCAAAGTCACAGCAGAGTTACCGTGGCGGCGCAAAATTGCGTCGCTCAACTATTTGCTGGCCTCTCACGTTTGGCAGCAGGCGCATAACGGCTTTACTCACCAAGACCCGGGCTTCATCGACCATGTGGTCAACAAGAGGGCCTCAATCGTGCGCGTCTATCTCCCGCCCGATGCCAACTGTCTACTCTCGGTGGGTGATCACTGTTTGAGGAGCCGGCATTATGTGAACGTGGTGATTGCGGGAAAATACCAGGCGCCTCAGTGGTTGAGCCTGGATGTGGCCATCAAACATTGCACCAAAGGGATTGGCGTATGGCCCTGGGCGAGCAGTGATCAAGGCAAGGAACCCGACGTTGTGATGGCCTGCTGTGGTGATGTGCCCACGCTTGAGTGCCTGGCCGCTGTTTCCATTCTGCGCAAACATCTGCCTAATCTCAAAATCCGCGTGATCAATGTTGTTGATCTGATGAAATTGGAATCGAACACACAACACCCTCATGGTTTGACCAAACAAGACTTTGATGCCTTGTTCACTTTAAATAAACCGGTCATCTTTGCTTTCCACGGCTATCCTTCACTGGTTCACCAGCTCACGTACCGTCGTACCAACCATGCCAACCTGCATGTTCACGGCTACAAGGAAGAAGGCACCATCACCACATACTTTGATAATACGGTTTTGAACGAACTCGACAGATTCCACTTGGTGCTCGCTGCCATAAAATGGCTCCCTGATCTGGGCGATGAGGGGACTCGCTTAAAACAATTGATGCAGGAAAAACTTGCCCTGCACAGACAATACGTTGATCAGCATGGACTCGATATGCCGGAAATCCGTGACTGGAAGTGGGAGACACACCATGAATAAGCTCACACAACTGTGGAACAAATTGTGCGAAAGTTTCTGGTTTGTACCTTCGATGATTGTTGCAGGGAGCATTGTTCTTGCGGCGGCCTTGATTGAAGCACATTCCACCGAGGCCTCCCAATGGCTGGCCCGCTGGCCACGACTATTCGGTGCCAACGCAAATGGTGCGCGCGGGATATTGTCAACAATTGCCGGCTCAATGATGACCGTGGTGGGGGTCACGTTTTCAATGACTTTGGTGGCACTGGCGTTGGCCTCAAGCCAATACACCTCACGTATCCTGCGCAACTTTATACGCAACCGTGTCACACAGGTTGTGCTGGGAGTATTTACCGGTATTTTTGCCTATTGCCTAGTTGTTTTGCGCACCATCCGTAGTGGCGACGAGGGTGGGTTTGTTCCAAGCCTGGCGGTGTTTGTTGCCGTCATATTGGCGATGGTTGGCATCGGCGTTTTGATTTTCTTTATTCATCACATCTCTGCTTCCATCCAGGCCTCAAACATTATTGCCTCGGTGGCTGACGAAACGTTGGTGGCTATCGACCGGCTTTTTCCAGAGAGGCTTGGGCAGTGCCCTCCTGAAGGCGATGAGGATCAGTTATTGCCCACTCTACTGGAACTGCAATGGCAGACGGTCAAGGCCAGGAGGAATGGTTACATCCAAAGCGTGGATAACGAGACGCTCCTGCGTTTGGCTCGGGAGAAAAAAACTATCCTGCGCATGGAGCGGGGTGTTGGAGATTTTATTGTACAAAACACAGCACTGGCTTCGGTCGCTTCGAAAGTCCCGCTCGACAAAAAAACAATCGCCACCGTTCAGGCGGCATACAGCATCGAGCGGTACCGCACGGTGCACCAGGATTGCGCTTTTGGGATCAGACAGATCGTGGATATGGCATTACGCGCACTCTCACCCAGCATCAATGACACCACGAAGGCTGTGATGTGCGTGGACTATCTTACGGCGATTCTGGCACGACTCGCTTCCCGCGATAGTCCTTCAATGCACCGCTATGAGGAAAAGGAACTGAGGATTATTGCTATTGCACCAACTTTTACAAGTCTGGTGGCAGAGTCGTTTGACCAGATTCGAGGCAGCGCGCAGGGCAATACAGGTATGATCTTGCGAATTTTGGGAGCACTCCACACTATCGCCAGCCTGACGGTCAGCCCAAGTCGGAGGCAGGTGCTTCGTGAACAAATGCAATTGATTGACGAGTTGGCCGAGCGCACTGTCGTGTGCGCCCATGAACGTGCCAAAATAGACAAACGACTGGTGAGTGTTTGTCAGGCGATCGAAGCAGGGCCTGCTTTATGCACGGAGGACAAGAAGGCAAGCTGATGATGAAAAAACGAAAGCAAACATGAAACAAACAACGGGCACATTGAACTCAGGTCATGTTATTTCGGTCCGCGGCAGTGTTGTCGATGTTTGGTTTGATGCACAGTTGCCGCCGATTCACTCCCTTCTACACGCTCAAGAAGGAAAAATTATTGTCGAAGTATTATCTCAACTCGATGCGCATCGGGTGCGTGGAATTGCGCTGACCCCCACGCAGGGACTCACCCGTGGGAGCGTGGTGGAAGACACCGGTGGTCCTTTAAAGGCGCCGGTCGGCCAGGGAATTCTCTCAAGAATGTTTGACGTGTTTGGGAACGCTATCGATCGAAAGCCGGCGCCAAAAGATATCCAGTGGCGCACAGTCCATCGAGACCCGCCAACATTAGCACGACGATCAACAAAATCAGAAATATTTGAAACAGGGATTAAGGTCATTGATGTATTGGTTCCGCTTGAGCGCGGTGGCAAGGCGGGCCTGTTTGGAGGGGCGGGCGTTGGCAAAACTGTTTTGCTCACCGAAATGATCCATAACATGGTCGGACATCACGAGGGTGTGAGCCTTTTCTGCGGGATTGGTGAACGGAGTCGTGAAGGGGAAGAACTTTATCGCGACATGAAAAAGGCCGGCGTGTTGGAAAACATGGTCATGGTTTTTGGACAGATGAACGAGCCACCGGGCAGCCGCTTTCGCGCGGGTCATGTTGCGCTGACAATGGCCGAGTATTTTAGAGACGACGAACATCGTGATGTGCTGCTGCTCATCGACAATATTTTTCGCTTCATTCAGGCCGGCATGGAAGTGTCTGGCTTGATGGGGCAAATGCCGTCGCGACTTGGCTATCAGCCAACCTTGGGCACAGAGTTGTCGCGGTTGGAAGAGCGCATTGCCAATACGGACGCTGGAGCCATCACGTCCATTCAGGCGGTGTACGTGCCGGCCGATGACTTGACTGACCCGGCAGCGGTGCACACGTTTTCGCATCTCTCAGCTTCCATAGTGCTGTCGCGCAAACGCGCGAGTGAGGGGCTTTATCCGGCTGTTGATCTTTTGCAATCCAGCTCCAAAATGGCCACGCCCGGCATTGTGGGTGAGCGACATTATCTTCTGGCACAAGAAATCAGGCAAACACTTGCTCAGTACGAAAATCTCAAGGACATCATTGCCATGCTGGGCTTGGAACAACTTTCAACAGAAGACCGCCTGGTGGTTGCCCGCGCCAGACGATTGGAGCGATTTCTTACACAGCCATTTTTTGCCACCGAGCAGTTTAGTGGCATCAAGGGAAAGCTGGTCAGCCTTAAAGACTCGCTTGATGGGTGCGAACGCATCCTGCGTGATGAATTTAAGGATGCTCCAGAAAGCTCTCTTTACATGATTGGGGCGATTGAAGAGGCAAAGAAAAAGGAAACAAAAAAACCACAGCTGGAGGGCGAGCATGCAAAAGACGCTCATACGACTTAAAATTCTGCTGCCGTTTCGCATCTTCGCTGAGAAGGCCAGTATTTTGCGTATTGTTGCAGAAACCGGCGAGGGCTCGTTTGGAATCTTGCCACATCGACTTGATTGCGTGGCAGCGCTTGCCCCGGGAATTCTGACTTACGAAAATAAATCTGAGGGCGAGGTTTTTGTGGCTGTTGATGAGGGTGTGCTGGTCAAAACAGGACTGGACGTGGTTATCTCTGTCCGTAACGCTATTGGAGGAACGGACTTGGGCCAATTGCATGAGGCTGTGAAAAAGGAGTTTTTGAGCCTGAATGAACGGGAGCAGAATGTTCGTTCGGCAATGGCCAAGATGGAAAGCGGGCTGATCCGTCGCTTGGTGGAGTTTCATCATGAGTGAAAGTATTGAAAACAAAAAGTCAACAGATCAGACGGCATTGAGTCGAAAGATTGCTGCCAAAGCGGCTCTCAAGCTTAAAATGCAGCGCCATCCTGCTCAGGGCGTCTGGTTTGGCTTGGGGATGATGGGACTGATTGGCTGGTCCGTTGTGGTTCCCACACTGCTGGGTGCTGCTTTGGGAATCTGGTTGGACAATCGCCATCCCGGAACCCATTCCTGGACGTTGATGCTGCTGATCACAGGTTTGGTGTTGGGCTGTTTAAATGCGTGGCATTGGGTGGGCAAGGAAGACAAAGAAATGCGGGAGGATCATGATGATGATTGAAACAATGACTCTGCTTTCAGCTTTGGTTGGGGGCTTTGTGCTGGGTGTGATTTTTTTTGGCGGACTTTGGTGGACTGTGCGCCGGGGGGTCTCCTCCAAAAAACCTGCGCTCTGGTTTTTTGGCAGTCTGTTGTTGCGAACAAGCCTGGTGCTGGCAGGTTTTTATTTTATAGGACAGGGCTCCTGGAAGCGATTACTCGTGTGTCTGTTTGGATTTGTTTTGGTGCGCCCCATTGTTACGTGGCTGACTCGGGTGAAAATAAAATCACCGAGTCCCACACAAGAGGTGAGCCATGCGTCTTAGTCCCGATGAAATAATCTTCTGGCAATACGGAATTATAAAACTCAACGCTACCATTGTGTATACGTGGGGATTGATGTTTCTGCTGGTTGTCGGTTCAAAACTCATCACGCGCAAACTCTCGCTGGATCTAAAACGTTCTCGTTGGCAGAACCTTCTCGAAATCGTCGTCACGGGTATCAACAAACAAATCGAAGAGGTTGGTTTAAGTCAGCCGCAAAAATATCTTGGGTTTCTGGGTACGCTCTTTCTCTTTGTAGCCACAGCCAGTCTCTGCACCGTTATTCCCGGCTTTGAGCCGCCGACCGGCTCGCTTTCCACTACGGCTGCGCTGGCGCTGTGCGTGTTTGTCGCTGTGCCCTATTTTGGTATCGAGGAACAAGGGGTGGGCAATTATCTTAAGTCTTATGTGAAGCCCACGTTTATCATGCTCCCGTTTAACATCATCAGCGAAATATCGCGTACTCTGGCCCTGGCTGTCCGTTTGTTCGGCAACATGATGAGTGGCGCGATGATTATTGGTATTCTGCTCACGATTGCGCCCTTCATCTTTCCAATTATCATGACAGTTTTGGGGCTCCTCACTGGCATGGTGCAGGCCTATATTTTTAGCATTCTGGCAGCGGTTTATATTGCGGCTGCCACACGAGTTCGCAAACCAAAAGTGACACAAGAAGCAAAACAATGAAGTGGAAACAATAAAAAACCAAAGGAGAATATATGGACACGATGACAATTATCGCGGTGGCATCAATAGTGACCGCCGGCATTACCACAGGTTTTGGCACAATGGGGCCAGCGCAGAGCGAAGGAAAGGCAGTTGCTACCGCACTGACTTCACTGGCCCAGCAACCTGACGCCTCCCCAACCATCACCCGGACGCTGTTTGTGGGTCTGGCGATGATTGAGTCCACGGCCATCTACTGCTTTGTGGTCTCAATGATTCTCATCTTTGCCAATCCGTTTTGGAACCACGTTATTGCCCAAACCGGGGGAAAGTAATTTTATGATGATCAATTGGTTTACCGTTGGAGCGCAGGCGCTCAACTTTCTCGTTCTGGTGTGGTTGATGAAGCACTTTCTTTACAAGCCCATCCTTAATGCCATCAATGCGCGTGAGAAGAAGATTGCTGCCGAACTCGCGGATGCCGACAAAAAAAAGGCCGACGCCCAAAAAGAACGCAATGAGTATGAGCACAAGAACGAGCAGTTCGATGAGCAGCGCGCATCACTCTTGAGCAAAGCAAAAGATGAGGCAGAGGCGGAACGCAAACGGCTCTTTGATGAAGCCAGACAGGCTGCTGAGGCTTTAAAGGTCAAGCAACAGGAAACCTTAAAGAACGATGCGAACAACCTCAATCGGGCCATCACTCAACAAGCACAGGACGAGGTCTTTGCCATTGCCCGAAAGGTGCTGATGGATCTTGCCGAAACGAATTTGGAGGAACGCATGACAGGGGTGTTTATTCGTCGCTTGCGCGAAATGAACGACCCGACCAAGGCAGCCTTTGTGGAAGCTTTTAAAAAAATGTCTGACCCCGTGCTGGTGCGCAGCACACTCGATCTGTCTGCTGATCATCGCGCAACAATACAAAAGGCCATCAACGAAACCTTCTCGGCTGATCTTCATCTCCAGTTCGAGACTGCGCCGGAACTGGTCAGCGGGATCGAACTCACCACCCAGGGACAAAAAGTGGCGTGGAGCATTGCGGATTATTTGGCCTCGCTCAAAAGTGGTGTCGACGAACTTGTGAAAGAAAAGGATAAAACTGAAACGACAATAAAACCATCGGCAGATTTGACGACGAAGATCTCCAAACGGGCTTATGAACTCTATGAGGAGGGGGGACGCAAGAACTCACAATCAGCCCAGAACTGGACGACGGCTGAGCGTGAGCTTCGGAACAATGCGTCCAGAGACGAAGCTGAACCCGACAGAAAGGGTGAATAATCATGGAACCTGAGAACCTCCAAAGCGTTCTTCACAGTGCCTTTGCTGGCATAAGCCAGGTACGAGACGCCCTAACGCCGCAACTCACATTGCAAGAGGTGGGCACAGTCACCAGTGTTGGTACCGGAATCGCCAAGGTATCGGGTCTTCCGGGTGTGGGCTTTGATGAGTTGGTCATGTTTCCGGGTCAGTTGCCTGGCATTGCGTTCAACGTGGACGAAAACGAAATCGGCGTTGTCTTGCTGAGCGAATATTGGCACCTTGAGGCGGGAGACGAGGTGAGGCGCACAGGCAGGGTTTTGGACATTGCCGTAGGTCAGGAATTGCTCGGGAGGGTTATTGACCCGCTCGGTCGGCAGCTCGACGGCAAAGGCCCTGTGAATACAACCAAGCGCTTGCCTGTAGAACGCCCAGCCCAACCGATCATGGATCGTGCGCCTGTGACGGAGCCGTTGCAAACCGGTCTAAAAGTTATTGATGCGCTTGTTCCCGTTGGGCGCGGACAACGCGAGTTGATTCTCGGTGATCGCCAGACAGGCAAGACCGCCATTGCGGTCGACACCATTCTTAATCAGCGTGGGCAGGATGTTCTGTGCGTCTATTGTGCCATTGGTCAACGGGCGTCCGCTGTGGCAAAGGTTGTGGCAACGTTAAGAGAAAATAATGCGATGGATTACACCGTGATCGTTGTCACCGAGGGAAATGATCCGCCAGGCCTTGCCTACATTGCTCCCTACGCAGCTACGAGTATTGCGGAGCATTTTATGGAAGAAGGTAGGGATGTTCTGATTGTTTACGACGATCTCACCCATCACGCGCGATCCTACCGCGAAATCTCTCTCTTGTTGCGCCGTCCGCCCGGTCGCGAAGCGTTTCCCGGCGACATTTTTTATATTCATTCGCGGTTGCTTGAACGCGCCACACACTTGCGCCAGGAACTTGGCGGTGGATCCCTGACTGCGTTGCCCATTATCGAAACCGAGGCGCAGGACATTTCCGCTTATATTCCAACCAACTTAATTTCAATTACCGATGGGCAGATTTATCTTTCGCCATCGCTGTTTCAAATGGGTGTTTTGCCGGCGATTGAGGTTGGAAAATCCGTTTCGCGTGTTGGCGGTAAGGCGCAACGCGCCGCCTACCAAGCGGTGGCAGGTGACCTTAAGCTCTCTTACGCTCAGTTTGAGGAACTCGAAACCTTTTCACGCTTTGGCGCCCGCCTCGATGCAAATACTCTCAAAACGATTGAACACGGACGGCGTATTCGCGTTTGTCTCAAGCAGCCTGAATTTGATCCTGTGCCTGTGCCTGAACAAATTGCCGTCTTGTTAGCGTTAACCACGGGGCTCTTTGATCAGGTACCGCTTGATCAAATGAGAAATGCCGAAAACGAACTTTGCAAAGCTGCGGCAACTCTTCCGCCAGAGATACTTGAGCGATTGAAGAGTGCGAGCAAAATGAGTGACGAGGACCGTAAAACCATTATCGAGATCGCCAAAAAAGCGCTTGTCAGTTTTCAGCCCAAACCGAAAGACGAACATGAAACCAAGACAGCAAAGGAACCTGAAGTTGCGCCTGGGAACGCCGTCAAAGGAAAATCCGGGGAGACATCATGAGTGATAACACGGCAAGTCTGCGTAAAAAAATTGAAGGAGCTGGTGATCTCCAGACTGTCGTGCGTACAATGAAGGCTGTGGCGGCTTCGAGCATTGGACAATACGAAAAATCCGTGGCTGCACTTGGCGACTACTATCGAAGTGTGGAGCTGGGATTAGGCGCCTGTTTTCGTGAGGGTGGGTTGGCGCCCATGATTTCTGAACAAAAAAACCAAACAGGGACTGGTGCCATTGGGGCCGTTGTGTTTGGCTCAGATCAGGGACTGGTGGGTTCGTTTAATGATGTGGTGGCCGATTTTGCAGTCACAACACTAACAGCTCTGCGTTCTAAAGCCGAGGTTTGGGCAGTTGGTGAGCGAGTTCGGGCGCAACTGGCGGGTGCGGGCCTGTTGGTGAAAGGAGTCTTTTCCGTACCGAACTCAGTCAATTCCATCACTCCGCTTGTTGGGCAGATTCTTCTGCAGAGTGAGGTTGGCGAACTTCATCTGTTCTATAACCGTCCCGTGTCAGGGGCAGCCTATGCGCCCGTCACGCAGCGATTGCTTCCGCTGGATGAAAGCTGGCAGCGCAATCTAGCCGAACGTCCTTGGCCAACGAAAATATTGCCCGAGGTTATTGGTGGCGGCGCTACAACTTTGCGGGCACTCGTGCGAGAATATCTGTTTGTCTCACTCTTTCGGGCGTGTGCTGAATCCCTAGCCAGCGAGAACGCAAGTCGCTTGGCGGCTATGCAACGCGCCGACAAAAATATCGACGAATTACTACAGGATCTTAACAGGACCTCCCATCGTTTGCGACAGGGTGGCATTGACGAAGAACTGTTCGACGTTATCTCTGGATTTGAAGCCCTGGTCGGGGTGTAAAGACAAGGGTATTGGTATAACAGCAGAACTTTGCTGCTATAATTTGAACAACCTGTGTCATTGATAGATTAACGTATGATCAACTGGAAATTTGTAAAATTACGCACCGCTAATTTCAGTACAGAGTCTCATGTCCGTGATGTTGAGGCCGTTCCTAAAATCTCTCCCGTCAGATTATATACAGGGAAAAGAGATGGTAACGACAATGAGCGCCTCTACCGGAAGATGCTTGACCGGAACCCACAAGAACTGGACCGGCAGTCACCAGAGACAGGGACAGAGCCACAGCCACAGCCAGAGTCAAAACCAGAGACAGAGGTAGAGAGTGAATTAAAATCAGTCCCGGATTCTTACCGTCCGCCTGCAAGTCAGCTAGAGTCAGTGGGCTGTTCTTCCATGACTTCTCTTTGGGACAGAGTCAAACAGCACAAAATTAATTTTGAACCGAAAAAAATTCTTTGTGTGATTTCTTCGGCTTCTTCAATAAAACAACACGTCATTGACTGCGCTCAGCAGGTTTCAAAAATATATCAAGCCGACTCTGATCAGGTCTTAATTGATGGGGCAGAGAGTTTTGATAAAGAGATCAACTCTAAACTCCAGGCGGACCCATATGATCTGGTTGTTGTGGGACGGCTGCACCAAGAAACCTGCGGGCTTTGTCTGACCAATGATATTTGCGATTATTTGATCTCTCATACCTCTTGGCCCTTATTGGTCGTTCATCCTCAGAGTTTATCTTTTAACGAAGCGCAAAATATTCTCGTTCCGTTTGAGGGCACGCCCTATTGCTATTTAGCGCTTCAACAAGCCCTGCAGGTCACAGAAAAAAATGGAGCCAATCTATTTTTGTTCCATGTGGATGACAAAGATTCTACAGATGATGATCAATGGGCCCAGGCACTCGATTCTCTTAACTGGAAAGATGTTCATCACAACCTGGAAACAGGCGAAGGAGAAATTCTTGAACAAATTTTTCTTTTTATCAAAAAGCACGGGATTGACCTAGTGGTACTGCCTCACCACAGCAATTCCGATCACACATTGGGACTGGCACAATTATTAATCGAAAAAACAAATTGCCTGATCTGGGTTGTGCCCGGTTTAGATTGATCCTCGTTGGCCGTGTGTTTCTATCACGCCACTTCTGTCTACGCTGAGTCATCAGGCTGGGGACTATAAATTGCCAATAATTGAAGCTTGTGTCATAACAAAGCCTGACAAAACAGGGTCCGGAACTTTGCTTCCGGAGGATTTGGATGGTCGGGCCGCCATCTGCACGCAATTGCGTTGTGGATAGTGGCTATTTTTTTGTGCAAAGTCAGTCTTGAACCTGTGGCGACGGGAGGATTTATGAAAAGATGGTACAAAACACTCCTGATATTGTTCGCGGCACTCACCATGGGGGCCTTTGTCTATTTGGGCTGGGCTTGGTTTTCCAATGAGAGAAGCCAGCTCACTGACGATCTCAACAGACGTGCTCGCATCATTGCCAAAAGTCTCAATAGAACCTTTGTTAAAGCCATCAAACAAGAAGCCAGCGCCCATGATATTGAAGTCCTCGAAAGCATCTCAGAGCAGGGAAGAACGCTTGGCTATTTTCTTTGCGGGGTTGATGGAACGCCTGTTTTGCAAACAATGATTTTTGAAGGTGTGCCCTACTGTGAAATTATTAAAACAGAGCGGGGCGAGAAAATATCACAGGTTGAGAACTTTGGTTTTGAACGATCAGCAGGCTCTTTTGTGCATATTTATTCAACCCCTCTTTTAAGCAAAGATAAAACAGTTCTGGGAGTAGCAGGGATTGTTCACGACGCATCTTATATTCACGACCAAATGAAAACAGCCTTTCTTTGGATGACTCTTTCGATGGCCCTGGTTGCCCTGCTCATCTCAGCCGCGACTTATTTTGTATCGCGACTTATCTTTCAGCGTTCTGTCAACGAATTCATTTCTTGGGTTAAAGAGGGAAACTCTGTGCCGAAATCTGTCATGAGCACCTTGTCGTTACTCAAACCCGTGGGTCGCGAGTTCACAAGACTGAACGCAAAACTCCGATCGGCACAACAAACAGCCCAAGAAGTTTCTCAATCCAAAACCGACGAGGAATTGTGGACACCTGTCAAACTCAAGGCGCATGTAACCTCACAGATTGGTGAAAAAAAACTCATCGTGGTTTCAAACCGCGAACCTTATATTCACACCAAAGAAAAAGGGGTTGTTCATGTCATGCATCCCGCCAGTGGTTTGGTGACGGCGCTGGACCCTGTTCTTAAGGCCACCAGCGGTCTTTGGATTGCCCATGGGTCTGGAAATGCCGATCAAGATGTGGTGGACGAAGAAAATAAAGTCTGGGTGCCCGAAAAAGCCCCCATCTACCAGCTCAAAAGGGTTTGGCTTACAAAACAGGAGGAAGAAGGCTACTACTATAGTTTCTCAAACGAGGTATTGTGGCCGCTTTGCCATGCAACACATGAGCGTCCCACCTTTGATGACAGCGCCTGGACGACTTACAATCGGGTCAACCAGAAGTTTTGCAACTGCATTGCCGAAGAATTTTCAAAAAAAGATAGCCCGCACATATTAATTCAGGATTACCATTTTTCGGTTCTTCCAAAAATGATTCGTGAAAAAAGAAACGATGCCGTCATCGGTTTGTTTTGGCATATCCCTTGGCCAATCCTGGAAACATTTCAGATATGTCCTTGGAAAAGAGAGGTTTTGCAGGGCATGTTAGGGGCCAACATTCTGGGATTTCATCTTTCATCGTACTGCAATAATTTTCTGAATACCGTAAATGCGCTGCTTCCTGTTCGGATTGATTGGGACAGACAGGCCATCATTCATGAGGGCGGAACAACCTATGTCAAACCCTTTCCCATCAGTGTTCAGCCTTGGTCTGAACGCAACCTGCCAGAAGAAGCAACAATTCAGGCCGACACAGAGAGCTGGCGTCAGCAGTTGGAGCTTGGCAAGACGCGACTTGTTGTCAGTGTGGATCGGCTTGATTACACCAAGGGATTTTCAGAACGGCTCGATGCGATCAAACGATTCTTTGAAAACAACCCTGCCTATTGTGGAAAGATCACGTTTGTCCATTTAGCCGCCCCCTCGCGAACACATATTCCACGTTACCGTGAGTTTGATGACCGCATTGAAAAGAAAGTGGATGATATTAACTGGACCTTTGGAACCGAGGGTTGGAAACCAATACTTTTCTTGAAGGAAAACCATCCGCCCTACAAGGTTTATCTCTTTTTACGCATGGCAGAGGTTTGCCTGGTGAGCTCGCTAGCCGACGGCATGAACTTGGTGGCCAAGGAATTTATTGCTGCCCGAGAAAACAACGATGGTGTCTTGATTCTTTCAGAATTTGCTGGAGCCATCTTGGAGCTGCATGATGCCTTGTGTGTTAACCCGTATGCGTGCCAGGATTTTGCCGAAACGATCCGTATTGCGCTGGAAATGCCACACGCACAGCAAGTGGAACGCATGACGCGTCTCAAAAAACAGGTTCTCACCAACAACGTGTACAAGTGGGCTTCGGATCTTTTGACTGAGTTGACGCATCCTGTGCATGCCTCACAAGCAACAGCAACAAAAACAAATTTATCAAAGAGGAGCTAAAATATGCGCATGGGAATCATTGGAAATTGTAAAACCTGTGCCATTATTGATGATCGAGCCAATATTATTTGGTGTTGCATGCCCAAGTTTGACAGCCCTTCTGTGTTTGCCCATCTCTTAGACGAGACGGTTGGTGGAGAATTCTCCATTCGCGGTGAGGGTGAATCTTTTACAACCACGCAAACCTATTTGCCGGGCACTGCCGTTCTCAAAACAGTTTTTGATGATGGAACACAGGCCTTTGAGGTCATTGATTTCATGCCCCGATATCGAGACGGGGAGTCCTACGCCCAACCAATTGAAATTCACCGTTTGCTTCGACCCCTTCGAGGCACACCCGTTGTTTGCATCAACTTTCAACCCAGGTTGAACTACGCCAAAAACCCCACAAAAATTTCTATCAGAGAACAGGCCTCGGTCATCACAGCGGCCAACGGCTTTGAGAGCGTTTTCTTGTATTCGTCACTTCCAATCAAGGAAGTAGGAGAAGGAGTGCCTATTTCATTGAAAGAGGAGCATTTTTTTGTTTTGTCGTATCATGAGAAATTTGCTCCGCCCACGCCTGATTCTGTGCGAGACATGTTTTTCAAAACAACCCAATATTGGGAAGCCTGGTCAGCCAAGTGCCATTTGCCAACGCTCTATGCCGATCAGGTTTTAAGATCGGCCATCACTCTCAAATTGTTGACGTATGAAAAATCAGGGGCACTGCTTGCCGCAGCGACAACGTCCCTGCCCGAAATTGTGGGCAAGGATCGTAACTGGGACTATCGCTATTGTTGGCTCAGAGATTCTTCGATGATCGTTGAGGCTCTCAAAAGTCTGGGTCACTTTGAAGAGGCCAAGGCCTTCATCAACTTCCTTTTGAACATCCTCGAAAGCAAGCAAACAAAAACTCAGATCCTCTACGGTATTGGCGGCAGAATGCAGCTCGAAGAAACAGAGCTGGCACATCTCTCCGGATATCAGGGATCAAAACCTGTGCGCGTGGGAAATAATGCGTGGAAGCAAAAGCAGAATGATATTTTTGGTGAAATCATTCAGGCGATTTATTTGTATTATTTTCATTACAAAATCGAACCGATTACGCCCGAAGTTTGGTCGCTCATCAAGTTTTTGGCCAACACCATTTCAAAGGAATGGGACACACCCGATGCTGGCATTTGGGAATTTCGACACGAGGAGCAGCATTTTACCTTTTCAAAGATTCTTTCGTGGGTGGCCTTGGATCGAGCCGCCACAGTGGCCAACCTGATTGGAAAGACCTACGCTGCAGAACGGTGGTCAGATGCAGCGCAGCAGGTGGTTGAGGACATTGAAGCCAAGGGGTGGTCAGATGCAGCAGGGGCCTACACACAGGTTTACGGATCCAAATCACTCGATGCCAGTCTGCTTTTGATGCATCGCTATGGCTATTTAAAAGCCGATAACCCGCGGTGGATTCAAACTGTCAAAGCCTGTCAAAAGGGTTTGATGAATCACGGTTGGGCCATGCGGTACACAAATCCTGATGATTTTGGAAAACCCAAAAACGCCTTTATTGTGGCCTGTTTTTGGATGGCTCAAGCTTTAATTAGCATTGGTGGGGTTGATGAGGGAAAGGCGCTGTTTGAAAATATTTTAGCCAATGCCAATCATCTGGGACTGTTGTCCGAAGACATTGATGTAAAAACAGGAGAGCTGACCGGCAATTTTCCACAGGCGTATTCGCACATTGAAGTGATTAGAACGGCCATCCTATTGAGCGATGCGTTGAAGAAAAAATAAAACACGAATTTATTATGCGGCATTTTAACGGCAATATCATTTTCAAACAGAAAGGAAGACAGGGCTTGTTCTTGTTTTTGGACTTCGATGGCACTTTGTCGCGACTCGTCGCCGATCCCGATCGGGCGCGGTTGCTTCCCGGACTGAAAAACATTCTCAAAAAACTGGCCCGTCATCCGCACATTCGCATCATGATTATCTCTGGACGTTCGCTGGCAGATGTTCGTAAAAGATTCGGGATCAACAACTTGATCTACGCGGGCAATCACGGGTTCGAGATTTATTTTAAGAAGCGTTATCTTTTGCGCAAGGGAAAAAAATACAGAGCTATTGTGAGCAGAGCCTCTTCGCTCCTCAAAAAGCAACTTAGAGATATTCCCGGTGTCATTGTAGAACCCAAAGGTCTTTCGGTTGCGGTTCATTTTAGAAACACACCGTACAGTTATCTTGCGGTCATCAAAAAAACGGTGGAAGTGATTTCAAAAAGCACAGGCATTAAAAACAAGCTGGCGTTGACTACGGGAAAAAAAATCTTTGAGCTGCGACCACATAAAAACTGGAACAAGGGATTTGCCGTCAGATGGGTCTGGCAAAAGATGGCGCCTAAGGCCTGTCCAATTTTTATTGGCGATGATGTAACTGATGAAGATGCTTTTGAAGCGTTAAAAAAAGATGGAATGACCATTCGTGTTGGTAAAAAGCAGAAAAGCGCGGCTCTCTATTACATCAAACAAACGGAAGATGTGGTAAAAACATTGAGCCAAATCGCCCAATTGTTCTTTAATCAAATCTCTAAAAATTAAACTTATGAATATTTATCTTTCAATTCCTTTTGCATTGCTTTTGCTATCTATTGCTATTCTGCCCCTGGCCGCACATCACTTTTGGGAAAAGAACAGTAACAAGGCCTTTGTCGCGTGTATCCTGAGCGTGCCCGTCCTCATCTATCTGCTGCAACATAATCCGGTGGAAGTCTTGCACACAACACATGAATATATTTCCTTCATTTGTCTTTTGGGCTCTCTCTATGTGATTTCTGGCGGAGTGTCGTTGACTGGAGATCTTAAGGCCACACCGTTTATCAATACATTGATGCTGCTGATTGGCGCCGTTTTGGCAAACTTCATTGGAACCACGGGCGCCAGCATGGTCCTCATTCGTGCTTTTTTAAAAACCAATAGCGAACGCAGGCACATCAAACACCTACCTGTCTTTTTCATTTTTATTGTGGCCAATTGTGGAGGGCTGCTTACGCCGTTGGGTGATCCACCGTTGTTCTTGGGTTTTTTGCGTGGCGTTCCTTTCTTTTGGACGCTTTCCTTGTTTCCCATTTGGGCGATGATGAATGGGTTGCTTTTAACTATCTTTTTTATCTGGGACAGTTTGGCGTATCGTCACGAAACAAAAAAGGACTTATTAGACGATCAAAAACATCAGGAGCCCTTAAGGCTAAAGGGGAAAATCAATTTTCTGTTTTTGGTCGGCGTGATGGGAGCAGTTTTTTTACCCACGCCGTGGCGTGAGTTGGGCATGATTGTCATGACGGTTTTTTCGCTCGTTACGACACCCAAAAAACTTCGAACTCGCAATCAATTCACCTGGGGACCCATTATTGAAGTCGCTGTGTTGTTTGCAGGAATTTTTATCACCATGGTGCCGGCGCTCATGTTTCTCAAACAGAATGCCGCCGGTTTTGGCATCACCGAGCCCTGGCAGTTCTTTTGGTGGACCGGTGCCTTGTCGGGCGTTCTTGATAACGCACCCACGTATCTCACATTTCTTTCCATGGCTCAGGGCCTTCATTTGCCAGCGGAAATTGTCGGCGTTTCCATTAAAGTTCTCATGGCCATCAGTGTGGGAGCCGTTTTTATGGGTGCCAACACGTATATTGGCAATGGCCCAAATTTTATGATCAAGGCCATTGCGGATCGAAGTGCTATCAGAGCCCCTTCGTTTTTTGGATATATGGCCTATGCGGCCGTTGTTCTGTTGCCGCTTTATGGAATTATTCATTTGGTGTTTTTGAGATAATGCAGAAAAAGTTTAAGGATTATTGAAAACAAGACAAAAAAGTGAGTATAAGAACATTCTTGGAATTTCATGTGAAAAAAACATTCTTAAATTCAGACAAAATCAAGATTTTATGGGGCCACGTTCCCAATAAAACCAGAGAGATTGCGCAACCCATCATCTTGGCAGTTGCCGCCAGTGGCTTTGTTGTCCTTTTCATGCAACTGGCAAATTGGTTGTACGATGTCCGATCAACCGGTGGGGTTTTTGCATTTTTTAAGTGCGGAATGTAGGTTTCAAGTATTCAGAACAGGGAATTCCCCCACCAAAAAACCGTGTGTGCCCTGATTGTTCAACTTTTGACCTTGTTGTATAAAAAAAAACAGTAATCAAACTGATAGCAAGGGAGACTTTATGAAAAAATTATTTTTGTTGTGTGTCATGTCTATTCTGCTCATGAATGTGGCTTGTGATAAAAAAGAACAAACAAATTCTTTTTTTGAAGATGCCGGCAAAAAAATGGATCAAGGGATTCAAAAGACCGAGGACAAGCTTGATAGTGGTTTAAACAAGTCAGGTAAAAAAATTCAGACGGGTCTTAATAAAGCGGGCGAAAAAATAATCGAAATAACTGATTAAAAAAAGGAGGACACTATGCTTAGATGGTCCATTATATTTTTTTTGGTGGCCGTTGTGGCAGGATTATTTGGGTTTACCTCAATTGCAGCAAATGCAGTTTCGTTTGCCCAGGTCTTGTTTATCGTATTTCTCGTTTTGTTTATTGTATCGCTTATTGTTCCAAGCATTCGCAAAAGGATCAGCAATTCGACCTCTTTGGCTGAATAGTTGATAGTCTATGAATGCATTTAAAACAATGTGGCTGTCCCTGCTCTTTGTTATGATGATGACGGGGGCTTTGGTGAACTGCGAGGGTTGTGAGCAGAGCACCTTTGATGATCAATCAACGGTGTCTCCAGACTCGGACGCGGATACAAATGCAAATGCAAATGAGTCAGACATCATTGCACCACTGATTATTTCAACAACGCCTGTTGATGGGGCCTTCAGTGTGCCCGTCGATCAAATACTCAATGCCAGGTTTACTGAATCGATGGATGCCTCAACAATAAACGCAGTCAATTTTATCCTGACGGGACCTGATGCCATCACGATAACCGGAACAGTTGACTTTGATCCCCTAAACAAAAAAGCAACATTCACTCCAGACACAGATCTTGACAGCAACACCACCTACACAGCCACGATTACCACAGGCGTTAAGGACGTGGCTTTAAATGCACTTGAAAGTGATTATATCTGGGAATTCACTGCCGAAATAAAACCAGCGGCAGATGTAACACCAGAGGTGCCACCAGAGGTGCCGTCAGATATTACAGCGCCCACGTTAAGTTTGACCATCCCCCTCGCCGACGCCACTGATGTACCTTTTGATCAAATTCTTACAGCAACCTTCAGCGAAGAGATGAATCTTGCAACCATCAACCAGTTCACCTTTGTCGTGACTGACTCAGACGCCAATCCTGTCACCGGTGCTGTTGTTCTTGATGATACAAAAAAAATCGCAACCTTTACACCAGACAGTGATTTTGCAAGCAACACCACCTACACTGCCACAATAACCAGCGTGGCCAAAGACCTTGCTGGTAATGCATTGGCAGGTAATTACGTATGGAGTTTTGAAACCCAACCGCGGGACAACATCGCCTGGACTGACTTGGGGGTCATCTACACAGCACCGATAGGAGACGCCTACTACCCAAGCGTGTTGTATGATGCGGGTGGGTTTGGAGTTGGTGGTCCAACGTATGCAATGTGGTACTCCGATGGCACAGGCATACTCAAGATGTACTATTAGGCAAAGGCCACCAGCGGATCAAAAAAAATTGGCCTGGCAGTCTCGACGCCGTAACTTTAAGAAAGGGAGATTTTGTATGTACCAGAATCAAACAAATGACAGTTGGAATCATGTCAGGCAAAGGGTGAAAAGTGCCTGGGGCAAACTCTCAACCGATGATTGCAAAAAAGCTTGGGAAAGACTGACGGACGACGACTTTAAAAAGGCCGAAGGCTCTATAGATCAGCTCTACCGCGTCATTCTGGAAAAATTTGGCGATACTACAGACGCAATTAAGGCAAAGCTCGACCAGGGCATGAGTCAGGCGAGCAAAATGTAAAGGCTATTGTTTGTTAATATTGATGGCCCTGCTCTGGGAGCGGGGTAAATAAAGGAGATGCTATGCAATTTTTTAAACCCGTTATTTATTTTTTTGTGGTCCTGTTTATCCTGTCCCTCACGACGGGGCCCGTTCATGCAAAAAACAACTCCAAAAAACCAAAGCATCTGGGTATGGATAAAAACAACAACGGTGTGATTACAATTAACGAATGGAAGGGCAACAACAGCTCTTTTAATGTTTTAGATTGGAATGGTGATGGCGTCCTCTCAGGCAATGAAATAGGGCCTAGCGCGTTTCGTCAAAAAGGCAAAAAAGACAAATCAATTTCTTTAAATCCGTTTCACACCTTGGATTATAACAGCAATGGTGTGATTTCGCGCAGTGAATGGAAAGGGACCTCGAACGACTTTAATCGTCTGGACAAAAATCACAATAATATTTTGACCTTTGAGGAGTTTCGTCAGCAACGCAGTGGCTCGGATCGCTTTGTAGAGCTTGATTACAACAACAATGGATTTGTATCACGTGAAGAATGGAACAACACCAGCCGATCATTTGATCAGTTGGACAGCGATCACAACGGAAGATTAATCCGTGATGAATTTTATGATCGTCTGCAGTATCCCGTTTCGGCCTTTAGAGAACTCGATCAAAACAACAATGGCAAAATTACGCTTGGAGAATGGCGCAGTACGGTCCAAATCTTCAACGATCTGGACACCAACAGGGATAATCTGTTGTGTGAGGCAGAATTTGATGCCCGCCAGAGCAGTAGCCTGGTTGAACGGGTTTTTAGGGATATTTTTAACTGGTTCTAAGAATTAATTTCAACCCCTGTTGTAGGCGGCATTTAATTCTGAGCCAAAACGGGCATGCATCTTTGCCAGGGATTTTGTAGCATATCAAAGCCAGACCCCTTATTTCGCGACAACTTATTTGTCATGCGCAACAATCGTGGCGAACCGCCCAACTCGCCGCTCGAATACACGCGACAAATCAGAAGTCGCCCCGCAGAAAATCAGAAAAGTCAATGACAGGGTTTAGGCTTGGGTTACATTGGACTCGGCATCGTTGTCCTGAGTCTGTCTGACTGCCCCTTATTGAAGTCTCTTGCAGGCCATGGCCGACAACATCGCCATCTGGCCCTTTTCTTTTGAAGTTTCAATTCCGGAAGACGCCGACATTCGTTGATGCAATTCATTGGCGTAACATTCGCAATAGCGACGGTCCTTCTCGGAGTGTTCATTCATGCAATTCGAAACCGTCGTCTTTGTGATTGTCACTGCGTCCGAGGGCTTCACCTCAGTCTTCGCGGATAAAGCCTCTTTGACACTCCCCGGCGAATGACAACCAGTGGTCAGAAGAAAGGCCACGACCAGCATACCAACTCCCTTAGATAGCACTCTCATAAGATCTCCTTCAGCTCCCGATCG
Source organism: Deltaproteobacteria bacterium (assembly GCA_015228875.1). Classification (GTDB taxonomy): domain Bacteria; phylum UBA10199; class UBA10199; order UBA10199; family JADGCS01; genus JADGCS01. The sequence goes on along the minus strand of JADGCS010000016.1, from coordinate 7,840 downwards.
CCCACGATAAAGCCTTAGGGTTTGCATTCCCGGATGGCGACTCGGTGAGCAAGTTAAAAGTTATCCGAACCGCTGATAGCAAAGGCTTCGCCGCAAATCGTATCACAGGCTCCGCTCAGCATCGTGACCGTACCACTTCCTGAGCTTATCTCAATCGTCTCACTCGCCGAGAAGTTGACAACGGCGGAGCAGTAACTGCCATCGCTGAGTGTGATGTGTAGATTGCTGGAAGTCACATTGGTGAAAACAAAGCCCGATTCCGTGGAGGTCGAGGTGGCATCGATGTCGGCACTGATATCGCCATTCACCGTGACATCTCCGGTATCACCAGCGTCGTTATAATCACTGCACTGAGCGAGGACAGTGCCGCCGCTGTCTGTGCCAGAGGCCGTGATGTCGCAACTCCCGCTGACGTCGCCATTGATGGTGACGGTCGTGCCTGTGGGATCGGCCAAGTTCTCTTGGCTGCAGTGAGAGGTCGATGACGCCGTAATGGTGTTTTTGAAGCCGGTGATCAACTGACTGGCTGATTGATTAACCTGCAAATTTGCTCCGCTGTTTCCGAAGGCGGCGACAAATCCCCTGAAAACGATATTCAGGGCAACAGCGCCCGTATCCCTTGCATCAGTCGTGTTGGCGGTAATGCTGGAGTCATCCGTCCCGATGCCGTTAGCGACGTCATCCAAAGCACCGCAACCCGTACTTGCACCCAATGTCGTCAGGACAAAAAGGATTCCCAGACAACATCTGGATCCTGCGTGTTTTGTAAACTTCATAATGGTCTCCTTTGATTAGCAACTCGTTATCTTAATGGCAGTGCGCCCAACAGGTAGGCGACGAGGAGAATCAGTACGACTGTCCCCAACCCCACGCCAGCATTAATCTCTGAAAAATAAAAACCAGAGAACAATGACTAAAATCCCCGGTACTCCCAGCATATACATTAAAATCGGAACCCCAACTCTTCCATTCATATTATCAATCGTATGCTTTATTAATTTCATAATAATTTCTCCATTTTATTTAGTGGTTTGATTGGCAGTTATAAGTGAATAAATTTTTAAAAAATATCAGGGAAGATATTGTTTTTGATTGGGGGATTTTCTGACTTTGACAGAAGTTGCCCCTGTGAAGTTTTGCCTCGAACGGCCTATGAAAAGACTGGGGCTCTATAGATCCTGGGTCATCAATCCGAATCTTTGAGCCACAGCAGGCCATATTTGCAAAATGGATATTGTAACGGCAGCAAGAATGGGGCCCAAAAACACTCCCAATATTCCAAAAAATCTGATGCCCCCAAAAACGGCAACCAAACTCACCAAAAAGTGAAGGTTGCTTTTTCCTTTAAGGACGAAAGGACGAACAAAGTTATCTGCAACACTTGCCAATAGTCCAAAAACCACCATTAAGACTACCTTAAAAACAGCTCCCTCGTTATAAAGATAAATAGAGGCAGTAATCCAAACTGGGCCGCAACCTAAAATTGGAATCCAGGCAAAAATAAATGTAACTCCAACTGCCAAAAACACGCCGGGCACCCCCAGAACCAAAAAACCCACAAGGATTATAGCACTCTGGGCAGCACCAGCCGCAAATGTCGCTAATACGCTTGCTTGGGCCGTATCTTTAAAGGAAGTGTAAAACCTTTTAATGATGTCTCTATCAAGTGGAATTTTGTCTTTCATCCAAAGACCCAGTCGCCGGCCATCCACCAAAAGAAAAAAACAGGTGATACAGGCCATTATAATTTGCATTATGATATTTGGTATTTGGCCCGCAATATCTAGGGCTAGCGCCATTGCGGATTTTCCGACCTTTTGGATCGACTCATGAATTTTCACATTTAGCTCTTCAGGTGTTGTTCTCATCATATCGAAAAGTGAAGAATTACTGAAATGGGAGGTGACGGATTGAACGGACAGTTTGTCATTTTCAGAGGCCAATTGAGCTAATGCCATTCCCTGTTTAAATGCCAATGTTAAAAATACCGAAACGGGTATGATGACTAAAAGCAAAGTTCCGATGGTCACGAGTGCGGATGCAACTCTTGGGAACACCACCTTGTCTCTTAGTTTTTTAAAAACCGGATACTCCAATAAAGCCAAAATGCCCCCCATAGTAATAGCAAGCAGAAAGGGCTTTGCCACCCAGAAACAAACTACGATTAAAAAAACAAGTAAGGCCAAAAATATGACGAGAGTTGTTCGAGTATGTTCGAGACTTACTTTATTTTTCATTTTTACCTCACTTAGTGGATATCTAACTTAAATAAGTTAAAATTGATATGGAATATAACACTCTGACGGGTTGAGGATTTGGGTTTGCTGTACTTTAACCCAGCCGCGACTTTGTATTCTGAGGAACTTTATCAAACCGAGAATTTCATAACAACCAAAAACAAGGCAAAAAAAACAAAAACCTGGTCCGCCATTGCGCTGTTCGTCTGAAATAAACACAGAAAAATCACCCCTCGGCGGGACGTATCATCAGTGAATTGCAAAAAATTGAGCTCCGTCATGCGTTTTTGATGCGTTTTTTTCTTTGTGGACAAGTAAATATTTTTATTGGATAGGATTGGATAGCAAAATTCATTATTCTGGACTTGATACCCTTGCCTCTGCCCCGATACCTTATGTGTGACCCCTTACTATGACATGACCTAATTGAAAGGAATTTCAATGAATAACACCAAACAAAAAACAGGATTTATAGATATCTTGTTTTGGATCACAAGAGACAAAAATATCATACTAAAAATCATGTACACCTTAGGGATCTTGGTTGGAGTCTACTTTTTAACAAGCACTCGGCTCTCAGAAACTACTAATGTTTTTGTGATTGCCATAAGCAATCAAACCCAGAATGTGCCTTTTTTCTATCTTGGTCTAACTCCTTTCTTTGCCGTGTGTGTCTTGCTGCAGATTTTTTCTGTACTCATCCCCCCTCTCAAAAGGTGTTTATATGAAGCTCAACCTGACAGAAAGGCACTCATTCAATTGACCTTGATCACAATGATCCCTTTTACTTTTATCATCAGTTATTTTCTAACTTTTCATCTTTTAACTGCAACGACAACAACCCTTGGTGTCGTGGTTTTGATTGTCTTGGCCAACATAATTAATAAATTTGGTATTGGAAATGGCTATGCATGGTTCGTTGTCATGTTCATCCCCGAAAAATTGTATTCCATAGTCGTGGAAATGTGGACAAGACGAGACATGATTTTTGGTGTCTTCGGAGTTGTTTTTTATGTTGTTGTATTTGTCCTGTTTTGCTGGTTCATTTACAAATTTCAAAAAAGGTCTTTCCCCACCAATATCAAGGATACAACACAAACAAAAAGCTTCACCATCCATACCAGACCCTCATTTTTAGGCACTGAACCCTTGGGCTGGGTTAGTGTTGTCATGATGATACCATTTCTTTTTATAAGCGATATTCAGTATGGAGGATTTGATGATATCGATATTTTAGACGTCTACATGTATGTCATTAGCTATGGTTTTCCAGGTTATTTTTTTTCCACCATACTCATGTCCATTTTTGCCCTTCTCTATTCAAAGATCATCATGGGCATCAATCCCATGGAGAGTATCTGCAATCGTTATCAATTGGAGATCGTCTCATCCGATACCGAGTCATCCAACGGCCTTCTCAATAAAACAACCATATATTCATTGCGGTACACAGTTTTTCTCTTGGCAATTATGAATCTCGAAAACCTCTTTTGGGGCGGATTTGGAATGCCAAGTGTAGTTAGGCCCATCATGGCGAGCTTCTATGCCTTTTATTTGATGGGTTTTTTGAGTGATCTCAAAGCGCATCTGAGTTTCTTAAAATCAATGACTGAACCTAAAACAAATACATGGTTTCTCTGTGACATTACCTTTGATGAAATTGAAGCCGAGATTAAAAGAAACCTTTTGATCAACAATGGTATCGATGCCATGGTTGAACCACTACGTTTTACATGGGGAATGCCCATTCGCACCATGGTTGATGAATATCGGCTCTACGTCGGTACAAACAAAGCTGATACAGCAAAGGAATTATTGATCAATAAAAAATCAAAAAACATTAATCCATAAAATCAATAAAAAATTTGTTTGGATATTTTTTTATAAGATTTGGGGGGTATTCCTCGGTTTGCATTATCCAGATTTTTGCGTTGAACTTCTCTCCAATCTGCAACGTGAAAGTCACGGGCGGCGGGGGAATGTCAAATTTGTTGTGGCGAAGAAATCTCACAGTTTACTTTAGCAGGAAGATAAAAAATGAATAAAATCAAAATCGCCACGTTGTGTCTGGTTGTTGTCCAAATCATTCATTCAATAGAAGAATATTTTCTGGGGTTTTACAAACAATTTCCTGTTTTTGTTTTTTACAACAAAGCATTTTCCAGCATTGGGCAGGGCATGTTTTTTGCCTTCAATATTTCCTTGGTGGTGTTGCTTCTTTTCTGTTTTCTCTTTGTCTTCTTTCAGTGGTGGCGCTTGAGATTTCCGATTATTCTTGCCATTATTGAGTTCATAAATGGGACACACCACATTTTATGGGCTGTCGTTTTGCATAAATATTTCCCGGGTGTCGTGTCGGGTTTATTGTTTATTCCCGCCAGTATCATTATCATCAAGAATTACAAATTGCTTTTCCGACAAGACGTTATTATTAAAACACCAAAATAATTATGAACCCGCCAGATAAATTAAATCATTCATACGATTTTGATCATTATTCAGAATTGCACAAAAAAGAAGAATTAAAGCGATTATATTTTCAGGCCACAATTTTTAAACAGATTGAAACTGATCACTTGATGCAACTGGGGGTTGATTCGTGCAAGACAGTCTTAGAGGTCGGCTGTGGCGCAGGTTTTGTCAGTGGTTTGCTGGCAGATATTGTCCGTCATGGTGATGTGCATGGGCTGGATTCGAGTCAAAGCCTTCTGGATGTCGCCAATAAAATAGTTAAGCCGGTGCATCCCAATGTTGCCTTTTATCTTGCAGATGCCTGTTGTACAGGGCGTCCTGATGCCTGTTATGATTTTGTATACAGCCGTATGCTTTATCAACACTTAAGTGATCCTTTGGCGGCCCTGCGCGAGGCGAGGCGTGTTACAAAACAAGACGGCAGGGTCTGTGTTGTTGATGTTGATGATGACTGGGTGATGATGTACCCCGACTGTCCCTCTTTTACAAAGCTCAATCAATTGTCGTCAGAATTTCAAAAAAATAATCTGGGTGACAGGCGTATAGGCAAAAAGCTTCCTTACCTGATGCAGGAGGCTGGATTTTCAAAGGTCAGGCTTGATGTCAAAACGGTGTCGAGTTTTGATATCGATCCAAAACTTTTTTTAGACATTACCGTGAAGTTTAAGGCCGCGCATACCCAGTGTGGGGAGGCACAAAAATTGATCGGCGACATCTATTCATTTGTGACGGAGGCGAAACACAAGGTGTTGGTGGCTGCGTCGGTTTTTGTTGTGACGGGGACAGTTTAAAACAGGGGTTTTCTCGATTTTATTTTGAGTTTTTCGTGCGCAATTTTCCGAATGCGACTTAGCGGCGCTTTTGTTATTGATGCATCGCGATATGTTTCAAAGTTTTATTTCGAAACTCGAACGGGTCTTTGTTGCAAAATCAAAGCAGGAGTTTGAGTCTATTTATCGTCTCAGATATCAGGTTTATGTCGAGGAGTTGAAAAAAGGATTTTTGAAAGACGTTGACCATGATCAAAAATTTGTCCAAGATCCCGAAGACCACCGAAAAGATTCTCTCCTTCTTTACACGGGATCACCGGACAATATCACCGGAACAGTGCGTGTTGATATTTACCCTGCCGGCTCAATCCCTGCGACCATTGAAGAGAGATTTTCATTAAAACAATTTTCTAAAGTCAAGGACTATGCTGTCTGCGAACTGGGGCGTTTGGTTATTAATAAAAACAGCAGGGGGCTGCTGATTTTACCGGCCCTGTCCCGTGCTGTTTATCAACACGCCGCGATTGATCAAGATATTCATTTTGGTTTTTTGTACTGTGCGCCTGGATTGGTCGGTGCCTACAGGCGACTGGGATTTAGGCCCTACAGGGCGGATCTGGTGCACAATCCGGACGGGGTCAGGATTCCTCTGGTGATGCTCGCGTCAGACCTTGATTATTTTAGAGAGGTTTCCTCTCCTCACCTCGATCTTGCAAAAAAGAAGTTTAAATCGTTTGCAGATTCTTCAATTGAGGAGATCAAAAATTCAATGTTCTCCGGTGTTTCTGCCCTGCTCGAAAAAGAAGACGTCTGGCAGTATATTCAGCACAGTTTTTTTAAGTCAGAATTGAACAGAGACAGTTTTGCCCAGTCATTAACAGCGGAAACGCTGCGGTACTTGTCGGAGAAGGGTTTTGTTGTTGACGTTGCCGAACAAAAAAAGGTTGTTCGTGAAGGTCTGGTCGAAAAAGAAATGTTTATCATATTGGATGGGACCTTTCATGTCACGAGGGGCAATAAAACTCTGGCTGTTCTTGAAAAAGGAGATCTTTTTGGAGAGATGGCTTTTTTTCTTGAATCAGGACAAAGGACAGCCTCTGTACATTCTGTCACAGCGGGCAGGCTTCTACTGCTGCGGAGAAAAGCTGTTTTGGAAATGATGACGGAAAATCCCGATATGGCTGCAAAACTCCTGTATCATATTTGTGTGATGCTCTCAAAGAGGCTTTCTCTGGCCTGAGTAATAAAGGGGGCAGTCATGGGCGAGGCTAAACCAATACGAAAACACAGCCTCCTGATTTGTTCGCTGTATCTATAACTCTTTCTCCATCTCAAAATGCGGGATGGATACTTCTAAAAATTCTTCACCCACAACTTTATAACCAAGCTTGTTGTAAAATCCCACCGCGGTCTTGCGGGCGTGGAGGACGATTTTTTATAGCCAAGTTTTTTGAGTTCAGTCTCTACACCGTTTATGAGGGCCCTACCGATCCCTGTTCCCTGTAGTGACTCGCAAACGGCCATTTGACGGCCCTTTACGGTTTGATTGTCCAAGGGCACAACGACCACGCACGCGATGAGTTCGTTATTTTCAACTAGACCAAAATGGAGCTGTTGGGATTCCTGCGAGAGGTCTTCGGCGTATATGTTTAGTCCTAGCGGCACTCGCAAGATTTTTTGTCTGAGTTCAAGTTCCTTTTTGTAAAGGGGGGAGTTGAAGGGGATGGTTACAAAGTCCATGGTCTGCGAATTACCGTAATTGCGCCGTATGATTCAATGGGTATGTTTTTTACGGGGGCTCTCATGTTCTGATGCTCTTTGACATTGACACAATAAGGTGAACCCTGACAAGAAATGCTGCTGCTGCATTTTTTTGCATTTGGTCGAGAGGAATACAAACATGAAAACATTGATTGCAACTATTATCATGATGGCACTTGCAGTACCCCACGCCTTTGCCACGGCGCAGTATCCGGACAAGATTGTTTACAACGGAAAGAAATACGCCCTTTACACAAACCCCATGGAGTCTTATTTTAATCAGCACCCCTCCAAGAGGCCAAAGGGCGGCGTTGATTCGACAGCCCTTTGGCGTGGTTATGTGGCGACCTTTGAAATCAGAGATCAGACCCTTCTCTTAAAGGACATTGAAATCGAGGTGCTCACCAAAACAAAAGAACATAACAACGAATATCAATGGAAATCTGTCATAAATAAAATTGTTCACAAGGGCCAAACCCTGCCGATCGAGTGGTTCACGGGCACGCTGGTACTGCCCAGTGGGCAGCTCGATGGGGTATGAGTCAACATAAGAATGGGCTGTTTTTACACTCGCGCGTGGCCTTGATGAAAATGCTGCGA
>JADGCS010000169.1 GCA_015228875.1 Deltaproteobacteria bacterium | reverse complement strand
TCTTCGATCTGGTCGATTGAAACAGGCCTTTTTGCTGTATTCATAAATACCTCCGGTTAATGGTTTAACTGGAGATATAGCAGACTGGGGTTGGGGATTCACGCAGGGTCACCGGAAGGACACGATACTATGGTGTCAAGGTGACAAACCTCGACAACTACCAGTCAATCACCTTTTCATCCTTGCTGCCATTTTTTATTGAGCGTTACGGTTTCTACGGCGGTGAAGAGGCCCATTACCGCGTAGCACCGCAGGAGATTGTTGCTGTGTTTGATTTTTTAAATGCTGGGGAGGGATAAAACTCGTATCTTATCTACTTGTGTTTTCTTAACGCCTCGGTCATCAGTGCCGCCTTGGTCTGCAGGTCTGCAAAAAGCGGGTCTTCGCTGACTTTGTAGTGGTTTATGATTTTTAAGGCGCGGTCGGGTTTTTGATTGCGCAGGTGAAGGATGCAGATGTCCTTGAGGATAGCCTTGTTGTCGGGTTTGTGTGGCAGGATGAGCTCGTAATAAAAGAGCAGCTTTTCGTAATCCTTGTTTGCCCGATAATACTTTGCAAGTATCTCGTACTGGCTCACGGCTTCTTGGGTCATGCCCGCATTCTGGTAAATCTCGGCGAGTTTGGCCCTGTTGTCGTTTGACGGGTCTATTTTAACAAGGTCCTGGGAGAGTGAGACGGTTTTTTCCAGGTCCCCGGCGTTGGCGTAGTGATTGATGGCAATGCGATACTGATTGGCTGCCTCGTTGGTCATGCCCTGTTTTATATAAAGCGCTGCAAGCTTGATGTTGTAGGGGATGAGGGCCGGTTTTATTTTTAATATGCTCTTGCAAGCCTTGATAGCCTTAAGAACAAAGTCCTTCTGTTCGTTATATTCGACGATCTCCCTGTATTTTTGAATGGCATTGTCTATCTGGTTTTTTTGATAATAAATTTCTGCCACCTTTTGTTTGATCCTCGCGTCATCAGGGTTTTCTTTTTCGAGATCTAAAAGCTCCAGCAAAATTTTTTCGGCCTTGTTTTGAAAAATTTTATTGGAAAGAGATTTTAGTCTGGGCGATGAAAAATTTATTTTGGGCAGCTTGATTTTTTTCATTGGTTATTAAGTCAAATGGGCGATGAGATCACAAAGCCCCCTGTAGTAGCTCTGGGCTCCAAGCCCCATGACAACCTTGAGGGCTACATCCGACAAATACGAATGTTTTCTGAATTTTTCACGCTTTTTTATATTGGAAAGATGAACCTCAACAAAGGGCACAGCAACCGATAACAGGGCGTCTCTTATCGCAATGCTCGTGTGGGTGTAGGCCGCCGCGTTGATGATGATACCGTCTGCCTTGAATGATTGCTGAATACAATCGACAAGCTCCCCTTCGCTGTTTGACTGAAAAAAACTGATGCTGACATTTTTGGACTGTGCAATGGCGTGCATCCTTTTGTTGATCTCTGCAAGTGTGGTTGTCCCGTAAATGTTTATCTGCCTTTGGCCGAGAAGATTAAGATTTGGCCCATGGATGACTTTTATTTTTGTTTTTTTAGAACCTTGGAAGGTTTTTTCTACGCGTTTCGGCATCAATTTTTGCATGGTGTCCGCCCGCGTAGTGTTTTCCGCTTTATGCGGGTTATAACTTTTTGTTCTCTGAGGACGTTGTTGAGACATTTTTTTATTACATCCTTGTGGAGCGGTGTTATGGTAACCCTACCAATTTTTTCAAGAAGAATAAACCTGATAATGTGCTGTTCTGTTTTTTTATCCCTGAACATGGCCTTGATGTAATCCCTCACCCTGTATTCGGGTATCCTGATTGGCAACCCGAATAACTGTAATATTCGGGTGATCTTTAAGATATCGTTGTCCAAACAGAGGCCGAGTTCGCGGGAAAGAGAGGCCGCAAAGACCATCCCGATGGCCACGGCCTCCCCATGACTGATGTTTTTATAGCTGCTTAAGACCTCTATGGCATGCCCAAGTGTGTGTCCAAAATTAAGGATGGCCCTTAAGGACAACTCTCTTTCGTCCTCTTGAACAATACCAGCCTTGATGGCACAGCATTTGTGAATGACCTGCGCGAGTGTTTTTTGATCACAATTAAAAATAGACTTTTGACATCTGCCCACAAAATCAAACAAGGATGCGTCGCGGATCACACCGTATTTAATGACCTCGGCCATGCCGCATTGAAGCTCCTTCTTTGGCAGTGTCTTAATAAACCTTGTGTGAATAAAGACTGCCTTTGGCTGGTAAAAGGCCCCTACCATGTTTTTGCCCGTTGTGATATCAACGCCAGTCTTGCCGCCAATTGAGGCGTCCACCTGGGCGAGGAGTGTCGTGGGCATTTGAAAGTAATCTATCCCCCTCATGTAAGAGGCGGCAACAAATCCGGTGATGTCGCCAACAACACCTCCGCCAAGGGCCAGCAGCGCAGATTTTCTGTGCGCCGCTTTTTGTGAAAGTTTGGTGAATATTTTTTCGCACGTAGCAAGGTTCTTGTGCTTTTCGCCATCGGGAATAGAGACCCACACAGGGGAGATGCCGGTTTTTTTTAATGCGCAGTCGATAAGGTCTTTGTACAACCCCTTTACTGTGTGATTGGTGATGACATATAGTTTTTTTTCGTAGAGCTGTTTTTTTAGTCTGGCAAGGCTTTTTTCCAGCCCAAAGGTTGTGATGTATAGAGGGTACGAAGTTTGTGACAGATTGACTTTAAAACCTTGGAAGGTTTTTTCTACGCGTTTCGGCATCAATTTTTGCATAGTGTCCGCCCGCGTAGTGTTTTCCGCTTTATGCGGGTTATGAGTTTTTGCCATTGATGATTTCCTGTATGATGCTTTGGCAGATTACCTCGGCGTCCTCTTTGTTGCTGATGATAATCGCCGCCTGCCTGTAGAGGGGGAGTCTCTGATTGTAAAGCTCCTCAAATTTTTTGGGGTCCTGCGCCAGAGGGCGGTGTGATCTTCTTCCGACCCTCTCCTTGATGATCTGAAAAGAGGTATCGATAAAGACCCAGATGCCCCTGCTTAAGACCTGGCGGTTTTTTTCGTCAAGAATAGCCCCTCCACCCAATCCCACAACAAGGCTTGTTCTCTGCGACAAGTCCCCGATAATCCGTGACTCGAGCGCCCTAAACCACGCCTCTCCTTTTTTTTCAAAGATCTCTGTGATGGTCATTTGGGCCTCGTTAACAATCAGGGTATCTGTATCGAGGAATCTGCGGTTTAGTTTTTGGGCAAGGAGCAGCCCTGTTCGGGTCTTGCCCGCACCCATAAACCCGGTGATGTAGATGTTTGGGGCCACGGAGTTAGCGACTTGTAGTTTCTTTGGCCGTTTTTGTCGAGGGTTTGGTTTTGCTGTCTGGCTTGGTGTCTGTTTTTGTGTCTGTTGATTTGGTCGAAGCGGTACTGGATTTTGTTTGATCGGTTTTTGTGTCCGCTGGTTTTGGTTTTTCGGAGGGCCTTGCGTAGCCGTCCTTGTACCACCCCTCACCCTTGAGGGTAAAAGCAGAGAGCGATACTTTTTTTATAACCCTTTTTTTATGGCACCGGGGGCACACCTTTACGGGAGGGTCGGAGAATTTTTGAATTTCTTCGAATTCGTGGTGACAACTGCGGCAGGTATATTCGTAGATCGGCATGGCGGTTAATTAATACGCATCATCGGAATGTCAAGGGGGCAGGATAAATATCAAAAGCCTGCTCTATATAAATGATGCCTGGCAAGATAGTCCGCAACGCTTTTTGTTGTCAGGTGATCGATAGACTCATTTTTTGCAAGATGCCCCCTGATCTGCGAACTTGAGACATCAGGGTAGGGTGAATCCTCAAAGCCTTTTCTGGGAACAAAATAAAAACCGGCTATTTTTTTTAAATCATCGTAACGATACCATTTGTCGAGATTGATGTCGTTTTTGGTATCAGAACCCAAGATCAACGTGAAATGCGCATGGGGCAAGTGTTCCCTAAGTTTGACAATTGTGTCGTAAGTGTAACTTGGTTTGTTATTAAGGTCCCTTTCTACGGTGGTGATTTTCACGCTTGCCTCGTTGAGGTCCCTTAAAAAAAGGTTAAGCAGTATAAGGCGATCCTCAAAATTGAGGAGTTTTTTATCAAAGGGGTGGGCATACACGGGGATGAGCCAGATTTCGTAAAAAATTTTCTGCCTGATCAGATCTTTGATAACTGCAAAATGCCCCAGATGAGGGGGATTAAAGGATGAGCCAAATAACCCTATGTTAATACTGTTGTTTTTCATTCCTGCCTTGTGTGTGTGGGGGGGTATATTCCCCATCACTGGTGATGCGAACCATTTTTATTGCGCAGCATGCTATGTAAGGGAGTGATAAAAACTTGTCAAACGCACAACTTTTTACAAGATTGATCGATAATCTTAACAACTCAATGAAAAAAATATTACTCACATTATTTTTTGCCACTTATTATTTTTTCATGCCCTTTGTCATGGTGAACTGCATCAGCGTTGCCGACAAACCCTATGCCCTTGATGCAGATGCCTCTCTCTCGGATGAGGACGGGGACTATACTCCAGAAGAATGTCAGCAAATGGAGTTTACAATCACAGCCTGTATCGATGTTCTTCAACAGGAAGATGAGAGGATCAAACAGGAAAAATCAACTATCAACAACGGGGCCCTGCTTGTTGCTGATTTTGAAACGTGCCAGTCGCAGGTGAGCATATCATCCGACACCACGCAGGCGGCAGAGGCCGCAACCGACGTTGCAACACTCTCCGCCGATGCCACAACAGAAGAGACAGACGAGACAGCTTCTTCTGATGAGGGGGACGAGGCAAACGACACAGAATCGGCAAGTGACACAGAAACAGTTTCGGGCCCCGACTGTGAATCCATCATAGCCGACATGATTGCCGCCTACCAGATTTGTGACGAGCTAAAGCCGGCAGATAAATACGAAGAATGCGAAGACGTAGAGTCCACGATGGACGACGCTGTCGAAAAATGCGACGCAGGCGACGAATCAGTTACCGAAGACTTCTGCAGTTCCCTCACCGCGTAAAAACAGAAAGTAAAAATCATTTTTTGGCTATTGTAATACGATCTAATTTTTCCCAGAGTTTAGTAACGTCTTTTCCTTTTGACTGAAGGTCTTCCAGTTTTTTTTGTATCAACACAAAATCACCGTGTTTCATGACACTCTTGTTTCTTATAAAGACGTCCAAAAACCTGCCGAGTTTGTTTATTCTGGAATTTATTTCCATGGCATACAGAGCCATCAATAAAATGTCCAAAATAAGGAGAGGATAATATATTATTTTATTGTCAAAAAAATCCATTACCACATTTAAAATTATCAGAAGAGTAACAACGTGGATGGATATGAGGTATCTCAAATGATGAACCATGTTTGCTTTCTATTTAATCAGCGGATTAATAATCGACAACTGCGGGACCCTTGAAAAATCACGATCGGCGCTCCAGAGTGCCGTGACGTTGTGTTGCAGGCAGATCGCGGCAATCCTTATATCGTGAACGTGGGCCCCTTGGGTCTTGGAGGCCTTGAGAACCTGTTTGAGGTCGCTCCAGTAATCAGACAATTCACCGATCAACCTTAAACTTGGGGACTCGAGCCAACATTCAATCTGAATGATGGCATCGTTGACGGATGTGGGAGGGTTGTAGATCCTTTGATGTGTCACAATGGCGTAAAACTCATGCAGACAGGGCCAAGGAATGGCCCACTCCTCATTGCCTTCGGCAAGTTTTGTGATGACCGCATCGGCCTGAGTATGAAACTGGGAGTCGCGCCTGTGGGCGTAAACCAGAATATTTGTATCGACAGCAATCATGTTCCGTGCCCCTCGTATATTTTGGACCGAACCTTCGACCAGTCCCCCTCCGCCAGTTCCTCCACAAGCCCCTTGCCATTGATGCTGTGCTTTTTGAGTTTAAAAACCTTGCGCCCCCTTTTCTGCGTCCCCAAAAAAAGCCTTAAGGCCGACTCGACAACGGCCCTGAATGTGGTGCTGTTTTTCTCGGCCAACGCCCGCGCCTCTTTAAAAAGCGAGTTTGAAATATCTATGGTTGTCTTCATATGGGTCAGTATATCATTAAACCCATAGATATGTAAACGTAAAATATGTGTAGAGACCTGCAGAACCCACAGCGCATGTGCGTATCAAAAACACCCAACCGTTAACAAGAACAAACAATCTCCCCCCAGGGCTTCGTAGTTCGGGACCATAACTCGCTACATTCATTTAAATTCAATTAAAAACTGGCCAAATGTTTTGCCTTGTGGTAGGCAATCCGTAAATTGGGGTGTTTTTTTTGGAAGAATCATGCCC
>JADGCS010000168.1 GCA_015228875.1 Deltaproteobacteria bacterium | reverse complement strand
CACTTTCCTGCAATAAACCGTAGGCTGAAGCCTACGGCTAGGCTCCTGTGTCGCATCCGCGACACCGCGAATATCAAGGTTTAGAGACCGTTAAAATCTTATGATAAGAGGTTTTCGAATAAGCTCTAAGTAATCATGCATCCAGCTTTCAAATATTGATTGAGTTCTTTTTCCCATTCCAGCATCATTTGTGTGTAGTAATTATCCGTGAACTCTTTTATAAAGGCGTCTCCCCTGATTCCCAAAGAGGTATGGGAATAGGTTACGTGTGCCAAGGTCTTATTGTTTACACCGTCGCTGTTGAGACGAATCGATAATGTGCAGGCGGTGACCTCTGGTGTGACACGTACCATTTCGACAAATTTAGTTTCTGGGTTGTGCTGTGTGATAATCCAAGTTGTCTTGTCGCCGCCTGATTCTGTTTCAAACACACAACCAACCTCGGCTACACCGGAATTTGTATACGCGACTTTAAGAGGCCAGTCTTTTACCCATTCCAACTCGCGCACCGGGCATAAGAGTGGAAAGATGATTTCTGGTGAACCATGTAATATCTGTGTGTAAGTTCGTGTAACTCGATTTGGTTTTGTGATCTTCATGCAAACCGAATAAAAAAGGCTCTTCTGATTTGTCAATGATGTATTCCTGTTGCTTTTTTGATTTCATTGACGGCATAACACAAGTTACTAACTTGACTTTGACGCGGTTGAATTCCTTCATTTTGCGAGGAATACAACCGCGCTCTGTCGACTTTGAAATTCCTAGACATAAATATTATGTCTGCTACTTCGTCATAATGGCGACGAATTGTTTGCTCTGATTTTTGTGGTTTTGAGTCGCGGAATCAAGGGCTATTTATTTGACATTCACGGTGGTTTCAGAACAACCCCTTAACTGTCACAAACACGCGCCAACGCTCCCCTCAAACGTACCCTGATTGCCCTGCTTGTTTTCAAACGTACCTGCTATCGTGTCGCCTGTAATGAGTCCGTGGCCCCTGCGACCATTGTCATCAACTACGGCATCGATCGTGTTTCCGGTTCTGGTGCCGCTCAGGGTGCGATACAAAACCCTGGATGAATAATTAACGCGAACCCCCGAAACAACGCTGTCGGTAACCACAAGATTAAAGAGCCCCGAGCTGTTATCAGACCCATGTTCAAACGTGCCACAAAAAACCTGCACCGAGTTGGTGGTTGAGTCCAGGCCGGCAAATCCGCCACCCGTATCGGCGTCTGTACCGCTGTAATCGCCGCTCATCAGACCATCGTCGGTAATCGTCCCGGTAAAGGTGTAGCCACCATCGCCAGTGAGATCAAGTGCGCCGGTAGCAGGGTTGTATGTCCCGCCAAGGTCGACAGTGCCTCCTCCTGCGGGGCTTAAGGTACCAGTTACTGTAACAGGACTTTGTGCCTCAGCCGTTCTGATAAATAAAAATGGAGAGATCTGAGCGACGGTTGCCGGGACAGTAACGCTCAAGGCGCCGGTTTGCCCTTCAACATCGTTTGTCCCCGCAATCACCCCTTCAAAAGAAACAGCCGTCGTTGAAGAAAATATTGAATCCCCGCTTGCCCCCTGGTTTGCCGTCCCACAGGCCGCCACTCCAAACAGAACAACCATTAAAGAAAACATCACGACTATTTTTTTATTTACAATGCGCATAGACCCTCCAAAAAAAATTTAACTGGTGTAAAAACCTTCTTAAAATGATTACCCTCTTTACGTTGGATTTTATTGTCGGGCAAGGGGTTTAAATAACAGCGTTTCCTCTCTATTGAAATCCTCAAAAATTTAATTACTGGTATTATCTGTCATGTCTGGTGTAGTGTTTCACTTTGTCGGTAAATTATGACATCACATAAAAATGAATGTGTTTATTCGATATATCCTGATCTGTCTTTTTGTTTTTTCTTCTTTTGCCCACGCACAAAGACAAGAGGTCTTGACCTGGCAGGAATGTGTCGAAGAGACCATCCGCAATCACCCTGATTTATCCGCGGCAGCCGAGGCCATTAAGATCGAAAAGGCCAACAGGGATATCACCTTGAGCAATATCCTCCCTCAAATTTCAGCAGAGGCCAATAAAAGCTGGGGCGAGTCCAATGGGCGCAGTTCAATGAGTGGCACACCCGGCGCCCCCTCAACCCAAAATTCCTACGGGGTATCTGGACAACAACTTGTGTTTGATGGATTTAAATCTGGCTATGAATTAAAATCGGCATCCAGGACTGTCAGGGCCTCAGAATACGGTTATAATACGGTCTCTGCAAACATCAGACTCAATTTAAGGACCGCATTTATCAACCTTCTTAAGGCACAAAACTCTCTCTCAATTACCCAAAGCATTCTCACCCGTCGAAGACAAAACATGGAATTGGTAGGGCTTCGTTACGAAGGGGGCCGCGAACACAGTGGAGCCCTGTTTACAGCCTCTGCCAATCTGGCCGAGGCCGAATACTGGGTTGTCGCGGCAAAAAGAGACCTTATGCTCGCACAAGACCAGCTCGCCAAAGAACTCGGACGCCCATACTATTCACCCATCACGGTCAAAGGCAGTTTTAAAACCCCGGGCCCGCAAAAAAAACAACCAGACTTTGAGGCCCTGGCAAAAGAATCCCCGCAATTCAAAGAACTCCTTAACAAAAAAGAGGCATCGCACATGACGGTCAACGCAGCAAAGGCCGATTTTTTTCCTGACCTCTATCTCAATACCTCTGTAGGAAAATCCTCGAGACAATGGCCCCCCAAAGATAACGAATGGACAGTAGGGATGAACCTTTCGCTCCCTGTTTTTGAGGGTGGGCTTCAACAGGCACAATTAAAAAAGGCCAGGGCACAGTTTCGCAGTGCCGGGGCCCAGCAAAACAGCCTGCTCAACAGTCTTGTCTATACCCTTAAAGAGACCTGGACGGGCTGGGAAAACTCCGTAGACGCAAGCCATGTACAACAACAATTTTTAACGGCCGCCATTGAGCGCGCCAAAATATCTGACGCCCAATATTCAACCGGATTAATAACATTTAATGACTGGATCATTATCGAAAACAACCTCGTCAACGCCCGCAAAGCGCTTTTAGAGGCCGAGGCCAATGTCCTTTTGGCAGAGGCCAGATGGTTACAGTCGCAGGGGAGACCACTCGATGCCAATGATTAAAACCAAAAAAAAACTTGTTCTCTTGTCGTGCCTGATCCTGCTGATCCTGATCTTGACAATCGTTTTTGCAAAGACCTCTTGTTCAGGCAACACCAAACAAACAACCTCAAAAGAAATCAAGCCGTTTTACGGAACCATCAACGTGATGGTTTCAACCACAGGGGTTGTAGAACCCCAGAACCGACTCGAAATCAAGCCCCCCATTGGTGGGAGAATCGAAACCATTCTGGTTAATGAGGGTGAATTCGTCAAGACAGGTGATATCCTGGCCTTTATGAGTTCGACAGAACGCGCCGCCCTTTTGGATGCCGCCCGCCTGCGTCATGCAAGTGAACTCAAAGAATGGCAAAATGTTTACAAGGCAACCCCGCTTTTAGCCCCCATTGATGGCGAGGTCATTGTGAGGGCTGTAGAGCCCGGCCAGACAGTGCTGGCGAACGAGGCCATCATTGTGTTGTCGGACCGACTCATTATCAAGGCCCAAGTCGACGAGGTTGATATCGGAAAAATACGCCTGGGACAAAAGGCCATCGTGGGCCTCGATGCCTATCCCGATATCAAGGTGGACAGTGTGGTAAGTCACATCTCTTACGAATCAAAAATACTCAACAACGTCACCATCTATGAGGTGGACCTGCTCCCCAAATCAATCACAGAGGCCTTTAAATCAGGGATGAGTGCTACCATTGATGTGATCGAACAAAGCAGGGACAATATTTTGTTGATCCCTATCGAGGCCGTTGCAGAAAAAAACAACGATCCAACCGTGCTGATTTTGAATAAAAAAAATCAAAAGGTCCGACAAAAAATCACCCTGGGTATTGCCGATGACAAAAACATTGAAGTACTCTCGGGGATTACTGCAAACGACACCATCGTCATCGAAAAAAATGATTTTATCTCTTTGGATTCCAAAAAAACGGGTCAAAATCCCTTTATGCCAAAATTTAAAAAACAATAATAACAAGGTCCAGCCACAAGAATATGCTCGAACTCATCAACATCTGCAAGACTTACCAAATGGGCGAAACACAGGTAAACGCCCTTTGCAACGTCTCTCTCAAAATCAAACAGGGTGAGTTTGTTGCCATCATGGGCCCCTCGGGGTCTGGTAAATCAACGCTTTTGCATGTGCTTGGATTTTTAGACCGGGCTGATTCGGGCGAATATCTGGTCTCTGACAAAAACATCTCACAATTCAGCGATGATGACCTGGCCAATCTGCGTAACAGCCTGGCTGGTTTTATTTTTCAACAGTTTCATCTTTTGTCGCGCCTCACAGCACTCGAAAATACCGAACTCCCCTTAATATACGGAGGACATACCCGCTCAAAACAAAGGGCCGAAGAAAAAATAAAGGCGGTGGGACTCATTGAACGAATACAGCATCGCCCCAATGAATTATCGGGCGGACAGCAACAGCGCGTTGCCATTGCCCGTGCACTGGTCAATGATCCCCCTGTTATTTTTGCCGATGAGCCTACCGGTAATCTCGATACAACAAGCGAAAAAGAAATTTTGGACATCCTCAAAAAACTCAATGACGAAGGAAAAGCAGTTTTGATCGTCACCCACGAACCAGAAATAGCCGCACAGACCAACAGAATCATCCGCATGAGGGACGGCAAGATAATCTCTGACGAAAAAACAGGGGCAAGGCCTCAAACAAAAACACCTGTTCAAGAAAGCCCCTCGCTACCCCAAAACTTACAAAGACAAAGACCCTTCTATACCCCGACCGAACTCCTCGACGGTGTTTTTCAGGGCTTTAAATCCATCTGGTCCAACAAGCTCAGGTCTCTGCTGTCGATGCTGGGCATATTGATAGGCGTAGCCTCGGTGATCACCATGCTGGCTTTGGGCGAGGGGGCCAAAGAGTCCATCAGGCAGAGACTCTCATCAATGGGAACCAACGTCCTGACTGTTTCGCCAGGCTCCCACCGGATGAGCGAAATCAGCCTTGAGGCCGGTAGCGTCACCCGCTTTACCCTTAAAGATGTTGATGTGATGGCAGAAGTTACCCACGTCAAGGCTACATCTCCAACAGTAGCCGGCCGTGGTCAGCTTGTTTATGCGAGCGAAAACTGGAACACACAGGTGTTGGGTGTTGGTGTCAATTATGCAAAAATGAAGGACTCAGAACCTTTGGCAGGGAGATTTTTTTCGGACGATGAGGTTACGCGCCGCGAAAAGGTGGCCTTAATCGGACTTACCATCGTCAAAGAACTCTTTGACAACAAAAATCCAGTCGGTGAGATCCTCAAAATCAACCGAATCAATTTTACCGTCGTTGGTGTCCTGCCCGAAAAGGGCGCAAGTCCCCACGGTGACCGCGACGATGTAGTTGTTATCCCCATCACCACGGCCATGTTTCGAATTTTGGGCAAGGACTACATCGACTCAATCGATGTAGAGATTGACAGTTTGGATAATATTGAAGCGGCCAAAGAACGGATCAGTAATTTAATTATTCAACGACACCGCCTCAGCCCCGATGATCGGGACTCCTTCACCATCAGAAACATGGCCGAGATCCAACAGGCCCTGCAAGGCATGACCCAGACCATGACACTCCTGTTGGGTTTTGTCGGGGCGATCTCTTTACTTGTGGGCGGCATTGGCATCATGAACATCATGCTGGTTTCGGTCACCGAGAGAACCAGAGAGATTGGACTTCGCAAGGCACTGGGTGCCCGCAAAAAAGATATCATGCTGCAATTTTTAACCGAATCCGTGGTCATGACCTTTTGTGGTGGCATGGTCGGGATTACCTTTGGGACCTTGATCACCATAACCCTCACCTACGCGGTTGACTGGATGATGAAAATCTCATTCTTGTCGGTCATGATTTCGACAATTTTTTCGGTAATCGTTGGACTGATATTTGGCGTCTGGCCTGCACGCAAGGCCGCACAATTAAATCCCATCGATGCGTTGAGACATGAATGAATTAAACACTTGAGCCAAGTTGACACCAAGGCTGGCAGTCTATATTCAGCCCCGAGGACTGGAGGCTGAATTTATGAAATCCTACCGCAAAGAAATTACTTGTGAGTACCGAGTTCTCAGCTGTTTTAGTGCCTGTCGGGGAACATCGTGTTACGTCATTGCGAGGAGCGAAGCGACGCGGCAATCCAGTTATAACATTTTGACTTCACTGGATCGCCCCTC
>JADGCS010000167.1:2861-6334 GCA_015228875.1 Deltaproteobacteria bacterium | reverse complement strand
TGATCATTGCGCTTTCTATTATTCCAGAGACCGATTTTAGCGAGTCCTTGATTGCCAGTGTGATTCAGGTGCTTTCGTGGATGGTGATGTATGCGTTGCTGGTCAGGATTATCGAGGCTGGTATAGATGTGTATATTTACGGCAACGTGACCCTGCGTGAATTTGTTTTGCTGTCGGTCATTAATATCACTGTTGGTCTGGCGACCCTCTGTATTCCACTCATTTCCAATCTGGTTTTTTCAGGAAAAAATTGGGGGGCCATTGGCATGATGGGTGTTGCCATGCTCCATCACGGCCTTTTGGGTGTTGCGGGTTCTGCAATCCCCAAGGACAAGGGATTTAAAAACGATTCACATTACAAGGACAGGCCACAATCACACAAAGAACCTCACAAAGGGGGAGAAAAGGGCGGTTACGGGCAGGTGCTTGAGAGACAAGGGGCAATCATGGCCCCAAAAGGGGAGCAAAACACATCAAAAACCCAAGGTTTTGATACAAAAAACCACATCTTTGACCATGCCATGTTTAAGGCGCGGGCTTAAAGTAATTCAACTTTTGCCAAGGACAGCAGTGCTTGGCAAAAGTTAGAAATTACTTATGGTTGTAACAATTGAATGTACCAACAAAATCATAAGCAACCATAACAGAAAGGGCAGATCATGACAAAAGAGGCCGGACAGTTTGAATTACTGAGACTTGTCAACACGAGCCGCAGGCAGACAAGGGCCGCTATTATAGCACTAGCGGCCATTTGCGCCGTTTTATCGGTGGGGATAATTATTGTGGCTAACAAACCACCGCTGGTGATTCGCATAGACAGGATTGGCAACACCGAGGCGGTTAAGGATTACACTGTTGAGACGGCCATTCCTCAGGACGAGGATATCAAAAACTTTGTGACGGTGTTTATGAGTAACTATTATGGCCTGCGGTCAGACTATGTGGTGCCACAGCTCGAAAAATCGGTCAACATGATGACGCGCAGTTATCGCGACACCCACATGAGCGCTTTTGAAAAAAACCAGACTATCAGCAAGATTCAAAACGCCAACATCATGGCCGAGGTCAAACTTAAAGACCAGATTAGTTACGAAATCTTTGGTGATGATGTTCAGGTCAAGATTGCCGGAGAGATCCTTCGCCGTTCCCTTGATGATGATGCCGTTGCGCCCGAGCGCAAAGTTTTTTCTGCCCTGCTTGTCCTTAAAAAGGTCCCGCGCACACCACAGGAACCATTTGGTCTTTTGGTTGATAATGTCATGATGACCTTTGACGACAAGGCACTGCGTATTGACAAAACACTGACGGGGGTAACCCATGAAGACAAGTAATACTGTTATTATGCTCATTATGCTACTCATGTCCTCGTGGTCGGTATCAGCGGACTATGTGCGCGTCTCGGTAGGGCAGGCTGGTGGTATTGTAACCCAGCGTGTGGTGCTGGTGCCGGGATATGCAGTCCTTATCGAGGTTCCACAGGATATTGTATCTTATACATTGGCCGATCAAAACATTATTCAATGCGCAAAGATTCCACCGCACCAAAATAAAATGACCTGCAAGGCCTTGTCCGGACAAAAATATTCCACCAATCTCATTATCAGCACCGACAAACACGAGATCAATCTGATTATGGAGATTGATCCCGCAACAACCGATCGCATCTTTAAATATGTTTTTTATGATTCCCAACAAACGCAGGCGACTCGGGCAGTGGCCGTCTCTGATTACCCTGGAGACGGCCCTCCCTTGAGTCTCGAAGGGATTTTGGGTGATCTTGAGGTCACGGGCTGTCACCTTGGCGGCATTAACAAGTACATGGACATGGAATGTGACGACACGGTGCGTGTGGGGACCGACAAATATATCCGGTTGGGCCTTACAAACAGGGGTCGCGAAAAATTATCCCTTGTTGGTGTGCGTGTGACGAGACAGGTCTTGGGCGGTTTTACGGGGCTTGCTGTCAAAAATGAGACAAGTATGGACGCGCCATTTTATTTTGCAACCAAAACACTTTCGCCGCGAGAGACCACACGCGCAATCATTAAACTGCCAAAGGCCGCAGTCAACGACACAGAGCGTTTAATACTGGTGATTGCCACAGACAGGGGCAGTGATGCAGACCTTGTAATTAACATGGAACCATGAAACAAAACACGATCATTATCAAAAAAACAATCCCCCATCATGTCAAGGTTATTGACCCCGAAAAAATTCGCGATGTCGTTTACAGAGAGCACCAAAGCGACACACTTGCAAAAGGCGAAGAAAAAAAGAGGGTGGGTGTTATTATTTTTATGATTCTGCTGGGGTTTTTGGTTGTCTACTTTGTGTTTTATAAAGGCGCAAAACCGGAGCGACACAGAGTAACCCTGCCAGCAAATAAACACGCGTCGTCTCCTGTCACAACCCTGACCAACATGGTGACGACCACAGCGCTCGAAAAGACAATGGTACAGGACCAAAACAAGGGGTTTGCGGGCCACAGACCAGTCAAGACCGGTGATTTTGTAACCTACAAAGAAGAGCGGCAAAAAAATAATCTTGAGGGTAATTTAAAAAAAGACAGGGACTACGCCACGCCACTCCTTGTGGTAGCAGACAAGGGCGCCCTTTTATCGGGGACCTCTTCGCTTTCAAAGCTCCCCATCCCCAGAGATGCTTATATTCGTGTGACACTGGACCGTGACATCACCAGTCAGAACCTTGATATCCCCGTGACCGCGACGGCCTTTGTTGATTTAAATTACAACGGCAATGTCTTGATTCCCAAGGATTCAAAACTTGTGGGCAAGGCGTATATAGAAAAGGATTCACGGCGTCTGGGTGTTTATTTTAATGTGGCAATCTTTCCCTCGGGCCGCGAATACAACATCAAGGGCATGGCCCTTGGCGAGGACAATGTAACGGGCCTTGCGGTCGAGACCAATTACAAACTTGCGCAAAAAAGTTCTTCTGTTGTGGCCTCGTCATTATTGTCTGCCGCATCAAATTCTTTGACACTCCCCGGAAACTCCTTTGGCGGCCTCTTTGCAGGCGAACTCGCCGACAACGCCTCAAACTCTCTCGAAAATGCCATGGACTACAAGGACCAATTCAATCACATGACCTTTGCGGTGATGGGGGGTATGCGGTTTAAGGTGGTGTTTTTTTAAAGGCTGATAATCTTTATTAAAATTGGCTCATAAAAATATACCTTGAAAAAAAATGCGATAAATGATAGAATCAATGTATATATACATTGATTCTGTTATTACATTATGAAAAAAATTAAAGATAAAGAATTTAACAACCATGTTAAGGCTATAAGCCAGGCTCTAGAAAATCCTGTTAATTTTCAAATAGCCCAAAAGATTGCCTTGAATTATATCGGGAATCATCCCATCAGTGAAAATATAGCTAGGCGACTAAAAAAGCTGTTTTTCAAAGAAGGGACGACATTAAAAAAAATACCATTAAAGTGGCCACAAAGG
>JADGCS010000167.1:0-2816 GCA_015228875.1 Deltaproteobacteria bacterium | reverse complement strand
ACAATGTAAATCCTCTTGAATTAGCACGGGCATTCTTTGACAAATCATATCTTTCGCATGCTACGGCTATATTTTATCATGGGTTGACAGAACAAGTTGTAAGGAGTTTTTATATCTCCAAAGAACGCCCGACACCACATCAAAAACAGACCACAACCGAGATTTCAAATGAAACCCTAAGGGTCGAATTTATGAAACCCGCCAGGAGAACGACTAATTACTGTCAATACAAGGGGTATACATATCATCTGGTTGAAAGGGGGTATGCTGGCAGGAGCGGTGTAATAGAAATGCATCTTGAATTTGAAAATAAAAATGTGCCTGTTGAAATCACCAACCTTGAACGCACTCTTGTTGATTGTATCATCAGCCCTCATTATGCTGGTGGCTTGCTTGAAGTCATAAAGGCGTTTAAAAATGCCAAACAAAAGTTAAAACATCAAAAGCTGTACGAGCAGTACCAAAGCATATCTTGTATATATCCTTATTGGCAAAGAATAGGCCTTGTGCTTGAAAAACTGGTTGGCGTACAAATGGCTCAACACTGGCATGATTATTTTGGCAAACCAAAGAGTGATTTTTATATTGATAAAGAATATAGAGGCACTTGGGATTATGACCAGAGATGGCAGGTTTATTATCCCAAGGGGGTTTTTTAATGCATATAGATGACGTCATAAAATATTGCATCGTGGCCCTTTTCTCAAGCACCATGCTTGATGATCCAGAACTTGTTTTAAAGGGTGGAACGGCCCTCAGGTTGGTAGAAAAAATAAAAGACCGCATGTCAACGGACATGGATTTTTCAATTGATTCACCGGTTAATAACCCAGACAGCTATTTTTCAAAAATACAAAGGGTCCTGTCCAATCATTTCAAGACGCTTCGCTACGAAGTAATAGATTTTAAGTTTGAAAAGAAACCCAAACAGAGAAGAGAAGACCAACCTTATTTTTGGGGAGGCTGGGCATGTCAATTTAAATTGGTGGATGTAAAACACAAAAATCTGACCTTGGAATCAAAAAGACGCAATGCTCTAATGCCTACGGGCTCCAATTCTACTAAAATTGAACTTGAGGTTAGTGAAAATGAATACTGTGGATCCGTGCACAAGGTTAAAATTGATGATGTAAGCGTGACCACCTATACCAATGTGGCCTTGGTACTAGAAAAAATCAGGTCCTTGTGCCAAGCCCATCCCGATTACCCTCATTCCAAGACAAAAGATAGGGCACGAGACTACCTCGATATATTTGCCCTTGTCGAAAAATATAAGTCCGAGAAGTTTTATGACAAGCTTAAGAAAGAGCTGCCGCCTGTATTCAAAGCCAAAGAGGTGGATTTCAGACTCTTAAACAAAATCTTTGAGCCAGATTTTTCGAACCTTCAAAAACAAAACTTTATTGGGGTGCAGGACAGGGTGCAAAAAAAGACCCAGCCCTTTGAGTTTTACGAAGAATACTTAAAAGGCCTTATCCAAAAGATAAAATTATAAAACCCGTTGCAGATAAACAATGTATATATACATTGTTTATCTTGTTTAACAAATTTTGTCAAACTTCTAATTGCGCACGGTATGGATTAATAATTTGACAATTCTATTACAAGTGATACTCTATTACTCAATAGAGTATGCAAAACAATACCAAACCATCCCTCACCACAGCCAATCTCTTTAAAAACAAACCCGATCTCATTTTGCGCACGATGCTAAAAGATACTAGGCGTGGGTGGACGGGGCCAGAACTTGCCACTGCACTTAACATCAGCAGTGCCTGGGCGGCGAGGGTGCTCGCCACACTTGAATTTGAGCGGTTTGCAACGCGAGACGGCAAAAGGTCGCAGGGCAGGGTGTTTTTGTCAAATGTCGACAATCTCAAAACGCGTTGGAAGCTCAGCTACCACATCACGTTCAACAGGGCATTTTCGTACCGTGTTTTAACCAAAAACCCCACCTCTTTGATCAATTCAATGGCCAAAAAAGAGGGATTTAAGTACGCTGTGACGGGACAGGCCGCCAAAGCCATCAAAAAGGGCAGGGCACCGGTCTTGCCCCTGCCTGTTTATGTTGACACAAACAACACGCCACACGATATTTTTACGTTACTCAACAAGCTCGAAGACAAATACGATCTTATCCCCACGCACAAAAATCCCAACCTTATTATTCTTGACCCACATGTAGGGGAGGGGGTTTTTTTTGATGCTTCAATCAAAGACGGCGTCTGGTGCGTGAGTGATCTGCAGATCGAGCTTGATACCAATGATGTGAGAGGAGGTGTCTCTTGAGGACCTTAAAAAATCTAATCTATTATTTTTTGATGTTTTGCAGGCCCACCATCATGTCTCTCGGCCGACTTATTGGCAGTCTTTTCTCCATTGCCGCAGTGACATTTTTCCTGATGTTCCCCCCAGTATGGCCGTTGTGCATCATCCTCTTCATTTTGGGATTTTTGATGTTTGTGCTGAGGCAGAAATATGATGATTTGATTTTTAGGTTTTGTCCGCCGGAACGATGTGTGACGTTATCGATCATGTGAACAAATTTTCATTCCAATATTCCACGTATGCCTCGTGGCAGTCAGCCAGCATCATGTTTTGCCCCTGACCTTCCAATGTCCACCCTTGTCAGGCCCAATTCGTGTGATAAGACCAGCCTTTTTGAGTTTCATTATCTGTTTCTCAATAGCCCTGGTTGATACCCCCAAATCAATCGCAATTTCTTGAATCGTAGCCAAGGGGTTACGGCGCATCAATGATTGTATTTTCTCCGAACTTTTCTCCGAACTTTTCTCCGAACCTTCCAGTTCCACAGT
>JADGCS010000166.1 GCA_015228875.1 Deltaproteobacteria bacterium | reverse complement strand
TCTGTATCAGTATCCGCAACACCGCAACCGCAGATGCCAGCAGCTATCTTTGCAGCGTCTTCATCACACTCATCGGTGCAATCTGCTGTGCCATCTAAATCTGTATCAGTATCCGCAACACCGCAACCGCAGATGCCCATCATGGTCTTAAGTGGATCGTCATCGCACACTTCGTGGCAATTCGCAACGCCATCGGAGTCAGTATCAGTGTCGTCCACTACACCGTTACAATCATCATCAATACTATCGCAAGTTGCGTCATCTGCAGCAGGCGTTCCTGCTGTGCAGCTATTTATTACGGTTCCTGCCCTACACTCGGTAGTTCCTGTTGCAGCGCAGGGCCCCACACCGCAGGTTGTTGAAACTGAGGTATAACCTTCATCTGTCGCACCATTACAGTTGTTATCAATACCATCACAGCTTGCATCATTTGTTGCAGGAGATCCCGGAGAACAGTTATCCCTTTCGATCCCTGCCCTACACTCGGTAGTTCCTGTCGCAGCGCAGGCCCCCACGCCGCAACTTGTTGAGACAGTGTCATAGTCTTCATCAATCACGCCATTACAATCATTATCAATACCATCGCAGGTTGCGTCATCTGCAGCAGGTGTTCCTGCTGTGCAGCTATTGCTTACGGTCCCTGCATTACAAGTGGTTCTCCCAGTCGAAACACAAGCCCCAACGCCGCAGACTGTTGCGGCAGAGGGATAGTCTTCATCAGCCACTCCGTTGCAATCATTATCAACACCATCACATGTGGCATCCGTTATACTACCCATGCCAGCGACACAACTGTCGCGCACAACACCACCGGTGCATGATGTCCGGCCGGTCCTCGCACACACACCCACACCACAGGCTGTGTCCCGTTGAACATAATCTTCATCGACACTGCCGTTGCAATCATTATCGATACCATCACAGCTTGCATCATTTGCTGCAGGCGTTCCCGCGGCGCACGAATCAACCACAGCACCACCAACACAGGATGTGGCCCCGGTGGCCGCGCAGGCACCGGTACCGCACGTTGTGGCTCGTGAGACATAATCTTCATCCACACTGCCATCACAATCGTTGTCCGCACCATCACAAACTTCAGTTTTACTGCCAATGGCACCTTCACAGGCGCCCCATTTTCCTGCCACGCAAGCCTGTGTCCCGTATTCGCAGGCGCCGACATCAGTCGCGCCGCACTGTCTCGTTGTGCCAGTTAAACATTCGTCACTGAGGACTTTCAGGGTAACTTCTTTCTGGCAGATCATCGGTACCGTTACAGAAGATAAGGGAGATGTTGTGGCACCACGACCCCTATTTAGAGGAATTTTTTTCGATGTTAAAACTTCAAAGACAAGGGGGTAAGAACCGGGGGGGGTTGCTGTGGTTGTCCCGATGGTGATCTTTTTGCTGTCTCCTATATTAATGGGCCGTCCATCGTTGGCAGTCATTGTGGAGTGAAGTCTATCAACGTGGAGAACACCTGCCTTGCCAAGGTCCGTTACTCTATAATCCTGTTTTGCACCCAGGAATATTCTGGAGGTCTGTGGACTCACCTTGAGGCACGCGGTCTCTGCGGGGGGGGCTTCTACAGCACAGCGGTACGTGCCATCAGCGTTCTGGGAATAACCGGCCGGGCAAACAACGAGATTTGACCCTTCTCTCAGACAGGATTCGGTCAAGAGGTCTGCTTTGGTTCTCCCATTTGTTAAAACAAGCATGTTTCGTAGTGTAATATTTTTTGACCCGGACTTGCAGTCAAAGACATCGCCAGATACAGCCCTGGCATTCAAGATGACAATGCCGTCTGACAGGGCAGGATTGCCAATAACAAGAGAGTAAACAGGATTGCCTATTGTGTATTTTGAAGATACGGCGATTGTGTTGTCTGTCACAGTCGTGGATGCCGGCGCGCCCATCTCTTCGGTGGTAAATTTAATGGCCTGATCATACAGGGCGGCATCAGAACCATAGGCATCACAATCTGCGTAGTCCGCTTCGAAGCCGTTGTACGATTTAACCTTATACCTCAACGAATCGATGTTGGAAGCACTGTCCACAGAGGTAGAGACAAAACAACTTGCCTCTGCCACAAGGGACAGACACAGTGATGTTATGACGACGAAACATGCAATAATAATTTTCTTCATAGTATACTCCAAAATTTAAGAGACATTAGGCAATATATTATAAGGATACTCCAATCCATACCTGCGCCTTTACTCTCTGTTGTCGGGATTGAATTTTAAAAGTTGCTATATAAAAACAAAAAATTTTACCCCCAAAAAAAAACACTATTTTATTAGCAACTTTATAAATCATGCTTCGATAACTGTGCTGTGGCGATACCTTCTCGTATCGTGTTCTTTGACCTTATTAAGACAACAAGGTTGGGGAAGGTCTTTTAAAAACGTAAAAGTAAAAATTTTTACAGATGTCGGTATAAATGATACAAACTATATAGGAGGATAAGAAAATGGGTTTTACATCATCACTTAATTCAGGGTTATTGGCAAGCCCGTTCACAAACACCGGGGCCCAAAACACGGAGGCAGAGGGCACCGGGACAAACGAAGCAAAACAAGAGGGGACGCCTCAAGAAAACAAAGAGGCTCCAAAGGGCGAGGTTTCCCCTTTACCCGAACTCCCCCCCTTACCCGAACCAAAACCGGCCGAGGACAGGACAAAAATCAGAAGAGACAACATCTCCCGCCCCAGAACCAGCACCTACGCCAGTGCCTTTCTCAAACGAACCCCCTCCACAAAAACCATTAGAAGATAATGCTGAAGATGCTGGTGCTGGTGCTGCTGCTGCTGCTGACCCACAGGCTGCGCCAGAGGCTACAACTCTGCCGCAGGACGCAGGGATTGCCACAACGACCGAGACAGAATATCTTAATCCCAACGTTGATCGTTTTATTCTGGAGGCAACAGGGACCTATTCAACATTTACTGACGGCGCGGTTCCAAAATTATCGGGCTTTGGATTTGATGTCGGTGCTGTCAGACGTTTTGTTGACCGCGTGGGCCCCCTTGATTTTGATATTGGCGCCTCGTTTCGTTACCAGCAACTGAGAGAAAGTGCCAACAGCACAGAAGGTCCTGGCCGAGATAATCGAACTTTCATGGGCGGGGCGCTGACACTGCGAGCCAACTGGGATATCTGCCCGGCCTTTAACTGGCGTATTCTTGCACTCAGCCCATACATCGGCGGCAGCGTCTGGAACACAAAACTCCTGCCCAATAAGGCCACGAGCCCTGTTGACAGTTCTGGTGAATCCATTCTGGGCGGCAGTCCAAACTCACCTGTCGGGCCCATTCACGCCGATGGTTTTGCGTCCCCCAAGGAACCCGGCCTAAATATTGGTTTGCGCGCCGGTACGGGTGCAGAGATTACCATTGTTGATGGAGTGACCTTGACCGCAGAAGCGGGTGTCGATCTCGCGCAAGTTTCGTTAAAAAATCCTGGTGCCAGCAACTATCTCTTCACCCAGTCCGGCGTAAATCCCTATGTGGCGGTGGGTTTGACGTATCAGTTTGACAGACCGGAGAGTGTATTTGGATTAAGCCCCACAAACGAACCCGCCATAGAAGATGGCGCTGTTATGGCGATGGCAGACGAGGTGGCAGGGCCCGTGATTGTATCGCGTATAGAACAGCCGCTCGAAGTGAATGTTGATCCTTTCGCTGATCAATTTGGTGGCATTAAAGAAGAACATCAAAAAGAAAAGGCGCATATTGCCGATCTTCATGGCGGAGATTTTTCCAGTCAACACATCTATGGCAAACTGATCCCCGAAGGAAAATTTGAAGAAGCAAAAACAGCTGTACAAAAAGGCCTTGAAGATGCCCAACAGACCAAAGAAAGACTCGAGGCCTTGCGTGATAAGGCCAATGAGCTGAGCAAAGCAGCAGGTAATAACACAGATTCAAAACTCGGGCCTGATCTCGCTCTGGAAGCCCTTGCCGTTCAAGAGACTATAGACACTGCCTTGCAGGGGTATGTCAACAGCCTCAACACGGCCTTAAATATGATAGTGATTTCCGAGAATGCCAAAACACAGGCAGAAAAAGCAGAGGCCGCACTCGCCACGAAAATACTTGAGGCACAAGGCATCCAGGCACAGCTTGCAGCAGCAACATTAAATGTGAATGCCAGCGCAGAGCAACAGGCTGCTCTCATCGCAGATCTTCAGGCTCGTCTAGCGGCTATTATAGCGGGTCTCGAAAAACTTGCGGAGGGAGACAACGATTTTATCAACCGAAACAGGCAGGCCATAAGACTTAAACTTGCATATAATGCAGACACAGTCCCAAACCTCAGCGCACAAGCAACCAGCGTTGTCCCTTTTAAGATAAATGATCGTGGGGAGATTGTTGTGTCTGGCCAACCAGCGGCGCCTGTCGTTGTCCTCAAGACAACAGTGCCAAAACTTGATGGCAGTGAGGGCACCGAAGAAGTGTACCTCGTCAGCGTCGAGAGGGATTTAGCGGGCCAGCCCGAATCAGTGGAATTAATGACACGACCAGAGCTTCAAAAAGCGTTGGAACTCAATCAAAAAGAGACAGTCAGGCAGTGGGAAACCACCCTTGGAGATGAAGCTTCAGTCGAATTTGTAAGAGACAGGCCAGGCCCTCAATATGCAGATCAACAGATGGCAAAGGCCTTTGCTGGCCAAAAACCGGCTCAGAGGTGGACAATGATGGCTGCAAAGGGCCTAGATGTCCTCGCTGACACATCTCCTGAACTCGAACGGCTTGAAGCAAGGCTCGCCAAGCTTAAAGATGGGGCTAAAGATCACATCCCCGAAAAAAAACACGTTCTGAGCGCCTACGCCCAGGTGATACAGCAAAAATCGCTCAGAGGTGGACATGGATTGGATCGCATGTATGACAAGCTCAGAGAGCTTCCAGACATTCTGGATAGGCTCGAAGGGGCAACAGGACAGAAATACTATCTGCAAATTCGCGGTTACTCCAGTTGGGATGCAGGGACCTACGAGACCGTGCCCAATTCGGGCAAGCCCGCGTTGTCAGAATCAGGACAAGTACTGGTGAAGAACACAGATGCGGCCCGTTGGGCAGGTTACCGAAACAAAAAATTATCGGCGCTGCGTGCCCGCAGTATGGCACTCTTGGCGCATGCCACTGTCGGCAAAGAGAGGGTCTTTGGCAATGGGTATGGTGAGGGCATGGGTTACGGTCAGTTGGACCCCGCAAACCCGCAAAACAACGCCAATCAATATGTTGAGATCCGTATTGTTGATGGGGAGGGCAATCCCGTAAGCTTTGCTCAAGGGACACAGGCCTCTCAAGAAAGCCTGAAGGTCCTTGACGAGCTGACAGTGTTTGTCAAGGTCGATGCAGAAGGCAGGGTTGTCGATGCAAGACCCTTCACAGTCAACAGAGATACTCTAACAATCACGCCATCACGAGGTCGCATTCCTGTTATACGAGAAGTTCCAGAGCAACAAGAAACTTCCGCTGCCACAGAACAAGCGGCCACACCGGTTGCCACGGAACAAGCGGCAACACCGGCTGCCCTGGAACAAGCGGCCACACCCGCTGCCCCTGATCAGGCATTTGCCTTTGCGCAAGAACCGGTCATGACAAACAGACCACATTTTGGTGCAGGGCAGCCCTTAACAGTTCCCTTACAAAGCGGAAAACTTCCTGAGAATTTTAAGATCTACCTGACCAGTTATAAGGGCAAGGATTTCGCAAAGCGACCTTACCCTTTAACTGCGGGCAAGAACTATTCGATCGACAGAAAAAATAACAGCATCGGCCTTATCGATGGCGACATGTTAAAAAATGAAGTAAGAACTTATAAACTTGTCGACACAGATACAGGCAAAGATTACGGGTTTGCCATTAAGTACACCCCGGAACAGACAGCAGCACCTGCTGCCATGGAACCAGCAGTAACTCCTGCTGCCATGGAACACACAGCAACACCTGCTGCCCCAGAACAACCCGTGGGAGAATAATCCCCGGTGAGTGGCAAGTTACAAAGACAAACCTGACGCCCAAAGCCAGATTTGTCTTAGCTCAGCAAGACTCAATTGCTCTGGTCTCTTGTCTGTCCATGCCCTGATTGTGGGAGAAGCCCCTGTCTTTGAAGTTTTAAGTACCGTGGAGGCCTTTTTTCTCCTCTGTGAAAACAAAACCTTGGCAAACTTAATAAATTCGGCCTCTTCCCGATAGTCTCGTCCCGGACAATCAAGCTGTAAGAAAGTCGACACCACCTTTGGTCTTGGTAAAAAAGCGTTGGCCGGAACATTAAATAATTTCTTTGCCCTTGAAAATAATTGGGTCCACAGGCTCAACATGCCGTAATCCTTGCCCCCTGGACCGGCAAGACACCTGATGGCCACCTCCCGCTGAAACATCAGAAACAATCTATTAAAGAGGTTGTTGTTTTGAAAGAGTCTTATAAGGATCTGGCTCGAAACATTGTAGGGAAGATTGCCAACGACGATACTTTTTTTGTCTGCATCACAGACCGCGGCAAGATCCATTTTTAAAAAATCCCCGTGGCAGACC
>JADGCS010000165.1 GCA_015228875.1 Deltaproteobacteria bacterium | reverse complement strand
AGAAATGGCTGCCACTTCCACCGGCCAGGGCCGTGCACTCAATTTGCGTAGCAAAACCATGACCACGAGGAACCGGATGCATTAATTGTGCTCGTCCGGATCTGTGGGGGAGCCCCGCGAGCAATCGTGGGCTCTACCCGGAACAGCTGATAGCATTTCGCATTACATTACAGGGGGATGCAAAATTATCTCGTCATTTTACAAAGAAGTTTGGATTGAAGAATCTACTACGGCCCATGTGAAATTAACCGGACAGGCGTGAGTGGCTATAGAACTTTTAAATAGAGGCTCTCTGCGTCTGGATTGCGATTGACAAGGTAGGGAGGTGTGTGTCTTGTCTTTGCATCTATTGCGTTCTGTTCGAATTCATCGGGAATATAGCCTATGCAGTTTAAAGAAAATTGTTTAAATCCGTCAGGGTCATCTACAAAAGAAAAACGAGTTAAAATTCTAAAAAGTTCACTTGTTACCGTAGAGGTCAATGCTTCGTTTATTTGTATGGTTTTATTGTCTGGCATGACAGTGACAGCATTGTTTTTAATAAGCCATCCAAGTATAAGGCTTGAGGCAACTACACTGCCTGCTTCTGAGTCTTCAAAAAGAGGTCCGGTTACCGTCTTTTTTTCTGTGAGACGCCTAAACTGGGCGGTGATGGCGAGTCTTATAAAACGATTGCTGTCTTCAGTACTCATAAACCCCATATCGTGACGAATCTTTGCCGAAAGCATGGATCCTACGTCTGCCAGCGTTTCTACAAGCAATCCCCAAAAATGACCATACACGGAAATCATTTGTCTGCCCGAACTTGTGATAGTTTCTGGTCGGGCACCCGTGGCATGGATTCGTTCATGCCAGATGGCAAAGTCTATGACATCCTCGATATGGACATGGGGGGTCTGGCTCGGATCGATGAGAGTATGGTAAAGATCGTTAGTAAAACCATGGGACGCCTTTGCGGCATCAAGCATGATAACAGTTCTGTGTTTGTTAACTCCTGAGTACGAACGTTTTGGATAATCGTGTCCTAAAGGTTCTCCCGCAGTTGCCCTGAGATAGCCACCTGAACGGTATAGCCATATCAGGACAGCCTCTTTGTCAGCGTTTTCGACCCCGTTTTCTTTGTAATATTCAACTCCGACACTCTGGGCTGTTTCGGTAATTATTTTTTCGATTGCACGAAACGTCGCTGTGTCAAGGTGAGCACTGTCATGCTGTGGTGGTTGTTTGATTCCTATCTCAAACATCAAAGGATATTTGATGCCGTCCGGCCAATACCCTTCATGAGGAAAAAATGTAAAAAAAAGATTTCCTCCTGTTTGCTCAATATCTGCACGTAGGACTGTCTCAAAATCGCCATTTGCGAGGGCCTCTGCAAAAATATTTATATACTTCACAAACGAAGGGTGAAGGTAATCGCCATCAACGCCGTTTTGTAATAGTTTTAACGAATCTGCCAATGTTTTTTGTACTCGTGCAAACTCGTCAGCAAAGGCGGGGTGATAAACCATATTTGTGACCTTGTACCATTTTTTATTGCCCTGAACAAACCACGCAACAGGCGTATTACCATGGTTACAATGTAAAAAAGCGATCGTGTTTTGATCACTATCACCTGAACAAGCCCGCAGGACTTCATCTGCAGAAACATCTTCAACTATAGTCCAAGGCAACCGAATGGGGTGATAAGCGTCGTAGGTGTTCATGATGTATTCAAGGTCTGTGGCAGACATGTTTTTTGGAAACATTCCATGATACGCAGGGGGTGGGGGGAACCAAGGAAAAAGATTTGCATATTCATCGGGCGGGAGCACAGAAGACCCGTAAATATCGGGGTGTGCTTTAACCTCGGTACCCACAATTTGTCTGCACGATTCACGTAGTCTTGGTGTCTCTACTCGACGGGTTCTATCGAAGTGAAAAAAAGAATGGGGGTCTTGTCGTTGGTTTGCATAAATCCATGAAGACAGTGCTTGATAATCGTGATGGGATTGTCTGCCAAATATACGTTGAGCACATTCTTGTAAATCATTAGCCACAGATTCAAGCCATGATCTTTCTGCCTTGTTAGGAATGGAGATGATGTCACGATCAAAGCTTGGAGTTCGAAAAATTTTTGTACTGACACGTACGGCCCAGTTCACAAGTTGCCGGCGATTTTCAATCTTACATTTTATATCCCTGCGTATTGCAGGGTCCAAGACGTCAAAAGAATCATCAGTTTTGCCAGTTGTGGCCGTTGCTTCAGCCTCAAAGACTCTTTTGTATGGGCCACCCTCACCGACATCTTTCTCAAAAAATTGTCCTAAGGCTGTGTTGTCATACGGCGACGTCGTCAGAGGAGTAAAAGTGACGGGAAAATGCGGAATTGTGACTAAGGGCATATATTTTAATCCTAAATCCAAATGTGAATTAACTCAACCCTTGCCTTGGCAAGTCATACACACTAATTATCGAACAATCGCGTGAATAGTTGCGTATAACCTCTACAACAAAATAAATCAATGTCATGACAAGTACATACAACATGGTCAAGATACTGAAAAAAAAGCGGTCGATTGATGGTAGTGTAAAATATCTTTATTATTTCGAAGATGGATCATTGGCCGAAGCAATTCGTTTTAAGATGGGACAGCAGGAGTCAATTTGTATTTCAACCCAGATTGGGTGCCCTATTGGTTGTAGGTTTTGCGCTGTTTCAAATTATCAATTTGTGCGCAACCTGCAGAGCGACGAAATAATTGGAGAAGTTGAATTGGTTCTTAACGACACACCTCACCTCAACAGATTTGACGAGGTGGCTTTTCAAGGGACAGGCGAACCCCTTTATAATTTAGTTCATGTGGCCAGGGCAGCAGAGGTCCTTTGTGAAAAGGGACTGGCCACGTATTGTTCTGTGGCAACATCGGGAAATCACGTAAATTTCTCAAAACTCAAAAAAACGATGTTACAAAAGGTCTATTTGTCACTACATGCAACTGAAGACAAAACACGCGCCCGACTTATTCCCAAGGTACCACAGGCAAGCATTGATCATCTTTTAAAAATTGCCAGAAAACATGTTCAACAAACGGGAATAAAAGTGACCATCAATTATATCCTGCTTAAAAACATCAATGATACGGAAGGAGACTTAACGAGACTTATTGATATGCTAAAACCCGATTTCTTCACAGTACAACTTTCGGTTCTGTCACCCGTAAAAACTTCAAATAAGATAAAGCTGGTACCATCACGACGGTTTCATTATTTCAAGTCTAAACTAGAGGGCTGTGGTTTTACGGTCACTATTCTCAATTTTAGAGGCACTGATATAGACGGTGGCTGTGGCCAGATGGTATCACGGCATCGATGCGCATGATGAAAGACTGTCAAATAAGCTCGGTTTCTATTATTGCTAACAATATGTGCAACGCACGCTGTTTGGCGTGTGGTTATTGGAGACATACCCATAATAAATTTTTAAGCGCGTCCACCTTTGATAAACTGTTGCCATTTATTAAAAAAAATAAATTAAAAAATGTTACGTGGTCTGGGGGTGAGCCCACATTGCACAAAAAACTTCCTGACATGATGCGGCGATTATCTCAACTGGGTATCAAAAACACGCTGATTACAAACGGGATAACCCTCAATACGGTGCTTGCAAATATTTCGCCATTCTTGGATCACGTTATTCTTTCACTCGATGCTGTTGACGCTAAAATGTACAAAAAAATAAGGGGCGTTGACTGTTTTAGGAACCTGATGCAATTGCCGCAGATCATACAAAAACACTCAAGCCAAACCACTGTTTCAATTTGTTGTTTGCTCCAAAGACATAATATCGATTTTGTGATGAGGTTTTTAAATCTTGCTGTAAAATTAAAAATAAACAGTGTCGCTTTTTTGGTGCCCGATCTTTTTGGCTACCTGTCTCCCAGAATACACGGTTGTTCCTTTGGCAGGCACAATAAACACATGCGCAATGTCATTGGACAGGTTGCACCAACAAAAGAGCAGATTGACCGGTTTGAAAAAAACATAAAAAAGGCTCAACAATTTATTAAGGAGCACAATGGCCTGGAGTGCCCTACTGTTTATGTATTTGACCGCTATGTGGAGTACTTTAGAAATTTTATAGATCGAAAAATAAATGGTATAAACCCCCGATGTCCCATTCCTTTCAATAGCGTTGTCATTACAGAAGATGGGTATGTAAAATCTTGTTTTTTTATCCCCGGACGTGAAAAGATAACACAAAAAATCGATCCCTTTTATTGTTCGAAGATAAAAAAAATTAGACAACGCCTGCGTGAGGATAAGGACTATTCTGATAAACATTGCAGACAATGTTTACAGACCTTCAGGGAGTACGAGAGTGAAGAATAAAACGGCCTTGATATCTCTACCATGGCACCCCTTTGATTATTTTTCTCTACAGATTGGGTCACTTACTGCGGCCATAAGATCAGCCCAATTAGATGTCACGGCCTATCACTATTACAAGGATTTTATACATTTCATACCCGGTGACATTTACAGTGAGCTCCACAGAAAATCTCTGGGAGAGGCTGTTTTTGCCGCCTTATTATACCCCAAACGGTTCCATATAATCGAGACAGAATTACATAAAAAAATTGCGCATTTAAATCTATCTCAAGTTGTCAAGGGGTGTGAAAATTATCTTTTGTCAATTATGCAGCAACAAAACTGGAATGACTTTGACATCATTGGATTTACTATTTCTCACGAACAACTCATGGCATCGTTGTGTCTAGCTCAACGTCTGAAAAACAAATATCCAAAAACAAGTATCGTTTTTGGGGGAGCTCTATTGAGCGAAATAACAGGTCGAGGACTTTTATTGACACATCCCTTCATAGATGTGGCTGTCTACGGAGAAGGGGAACAGACGCTGTTACAGTTAGTGCAAAACAACACAGAAGAGAAACATTCAAAATATGATGATATCAAAGGCATTGTCTTTAGACAAAATAAAAAAATCATTGTAAATCCGCCGCAGAAATTAATCCGCAACATGGACGAATTACCTTATCCAGATTTTTCGGACTATTTCTTGAATGATCTTGTACAGGGATCTAGTGATGTCTTGCTCAACATACCGTTCGAGACATCGCGTGGGTGTTGTTGGGGCAAATGTGTTTTCTGCAACCTGGCCCTACAATGGGACAATAAACTTCGTCACAAAAGCCCCAAAAGAGTAGTCGATGAGGTGCGGTTGCAGGTTCACAAATACGAAAGTAATAAAATATTATTCACAGATACCAATATTTCAGCCTCACATGAGAGCATCAGAAAAATAGCCAAACTCAATCTAAACCTTCGTATCTTTGCTGAGGTATCCGCCCATATTTCATATGAGAATTTCGTGGCATTGCACAAGAGTGGTCTCAGGTCTATTCAGGTCGGAATAGAATCATTCAGTGATTATGTTCTAAAAAAATATAACAAAGGCACCACTGTCATGAAAAATCTCGAGATGCTTAAGTGGTGCAGTATGCTTGGCATTGACGTGGGATACAACATCATCATTAACTACCCCGGCGAACGACCGCAGGATGCTATTGTAACACTTGACACCATGCAATATGCCAAAAATTACTCGGCCCCTTCAATTATTGATTACAGCCTTTCTTTTAATAGTGATGCCTTTAAAAATATGAGGAGGCATAACATTAGCTCCTACAAAATCCCATCATATTACAGGGCCATTTATCCTAAATCAATGCTGGCCGAGTGTTTTCCCTTGTTAACATTATGGATCAAACCCATTCCTATAAAAAAGAAATCAATAAACTGGCAACCAGTTAAGGACTTTGTTGCAAAATGGTCCAATGAACAAGAATTAGCGCGTGGAAAGCCAATGTTGATCTGGAGGGACAGCGGAAAGTTTCTTGTTGTAGAAACCAACCGGTCAGGCATTAATGACTCATGGATTTTAAAGGGGTTACAAAGAGACATCTACCTTTTGTGTGATAAAGAAAGCGCGCCAATAGAAAAGATATCTCAAGAAACCGGCGCTAGTAAGACACGAATCAACAAAGCAATAGCCGACCTGTCCAACCACAAAGTGCTTTTCTACCACAACGGCAGGGTACTTTCGCTTGCAGTTCAGCAGTGCTAGGACAATTATTTGCTGTCACGCCCAAGCTAGTCTATCAGTTTATCTCCGATAGTCCCTTTGACCCTTTTTGCTACATCAGCGGGTTTTCCTCCTATCAGGCTTGTGCCGCCTTCTCCCTTAACCTTTTTTGCTACATCAGCGGGTTTTCCTCCTATCAAGCTTGTGCCGCCTGTTCCTTTGACAGTTTTTGCAAGACGCTGAGTTTTTGTTTTTTTTGCGGTCATTTGCGATTCTCCAAATGAAAGTTAATTTAATTAATCCCTTTCGATTCGACTATTCTATCAAAACCCGTTTAATTTTACAATAGCGTGTAATAAAAAGAAGAATTCAGTCAAAAAAGGGGTCAACAAGAAAGGGGTCACCCATTAGTATAACCTGTCAACAGAAAACACTACACCCTTGAGGTTTTATCGCCTTTTTTTTTGACACTCTGAAATGCTCGCTCATACACAAAAGTTCCGCTTGCATCTGCGCCC
>JADGCS010000164.1 GCA_015228875.1 Deltaproteobacteria bacterium | reverse complement strand
AATTGCAAATGATTTTTTGTTTAATTTAAACATTGTGTTCCCTTATTAAATTGTCTTCCTGTCTTGCTTCTCATGATAAGAAGAAAGGCCAGAAAAAAAAATCAGGCTGATTAATTGCCACTATAGTAATCCACCACCCGGATCTTCTGGTTAATTTATTATCGCTCAGTTCCATGTTCTGTGTGACGGGTTTTGACTCCTGATGAATTTAAATTCTTCTTCGAGTCATGATTTTCCCGTGTCACCCAATTTTTTTTAAAAAAATCCGGTTCCACATTTTTTTGCGGTTCCGACCTTGTGCCAATTTTCTTTTCCGTTTTACGGAAATTTTCTGAGTCATATTTTTTTTGATTCGACTTGTCTTTAAACTGAACATTCTGTTCAATGAGTGCTGTCATTTTAATCTCCCTTTATTTGTCGTATTGTGTTTATTACTCAAAGCCCGCCTCGCAAGGGCGGGGTCATCACCCTGGTGCTTCGACAATTTAATAATTTTCTTTATTAGAAAATTATTAAACGCTCAGCACTAGTCCTGAGCAATCTAGAAAGATAAAAATTAAGTTGTCGAAGGACTAGCCTATTCCAGTTGGCCCAATTTAGACAAACCACCCAAAGAGAACAATCGGAGTAAACAGGATTAATGTCTGGGGGATTTCCCTGCTTTTTCTGGCGGTGTCGGAGCCGAGTTGAACATCTTGGCCGGCGATCTCCCGCATTCACACGTCCTCATAAAGACCATCATCATGCTGGCTGGAAATTTATCCGCATGACTCAGCGCCAAAATCATGCTTTTATGATTGACTCTGGGAACTGAATAAAGTTGTCTCTGGGCCCCCACCCTTTTCAGAGCCTCATCAAGTCTGAGTGAATCATGCTTGATTTCCTTTTCATCTTTGGCGGCATAGAGAATAAGGAAGGGGGGAGAGGCTTGCCTGGCAAAAAATATCGGAGATAATTTTTTTCTTAGAATCTTGCTGAGTTCTTCCTTGTTAAAAAGGGCCTCAATGGCGCCTTGTTGTTTTCCATAATCATACGCTTCTTGATTCATGAAGTTGTAACCCGCACCGCTGATGAGAATGACACCACACAATATTTTTGGAGACAAGCCCATGGATTGTAAGGCCGATGGGTCCAGCGCAACACGACTGGATAGTTGCGCGCCAGCGGAATGGCCTGCCAGAAATATTGATCTTGAATCACCGTTATATTCATGAATGTGCTCATAGACCCATGCCACTGCCTTGGCAACATCCATGGTCTGAGTCTTCCAATCAACGCCCGGCATCAGCCGATAGCTAATCACAGCGGTGCCAATCCCCTGAGAGGCAAAATACCTGCCGATATTGCCGTAGACATCGGCCCCCGCAACCTTGAGATCTTTATCACCTGTGTTCCACCCGCCCCCATGGACAAAAATCATGGTAGGCCAATTTTTCCCCTTGGGTAAGAATAGATCAAGTCGATTCATGACAGGATTGGAATCTGATTCTTGAGAATAATCGATATTTTTGACAACTTGTGTGTCGGGAAGACTCACTTTTTTATAAAGAAGGGCAATGCCAAGAGACGCACAACCGCTGGACAGGATAGACAGATTAAGCAGGAGGATGGTTAAAACTTGTCTGGTATTCATGGAAAAATAAGATGCCTTGTTTTAGGCACAAATCTCCTTCAATTTTATTTGCACAGAAAAAAGCCGCCACATAGGGGGGTGTGACGGCCTTTGCTGTTCAAAATGCCCCCCAACGGGGGCTTAAAAAAAGGCTATTATAATTGAGCCATTTGCTGATGCGTAATTGTGATTTCAATTCTTCTGTTATTGAATCTTCCAGCCGCGGTTTCGTTTGTATCCGCAGGTTGGGTCTCACCATCACCAGAAACGCTGACTCGACCTACTCGGAGTCCTTTGCTGACAAAATAGTCAAGCACGGATTGAGCCCGTTGCAGAGATAGTATCTGATTGTAGGCGTCACTTCCAACACTGTCGGTATGACCAGTCACATGTATTTCAACCTGCCCTTTGTCAGTAAGCTGAGACATGTTTGCCTCTAAAATGGGATAAGACTCAGGTCTGATACTGTATTGGTCAAAATCAAATCGAATACCGTGAAGAACAATTTTTGTCACATGACCACGAACGCTGTACCAGCGGTAAGGTCTCTTGACGACGCCCGGACGATCCTTGATCGTGTCCACTACCTGATAAAGACTGGACCAAGGCGCACACTTTCTTCCATTGAGAAGAGTTCTGTTGCATTCATAAGGATTCGGACTTCTCGGGGCAAAAAGGGCCTCAGCGTTAACTGAAGTGAATAGTAAAGACATTAAAAAAATAATTGCAAATGATTTTTTGTTTAATTTAAACATTGTGTTCCCTTATTAAATTGTCTTCCTGTCTTGCTTCTCATGATAAGAAGAAAGGCCAGAAAAAAAAATCAGGCTGATTAATTGCCACTATAGTAATCCACCACCCGGATCTTCTGGTTAATTTATTATCGCTCAGTTCCATGTTCTGTGTGACGGGTTTTGACTCCTGATGAATTTAAATTCTTCTTCGAGTCATGATTTTCCCGTGTCACCCAATTTTTTTTAAAAAAATCCGGTTCCACATTTTTTTGCGGTTCCGACCTTGTGCCAATTTTCTTTTCCGTTTTACGGAAATTTTCTGAGTCATATTTTTTTTGATTCGACTTGTCTTTATCCTGAACATTCTGTTCAATGAGTGCTGTCATGTTAATCTCCCTTTATTTGTCGTATTGTGTTTATTACTCAAAGCCCGCCTCGCAAGGGCGGGGTCATCACCCTGGTGCTTCGACAATTTAATAATTTTCTTTATTAGAAAATTATTAAACGCTCAGCACTAGTCCTGAGCAATCTAGAAAGATAAAAATTAAGTTGTCGAAGGACTAGCCTATTCCAGTTGGCCCAATTTAGACAAACCACCTAAAGAGAACAATCGGAGTAAACAGGATTAATGTCTGGGGGATTTCCCTGCTTTTTCTGGCGGTGTCGGAGCCGAGTTGAACATCTTGGCCGGCGATCTCCCGCATTCACACGTCCTCATAAAGACCATCATCATGCTGGCTGGAAATTTATCCGCATAGGGGACAGAAAAGGGGACAGGCACCAAAATGCCCTTTTCGTGTGAAGAACAGGGTTTGGGACGTGGTTATGACCCACCGATGGGCGATCTTTCTGTTTTTATTTTAAGACGAACAACACAATGATCGGCAAGGTTTTTGTTTTCTTGCCTTGTTTTTGGTTGTTATGAGGTTCTCAAGCTGATAAAGTTCCTTCAAGTTAATTTCTCTTTTTCTGCGGCTTTTTGGGGCGCGTCTATTTTGTCTTGAATAGCTTGTTGTTAGTCCGCCTTTTGTTCTAAGGCATCATCTATAACCTTCTGTTCAGCCTTTGCTTTCCTTTTATAAGAACCCCTCAAAAGAAAACTGTCTTTGGCCGCCTCCATGTTTTCACTGAATCCCCGAGCGCTTTTTTTGAGATTAATAATGGTCTGATTAACATTTTGCGCCATTTTCTTATCATGTATCAATCTCGGAAGCGTTCCATCCCCTGTATTTATTTCGGTCGTTATTTCCTCAACCTGTTTTGAAACAACCGCCGCATTGTCAGCCGTTTCTTTCAGGCTTGCCATAATAGAATCCATCTCGACCGGTTCTTTCGATGCAATTTGCTGTCCGTCTTTCACTGTGGGGGCATCAATACTCCCTTGAGTGACACTTAAAACGCGGTCACCGATAATGCCGGCTGAACCAATGCCGGCCTCACAATTCGCCTTAATGAATTCTTGTACATTTTTTCTGATTAACATATCGACCCGCACGGTCGAATCATCGATGATCACAATATTATCAACAGTGCCCACGTTGATTCCTGAAAAACGGATATTACTACCGACCTGCAATCCGCTTACGTTATGAAAGATTGCGTTAAGTTTAAAAACAGGATTAAACAGGTTTTTTTGCTTTCCTATCAGAAAAACGGCGATTATAAAAAGCGCCAATCCGACCGTCACAAATAATCCTAAACGTACTTTAAATTTTGGTGTCTGAGTAATCATATTTTTGCCCTATTTGTGAGACTGACCGTGTGATGACTTGAAAAATGATACAATCAACGGATCAGCCGATTTTTCAAATGCTTCCAGCTTGCCCTCCAGATGAACTTCACCGTCATGCAACATGATAACGCGGTCCGCGGTAGCTCGGGCGCACTCAATATCATGCGTTATGATAAGAGAAGATGTCTTGAGTTTTCTTTGAATATCATCGATGAGCGCGCTTATTTCATCCGATGTCGCAGGGTCCAGACCGGTAGTTGGTTCATCATACAACATTAACATCGGATCCAGGATAATTGTCCGTGCTACGCTTATTCGTTTGCGCATTCCGCCT
This sequence comes from Deltaproteobacteria bacterium, assembly GCA_015228875.1. Lineage (GTDB taxonomy): Bacteria > UBA10199 > UBA10199 > UBA10199 > JADGCS01 > JADGCS01. Next base: position 2,419 of record JADGCS010000164.1, on the reverse strand, counting down.
GATAGTTGCGACGGCATTTTATTTAAGGCGTCGGGCAGTCCGACATCTTCCAAGACCTTCATGATTTTTTCGTCTATTTCTTTTTTGGAAAGGTCTTTTTTTATTCTTCGCAGCGGAAACTCCAGATTTTGCCTGACTGTCATGGAATCATATAATGCTCCGCTCTGAAAAAGAAACCCGATTTTCTTTCTGAGCTCACTCAAACCGTGACGGTTTAATTCGCCGACATTTTCTCCAAAAACCTTTATGGTTCCGCTGTCGGGATTCAACAGACGAACGATGCATTTCGCCAGAACCGATTTGCCCATGCCCGATCTCCCGAGCACCACCAGATTTTCCCCCTTTAAAAGCCGTAACGAAACATTCTTTAACACTTCTTGTGTGCCGAACGATTTCTTGAGATCGTTTATTTCAACAGCCGCTTCACCGCTCTTTGTTTCAGGTGAAGCCTTGTTTTCTGTTTGGGCTCTATTCATTTCATTATGTGAACATATCCGTGATCTGGACAGCGATCACATCAATAATTATAACCAATAACGATGCCAGCACCACCGCGGAATTTGCGGCAATTCCCACGCTCTCCGTTCCTCGGCCCGCTGAATATCCCTTATAGCACCCGACTAAACCGATAACTCCGCCGAAGAAAAACGATTTAATAACTGCTGGCAATAGATCATCAAACCCGACATGGGCGAATGCCTGTGTGAAAAATAAAACTAAGGTCACATCTCCTTTAATATTCGCTCCTGCCCAGCCTCCTAACATGCCGAGCGCATCGGCATATATGATCAGTATAGGTATCATAAGGGTTGCCGCCAACACTCTTGTAACAACCAAAAATCTTATGGGATTGGTGGATGAGACTTCCATGGCATCGATCTGCTCCGTAACCTTCATCGATCCTAACTCCGCGCCCATGCCGGAGCCGATTTTTCCCGCGCATATTAACGCAGTTATAACCGGTCCCATTTCTCTGATGAGTGATACGGCAACCATTCCGGGAAGCATGCTTACCGCCCCGAACTTGAGGAGTGAGGGGCGCGATTGAATGGTCAGCACCAGCCCCTCAATGATTCCTGTTATTGAGACGAGCGGTAGCGATTTATACCCGATTTGAAAACACTGGCGTAAAAATTCCCTGAATTCGAAATTGCGCGAAAAAGTCTCTTTAATCGTACGCAACAGGAATACAAACAAATCGGCCACATCCGTCAATAAAATACTCGCCTGAACCGGGACAAATTTTTCCATATCAATCAATATGATTACAAAAGATATGGAAGAAACACAATCGGGGCTAATAGGATTCTAGACTAATGGATTCCCCCATACAAATATGTGTTATCCCCGATTGCTATAAAAGGGGAAAAGGGGATTTTAGGACGACTCAAATTAGGCAAGAGTTTATGTTATCGCTTTAGAAGCCTTACGGAAGGATATGCATTTGGAACAAAGGATTTGATAGAAGAAGTGCAAAAAATAAATAAAAGGAAAAAAGTAAAAGCAAGACCGGTGCTAAAAGATAGCATTCTCTATTCGACCAGACAATTGGAGTAAAATGTTTCATTTTGGTGCCTGTCCCCTTTTTTCCCTTTTTACACAACGACCCGGCACTTGGCGTGATCAGACACGCAGACGCCGGATATGAACGCGCCGCGGAAAATCTAAAAACATTTGGGCTGGGGGTGGGGTAGATCGCTCGCCACTGTCGCGGACTCGCTTGCGTCTGCTCCGTCCATCCCCTGACGGGGCTGGACTTCGCCCGCCTTCGGCGGGTAATCGGCGGCCTTGCGCGAGGTAAGCCCTGCTCAACAGCCGCCCAAGTGCCCACCCTCGGGCCGCAGGCCCCCTCCATTTTCTTCGTTCAACTTCTCACCCGCACATCCATCACAGTAAAAATTAACATTTGCTCCGTCTTAAACTAAACCAATCTTGTCATCAAGACCTACAAAACCGACATGTACGGGCGTTATGTCGCCGATGTATTTTACAGTCCAACTTTAAAGGATAAAGAGGCGGTGGCGGAGGAGGGGATTTTTCTCAACCTTGAGATTCTCAAGGCGGGGTTGGCAAAGATGATGCTTTAATTACAATTTTCTAGGTTTGACAATCTTTGATTGAATTTTCGCCCTTGATATTAGATGGTTGCACACCTATGAGATTGCAATGAAAGTGATTAAGTTTGAATGAAAACATTTGTTAAATTTTTTATACATTACATCGATCCTCGAAGTACTTTCATTGGCCTGTTGATTTTATGTTCGATTATTAGTTGTGGAATATACCTTTTATCCTACATTCCGCACTTAAAAATTGCAGAAATCCTATCGGCTGATCGTCAGGTTTTGTAAACTGACTCAGGAATTCCGATGAGATTGATGACCTGCATCTGGTGCTCGGTCAGGGGATCAGAAAAGGT
>JADGCS010000163.1 GCA_015228875.1 Deltaproteobacteria bacterium | reverse complement strand
CAACAGGGGAAGGGTCTACAACAACATGTATCTGCGGTGGGTGAAGTCCCAGTTTGCTGACCCGCAGGGCGAGATAGGTCTTGGGGCGACACAGGACAACGACAACAACACAGTTGTCTTTGGGGATCGGTTGATCTGGCAGACCGATTTTGGCAAACATTTTGTGCTCAAAAAAGGAGCTGCTTATATTCATGAGTGGTTTCTGCCTCAGGACTATGATGCGTCAAGCCCCATAGGGAGTGCGAGTAAAAGGCAGCAGATTAATTTTTTTCTGGAGCCTCATTTTTATCTGTTTGACGATAAATTTACCCTCTCATTGCTGGGAGAGAGTCTCAACTCATTTTACAACATCAATAATAACGACCCCTCGCTTGCCACACCGGGGACTTTTTTTTCTGACAGGACAGAAAATCAGTTTGCAGCAACGGCATATGCCAAATACAGGCTGCCGGGTGATCTTAATGCAAAGGCCTCTTTAGGCCGGGTGGTGCGACTTCCCCGATTTATAGAAATGTTCGGAGACCAGGGCAATGTCGTGGGAAACCCGGCCTTAAGCAGCGAAAAGGGAATCAAGTTTGATCTTGGTTTTATCTGGTCGCGCAAGTTCAAGGGTCACGTGATCAGACAGGCAACAGTTGAAGCAGATTATTTTGAATCCCATCTTGATGACCTGATCCAGTTTGAAATGGCTGCCGGTTATGCACGGGCCGCAAACATAGGAAAGGCAAGGATACGCGGGTTTGAGCTGTTGGTCAGCGGAAAAATCTGGAAGTATTTTGACTGTTCGGCAAACTACACCTTGCAACAGGCCGTTGATCTGGCAGCCTCCGGAAATGATCTTGTGGGGAGACCAAGGCATGAATTGAATACCGGCGTGGAATTTGCCACCGGTGCGTTTACCGCAGCAGCAGATGTCAACTACACCGACGGTCAGTACCTTGATGCACTCAATACACAACGCATCAATAATCGTCTGCTGCTCAACCTGAATGCCAGTTATCTGATCAAAGAAAAATACAGAATTTCGCTTGAGGCAAAGAATCTCACAAACTCACAAATTGTTGATGCTGTGGGTTTTCCCCTACCCGGCAGAAGTTTTTTTGGCAGGGTGGGCGCGTTTTTTTAAGAGGGCTGGGATTTTAAAGATACTCTTAAGCCTGCCGCCTTCTTTTTTGGGAAGGTGATATCTTGCCAGTACCATACCGTGATCACCGGAGCGTTTTTCGTGGCCCATATAAAGGGCCGGATTTTCGTTAAGCGCGTCGTATGCGGGTTCTGCATGGGCCATAAGCCAGGCGCTGTGCAGGATGTGATCGAGGTTTCCAGAGAGTCCCCTGAAATTAAAAGAACCACCTGATGATGGGTCTGCGCCCGCGTAGTGCGCACTTGAATTAAACAGAAGATCTTTGCCTGTGAGGGCTTTAAGGGTTTTTGACCCATCGTAGGCGTTTAAGTCCCCCGTGTAAACAACCTTGGCCTCTGGATTATGAGAGAGCAGCGCCTCTGCAAGGGTTCGTGAGGCCTTGGCCTGTGCAATCTGTAGCGGCTCCGACCAGCGTGTTGGTGGCTGAATGCGGCCAAATTGCAGCAAGTCCTTTTTTTTGGATGTGAGGTGATTGGTCACAACAAAGACATCATGACCATTAAAGACAAAGTGTCCTGCAAGCGGTTTGCGGCTGCGTTCGAAGGCGTTATCGTCCGGCTTGACACGACCCGGACTGTGGGTCAGTCCCGTGACTTGCCCTTTTTTATTTTTTTTGACTTCTGTTGGTTTATGCTGCGCCCGAGTTCCCGAATCCACAAAAGTGAGACGCTTTAAGTTGTCTGTGCGGTACAGAAAAACATTTCTGATCTGGGCCCCCGGTTTGCCGCCATCTTTGCCAGCCTCTGGCTCAACATACCGAAAACCGTACTTTGGACCACCCTGTTTTTTGATGTGGTCCACGAGTGCCTTGAGTGTCCTATCCGAGGAAAGTACTGCACCGTCTTTGTCTGCGGGATCTGCGTGAATCTCCATCAGTGTGATGATGTCTGGGGAGAGGGCCTGCTTGACTATGATTTCGGCCAGACGGGCAAGACGGTTATGGACACCGGGCTGATCGTCTTTTAAAGAAAGGTTTTCCGTGTTGATTGATGCGACACGAAGATGATCGGGAGAAGGCTCAAGATGTGTGGTACGAAACTCCACGGGCCTGTGAGCAATCTTGAAATCGCGGGTTGGTTCGATGCAGAACATCCCCTTGGGAGAGAAATCAAGCACCCCTGTCAGGTTGCCTTTTATTTTATCACCCACATTCACCTTTTCGGTGCTGAACACATAAAAACGGGCGGGGTGATATTTTTTTCCTTCGATGATCCGCACACCACCCTCGGGAGTTTTGCAGTCTGACGGTATCATGCTCTCGGACATGACCACACAGTGATTGCCCGGGCCGCTTGCCTCTACAACAACAGCATCCTTGATGGTCACAAGTTTGCCCTGCAGCGATTTAAGTGCGGCAAGGGCATCGATGTCTGGATTAAAGGCAACGCGGGGGGTTTCGACAAACCCCTCTTCTGCGTGTCCGGTAAAGATTTGTTCGGGAATAACTGTGTGATCCCTGTGAAGGATCACAGGCTCGGGCAGAGTGTTGGCCCGTGACAAGACACGGATGTTCTCCATTTTAATCTGCACCGAAGAAAGATTGTTGTTGGCCGCGTGGGGAGATTGAAACATCCGCTTGGGCTGGTATTCGTTGACAATGCCGTCAATGCTCACGAGATCTCCAACGCGCACTGTCTTATCCATGCGTCCCGTGTACACAAAGATTCCGCTCCGTTCGTAGGGATGCGCCGAACCTGCCTGAATAAAAAAACCGGCGTTTGGTTTGATCCGCGTGATGATCCCCTGCACATTTTTAACCGGTTGACCGTGAAGGGCCGTCACGTATGAGTTTCCCATGATGGTGTGGATGGGCGTGCCGCGAAAAACGGTCTCGACAGATCTGATGACTTTAAGTTCGGGCTTCTTTGCCGCCGTGATGCTTTGACTCACAGGAGCAAGAGGGCTCCTATACAGTGTCAGCGGCTTTCTGTTTGTATGCTGTTCGTAAGTATCGACACCTGGGGCTCTAAAAACAATGGTTTCCCGGTACACATCAGTATTCGCCGCCGGCATATTTCCGGGTGTCCTCAGGGCGTTATTTTGGGGGTGATGAAACGGCGCCTGGCGGGCCAGCACGTTAAGAGGTGCTGCCGGACAGACTGAAAGATCCCATGCAAGGGAAGAAACTTTCATGTAAAAATGGTTTCAGGTTCAACTGTCGCATGCAAGATAAAAGAAGCACTGTGCGGTGTTGTTATGTATTTTGTGCAAAACACAAAAACGGTTGTCTGGTTATTTATAATCATGACATGCCGCGCATTTGTGTTTTGGATGTTTCCCGCAAAGGCAACAAGTTACTAACTTGACTGTGACGCGGTTGAATGCCTCCATTTTGCGAGATAAGCACCCGCGCTCTGTCGACTTTGAAATTCCTATGCATTAAAGTCAATAGTCAGGTGGTGATGAGGTCGGGATCAATCTGTGTCTGGTGATGCTGCGGGTTAATTAAACCGCACGAAATTTTCCATCGGCTCAGTTAATCTGATAACGAAACCGCTGCCGCGGCCTGCCTTTTTGATCTCGATAATATCGTGCAGACAAACATCGCCCGTTTCAAGAAGCGCTTCCAGTGTTTTGCCTTTGACTTTTTTGATGTCGCCATCTGTGTACGCGGGCTTTATCCTGCGCATGTGGTCTGGATTGTCTCTGAGAAATTTGATAAAACCGTCTGCATCAAAGGTTTTATTTTTGCTATAGTACGCAACAAGTCTTCTGAAGAGTACGGGGTGAATGGGAATATTACCCTTAAGATTGGCTGCGGTGCTGACAGTAAGGCCGGTATATGTTTGGTCGGCACCCGGTTTATGGATGCCGGATTCATTGCCCTGTGCAAAGCGCAAGGCCGACAAAAAGACCGCGATTTCTACAGGAGTGACATCACTGTAAAAGGTGGTGAAGGTATTCCCGGTCTGTGTGAGGTAATAATTGACCGAGGCCTCAAGCAGTCTCACAAAGGCGGGGCTGTCGGGGGCGATTTCGCCCTCAGGGATATCCCCGATATCAGCATCGTGTTTAAGTGGCATGCCAAGGAGCCTGCCGTATCTGTCGGTGCCCTTGACAAGGAGTCTGACTACCAGAGGGTCAGGTACCATAGACAGGACTTTGCCGCGGGGTTCTTGCCATGTGCAGACAGCACCAAGGGCCGCGAGATTTGCATCGGTCTGGCGATCAGCAATGTCGCCCTGTTTGCGGTACAAAAAATGAGTTTCGTACGTATCGCCATTCAGATACCTGACGGCCACAACAGTTCCATCCGGCAATTGAATTTTTATGGTATCGCCGTCAGGTTCTTTGTTGACCAGCGCGGCAAGCGCTTTTTTTACATTTATACTGCTGATCCTGTCGGTGGGGCGCAAAGAGCCTGTCAGTTGGCGGAGATCATTTTCGTTTGCAAGGACGATTCTGCCGGGAGCTGCCAATGCTTGAATGGCGGGGATTCCAGGTTTGAGAGAGACAGCAGGCGCCTGCGGTAACAGCAGAGAATGGGTGAGGATGAAGTTCATGGGTGTGGTTCCTTTGTTTGCGTTTGTGATGGTGTCTTTAACTGCGCGCCCTATGACTCTCGGATGTGCGGGGCCAAAGTTGCTATCGAAAAAAAAAAAATTGCAAACCAAGACACGGTTTTTGGGTCGTAAAAATGCCTGTTACGCGCCAAGCCATATAAATACTAGCTTTGCTGGAAATAACAGTGTATAATGTAGTCAGGAAGGGCGTTTGCCGTTTCTATGATCTTTTTAAAAAGGCAGTTATGACACCTTTGAAGAAAACAATCATATTTTTCACTGCTTTTTTAGTGGTCTTTCTCTTATCCTGCTCAGGACACAAAAATGCCCGCGTTGCCCCATCGTCCGTGATTAAGGGAAACCCTTACATGGATGCCGTGGGGGAGGATTGGCTCGAGGACAACTCAACAGCCGATGAACCCCCTGCAGTAGAGAAGGAAGAATTTCGTATCGTAGGATAAGGACCATTAAAATTGTCGCGTAATGATCTCGCCTGCTATTTTTGACGTATAAATTCATCTTTTTTCTAAGAAAGCCGTATCCTGTTAATAGGATTATGCGAATCTGGTTTATTTTTATGTTACAATGGGCAATATTTTCCCACCAAAACAATCTATTTTGTGCCAGAATGTTACAATTCATGCCTAGTTTGCGTCGCCATAACTTTTTGTCAGAAATCCCTCCCATCCCCTCCCATAATTCATGATAATCACATAGTTTTTTTTGCGTAAAAAAAGAAAAAAAAAAGAAATAAGAGGCATGGATATTGCTTTTGACACTTATAAAACACATATAAGTGACCTCGTTGTTGGGGGATTACATTTGTAAGGGGGTTAAATTGCAGAGATTTTTAGAAAAAAGCCGGTTGATCATCACCACGTCACTACTGGTCATTTTTTTCTTCGCTGCCAACTGTGGAGGCGGGGGCGGCGGGGGAGCTGCGTCAGACCCAACAGGGTTTGAGTCAGGCGATGGAGACATCGTTGAAGTGGACCCCATCTTTGTCAGGACAGGGATCGTCTCGAGCACCGTCATCGACGAAGAATATCGTTCTGTCGTGTATGTGGGCAGAAGTATTTATCAAGAAGGTCAGTCCGAGTACGACTTAAGTTTTAATCCCAGCAAAAATTTTCTGAGAAATTTGGAATATAATGAATAATTGTTTGCGTAAAATTTGGTCCATCCTCCTGTTCTTGTTAGTTGTTATGTTGGGTGGATTTGCGCGCGCAGCAGATGCCGACTCGGTTAGAATCCCTGTGGATGGGTTTATTCAGGACGCCGCACTCACCGAAGAAGGCCTGTCTCTTGGCGGTGTTGCAGAATTTACAGCGATTCTGTGCCGTGAAGGTGTGGGCGGGGAACTCGAAAAGGTCTGGAGTATGGACGGCACAGGCGGACCCGATTGTGCCGACGACCCACCAAACTCCGGTGTTAACATTGAAATCAGGGAAAATTATTTCAACCTGCTCCTTGGCGGACCCGGCCAGGATGAGATCCCCACTTCTGTCTTTGGTGATGACGAGATCAAGCTGTTTCTCTTTGTCAGCATCAACGACGGAGACTGGCAGTTGATCGTACAAAACGAAGGTTTGGAGCTGCACGAGAGCTTCCTTTCGGTCAATACAAAAATGCTCGGTGGCTATGACGCAGACGAATACCTGTTAAAGAGTGAATACAAATATGTCTTTGAAAACATGGATATTACTGACCTGCCAAACTTTCCTGATGCCAATACACTGCGTATGGGTGAATCACCATTCAGCTCCGCAAACAGCGCTGACCGTTACTACGGGATGCAGGTTTATCAATCGGATGATACTTCAGTAAATCCAGGACTTTACTATGACCGTGTCGATAACGATTGGAAGGTCAAGGTCGGGAACGGGAGTTTTGAAAGTATTTTGACCTCGAGCGATTCGCTCAACATCGATCTTGCTAGCGCCACAGGTCTTCTTGATGCCTCAAAGATCACCGGCAGTTTAAGCGTGACTTCTGTCACTGCCCCAACAATTATTGCAACATTAAGAATGCGCCTGACGGAAACTGGCGGCGGGTCGGATACGATAACCATGCAAGCCCCCAGTAACATTACATCTTCGTACACATTAACATTCCCAACCAGCGCCGGCACCAACAACTATGTCCTCACAACAGACGGGGCTGGTACCCTATCATGGGCTGCCCAGTCAGGTGGTGGGGGTGGAAG
>JADGCS010000162.1 GCA_015228875.1 Deltaproteobacteria bacterium | reverse complement strand
TTCACCAGATGCAACACAGGCACCAGTACCGCAGCTCGTTGTGACTGGTGAGTAGTCCTCATCAACACCATCTGCGCAGTCGTTATCAATACCATCACAGACCGAGTCGTCTGCGGCAGGGGTTCCGGCCACACACTCCGGATCAACAACCGCACCGTCTACTCAGGATGTTGTGGCTGATGCAACACAGGCACCAGTACCGCAGCTCGTTGTGACTGGTGAGTAGTCTTCATCAACACCATCTGCGCAATCGTTATCAACGCCATCGCAGGTTGCGTCATTCTGAGAGGTCGGTGTGCAGTCATCACAGGCATCGCCTTTGCCATCGCTATCTGTATCAATCTGATCATCGTTTGCGATGCTTATGCAGTTATCGTCAGGGTCGCAGAAGGTATCACCGTCTGTATCGGTGCAGTCTTCACCACTTCCACCGCCGCCACCACCACCGCCATCACTGGCCAGACAGTCCAAGATGCCATCGCTATCCGAATCTATGTCTGCAATACCGCACCCGCAGACCTCTGGTTTTGTTTTTGCAGGATCTGCAGGACAGAGATCGTCTTCGAGACGCAGACGGGCGAGGGCACCGGAACCAACCATTTTGAGTTCGAGGCGGTTGACATTACCCATGTTGATCTCGGCATCAAAACTGCCGTTGTCGCCGTTTTTGCCTTCGAGAAACTGACCAACGGGGATTATTTTTTCTGGTGTTTCAAGGCTGTTTGTGTAGACGTAGATCAGGTTTTTAACGTCGAATGAATCGATGTCGATGATGCGCAGGGCGTAGACGTGTTTTGGGTTGTCAAAGTCAAACCTCAAGGTGCCCCCGTTGCCTTCATCGGACGGAATTTGAACAATACCATCGATGATGACCGGATTGCTTTCGTTGATGATGAGCAGGTTACCCTCGGCAACTGTGTTTGGGGCTATCCCTAATGCCGCGCCGCCAAGTCCTTCGCCCGCGCCTCCAAAGTCATGATGGGGGGTTCCAAGGTCTGGGTCACCGCAATCCAGCGTGGATGCCGAGACGTGTTTGCAGTCCGCAAGGACGTGGCCAACAGGGACTTTAACGGGATGCGCCGAATCAAAGATCACCGCAAGCGCAGGGGTGTTGTCCTTTGTCATGGCCTGGATGATCATTCCTTTAAACTGATTGGTGATCATCGTCCCCGCAACAAGGGGATTGCCATCCCCGTCCTTTTGAAAATCAAGGTCCTGCGTGCTGTCGTAAGAAGGGGACCACTGCGCCTTGCACAGGTGACTACAGCCGTCGTTGTCGATGATGTTTTTATCGTCGCATTCTTCTCCAAACTGAACAATACCATTACCGCAAACCTCACTCAGGCAAAAACCATCACACCCGTCGCCGGGGGTTGTGTTGCCGTCATCACAGATTTCGTCTTTCTCGACGATGCCGTTACCGCACACGGCACTGCTCACGGTAATTTGTGTGCACAGGGTGTGGGTTTGTCTGGTCTCGCCGACAGGGCAGGTCCAGCCGCTGGTTGTTGAGGTGGGTGGCACGACAGCCCCACTGCATCGGGTAATGAACGCGTAGATGGCGTGGGCCCCTGGTGTCAGCGTATTAAGTGCAATTCCCGTCGACATTGAAAAATCCCCCCCATTGGCATCGTAAGGTGCCCCCTTTTCACTTTGCTGCAGCAGGGTGGTCTTACCCAGACTATCTTCGATACGAAATTTCATGATGGCGATGTTGGGGTCGTTGGTAGAGTACGCGCTGTTATCGGCCTGCCATTTGGTGACAACAATGGGATAAAACCTGTCGGCGGTTGCCGTTGTGAACGTTGTGTCCCTCAGGGGGAGTGTGCTGTTGTCGTCTGCGTGGGTTGCGGTGAGATCGTAGCGCATTTCATAAAGGGCCTCGACGGCAGGGTCATTGACCGGACACAGGCCCGCTGACCCCCATGCGGTGCCGGATAAACCAAGCCAAAACAGCAGTAAGATAACCAGGGACGGTAGTGAAAAAGGGGCCTTTTTGCGGGTGGCTTTCACGCCACTCTATACATGCAATAAACATTCCAAATCCGAATTAATAAAAGCATGTAGATACAGGCATTTACACTAACACACATAAAGATTTTGGGTTTTCATAATGAGAATTTCTCATTATGAGAATCAGGTTGTTACGGTGTTTTTTTGCAGAGGTTTATCAGGTTTTATACAGAGGGAGATTCACAAAATATCAACGAAAAGTGTGACAGTCATCACGAAATATCAACGAAAAGTGTGACGGTCATCACAAAAAGTTGACGAATGAGTTGATTTTGGTCCGTTGATCTGTCAAGATAGAGACAAATGAAAAGAGATATCTACAGTAAGCTTGTCAAATGGAAACAGTCCCAAAGACGCAAGCCGCTTATCCTTCAGGGGGCGAGACAGGTCGGAAAAACAACCTTTCTTAAAGAGTTTGGTCAAAAGGAGTTTAACGATCTTGCCTACTTTAACTTTGAAGACGATGCGGACTTGAAATCTCTTTTTATTAGCAAGGTTGATCCGCAATACATTGTTCAAAAACTGGGGCAATACCGCGCTAGACCCATTGATCCTCAACAAACCCTGATTTTTTTTGATGAGATTCAGGAATCACCGGAGGCCCTTAAAAGTTTAAAATACTTTAACGAAAAGGCAAATGAATATTATGTGGTCGCGGCAGGTTCCCTATTGGGCGTCAAGGTTGACAAAAAAATCTCGTTCCCTGTTGGCCAAGTCAATTTTTTAAATCTTTACCCATTCAGTTTTCTCGAATTTCTTGACGGCATTGGCAAATCAAATTTACGAGAGGTCCTTGCCACTATCTTGTCGGTGAGTCCTTTGCCGCAAGTCTTTCATGGCGAGCTGATCAACTGCCTGCTTCTTTATTTTTTTGTAGGAGGCATGCCCGAGGCCATCAATCAGTACAACCAGAGTCCCGCAGATTTCGAGACCATCCGCGAAGTTCATAAGGAGATATTAAGGGCATACGAACTTGATTTTTCAAAGCACGCACTGCCGGGCGATGTTATAAAAATCTCGCTCATCTGGAACTTGATTCCAAGCCAGCTTGCAAAGGAAAACAAAAAATTTATTTTTTCGGCAATTAAAAAATCCGCCAGAGCGAGAGATTACGACACAGCTTTGCAGTGGCTTTTGGATGCAGGTTTAATCTACAAGGCCTACCAGACCCCCGCCCCGCAACTTCCGCTCAGCGGCATTTGCCAGAGAGATATATTCAAGGTTTATCTGCTGGATGTAGGCCTGTTGTCGACAATGGCGCGAGTTCCTCAAAAAATGTTCACCAGTTCGCAGGCGATATTCGCAGAATTTAAGGGGGCTTTTACCGAAAATTTTGTGGCGCAGGAACTTGTGGCTTATCAACAGGAAGACCTGCACTACTGGACCAGTAATGGTATCGCCGAGGTCGACTTCGTCATTCCCTGTGACGGGGAGACTTACCCACTCGAGGTCAAATCAGGATTAAGTAATAAAAAAAAGAGCCTAAAGGTCTATGATCAAAAATATAATCCCACAACACTGATTCGAGTATCGCCTCAAAATTTTAAGCACGATGGCAAGCTTATTAATTACCCGTTGTACGGGCTTTCCCTGTTTCCCTTGGGTATCAAGGGCGCTTAATGCGTGCGCAGGCTGCCCTGCTGCGTCTTAAGACGGCAAACCCAATCAGCACAAGTATTCCCAACAACCCCATGGGCACGCCGGAAGACGCCGTCCCTGCAACCGGACTCATGCTGCACCCCACACCGCCAAACAGTCCATAGCTGCCGCCTGGTGTTGGGCTGACTCCGTCCACGCCAATATTGGAGCCGGGGGCAGGGTTGTCTGCGGGGTTTTCTGTCAATGCAAACGGGTTGCACACCTGACAGTACACAAACTGGTCTGTCCCGGTAAGACCCGTTGTGAGATAACCTGGCTTGCCGCCCTTAACAGCCATCTTTGGCTTTACCAAACCCGCAGCAATGTTGATCTGCGGGCCTGTGAGTGCGGGCACTGACGGTGTGTTGTTTGTTGCCGGAGAACCTGAAGCATCGCTCGTGAGAGCAGTGCTGCTCGTCGAACCAGCCGTCGCGTCCACAACCTCAATCGCAGAGGTTTGTTTGTTGATCAACAAATTGTCGAGATGGATGACGCCATCAACAACCTTAAAGATACGTGGTTTGTTTGCTGACTGTGAATAGTCGATATTAAATGTTGGCGTGGACAAAGGAATGCTCTGAGCCAGGCTCTTTGAGGTGCCATCGTAAATGTCGATCTTGCTGCCGTTCATCAGGTATATCATGCCGGAACTATCGACTGTTATTGCACTTGCTGTCTGCGAGATCTCCGTCAAGACATCACTGACAACAGTACCTGCTGGACTGTATTTCACAACCTTCTGTGTTGTGGATTCATCCGCACCACCAGCCAGAATATAGAGGTTGCCACCGCTGTCAAAGTCTACAGCTTTAATGCTATCGGCTGTGATGTTGTTTTCCGCGAGTGTTTGAGCACTGAGGAAGCTTTCTATCTTTGTCTCTTCGATGCTGTCCATGTGATTATCAATGCTGATAAAATCACCATCAACCGTGCGTGCAAAGAGTTTGTAGTCTTCGTTGATCATGACCTCTTCTATGGGGGACCCCACGTCAAAGTTTCTTAAAGGCTCACCGTTCTGGTCAACGCAGACAATCTCTGTGCTGCCTGCCTCCTTTGCGCTGCAGACCGCAGGTACGGATGCCTCTTGGCTGTAGGGACAGACCTTTTCGGGACCAAAATCAGCGGCCCCAAAATCCGGAACCATGTTGAGAACAGTGGGACACTGCTCCAGTGTCAACGCCTGTGATATGCCATCGGGACATGTAACATAGGTGATGCCATAGCTTGCCTCGTAAGCGGGACAGATGTTGACCTCTGAGAGTCCGGCAAATAAGGCAATCTGATCCTCATCCGCACCGGACTCTGCTTCATCATCGTCCTCGACAATTGTAAGATCACCATCAATGTACAGGTAAAGTGTATCACTGTCTTTGCCCGTAAGCTCAAGGACCCCGTCCTCCTTTAACTGCATACTCCCAAAAAGGGTATCGTTCACCGTGGTGATTTCTCCCTGAGCGTCAACCACTGACAGTGTGCCGTCCTTAAAGAGGATATAAATATCATCCCTGCCGCCGACCAACAGGTCATCGGCCTTGTCAAAGCGCGGAGCCTCAACAAGGGTATCAACCAGCTTTGGCGATTTTGTAAGATCAGATGTCCTTGCAAGCTCACCATTTTTAAAGACCATGTAGAGCTGGTTGTTAAAGCCCGCAATACGCGAGACCTTGGGCAGGTTGTTAAAGTTGACATCAATGGGGTTGTTGTCGTTGTCCCAGCACGCCACCGCGTCCTCGGGGGTGAGTGTGCAGACAATATTGACAGCGGTTGTCCCGTCGCTGCATGCAATATCACACTGAGCCGCTGTCTCGGCCTCTGCAACACCGCAGCCACAGATACCCGGGGCGGTCTTTGACGCGTCATTGACGCAGCCATCGTTGCAGTTATGCGTGCCGTCGCCGTCAGAGTCAGTATCGGCAACGTTGCAGCCGCAAATGCCTGGCGCGGTCTTTGACGCATCATTAACGCAGCCGTCGTTGCAGTCTTTGGTCCCATCATTGTCAGAGTCTGCGTCGGCAACGCCGCAGCCGCAGGTGCCGGGGGCTGTCTTGGACGCGTCATCCGGGCAGCCATCGTTGCAGTCGGCTGTGCCGTCGTTATCGACATCAAACCCTTCGTCAGTATTGCCGTCGCAGTCGTTGTCCGCGCTATCGCAGATCTCATCCGGCGCAGGACCGCAGCTGCCGCAGGCGTTTTTCATACCTTCGTCGGTGTCACCATCGCAGTCATTATCCGCGCCATCGCAGGTTTCATCCGGCACAGGACCGCACGCACCGCAGGCGTTTAAGAGATCCTCGTCGGTATTGCCATCGCCATTGTTGTCAACACCGTCGCATTCTTCGGTGTCGTTGCAATCGGGTGTCCCATCGCCGTCTGTATCTATTTCGTCTGACACACCACAGCCGCATGAGCCGGGGGCAACCTTGTGGCCATCGTCGGGACAGTAGTCAATCACGCAGGCACCGGCCGGATCCTCGATACCAGTGCAGGTAACCTCGGCGGTGTCACCGTCACACTCTTCACTATCATCGATGACGCTGTCACCGCAGTGCGCGAGTGTGCAATTTGTGCGGCAGGCATTAGGTGCTGAATCGCTGTTGTTTGTCCCAGCGTCACATTCTTCTCCGCCATCCACAATCCCGTCCCCACAACCAGCCAACTGACAATTGGTCCTGCACGCCCCGTCGGGTTCATCACTGTTGATGTTGCCCATGTCACAGGCCTCGTATTCGAAGCCTGCCTCTGTCTTAAACTGGGCAAGCGATTCAGGCTGGATTATTTCTAAGCCTTCGTAGTTGATAAAACCATCGCCGCAGCTTGTGACGTAGACAGGAACGGCATTGCACGCCTTTGTAATTATTGTTCCGTTGATGTTTCTGTAGACCCATCCCCTGATTTCGTAACCACGCGCTGAGTATGCGTTGCTGTACATGCATGTTGCGGTTTTACCCTCGATGATGCCGTCCGAGACATCAATGTCATGACTTGGGGAGTCATCGCCGCATCCAATGGCCACGTTATCAGGTGTTGCTGCACCCGTGCTGATGGATTGTATGGAAACGGTGACTGTCGCTTCAACTGCCTCTTCGCCATCCTGCAACACAGGCAACACAAACTGACTCTTGTCCACCACAATGGTGCAGGAGGGCTCAAGATAACACTGGGCGGTGCAACCGTCATCGTTGGCTGTGTTGCCGTCGTCGCATTCTTCGCCTTCGTCAACACTGCCATCACCGCAATAGGCTCCTTGAACAATGGTGCATGTTGCAGAACAACTCTGGTTGATCGCTGTATTGATTCCCGCA
>JADGCS010000161.1 GCA_015228875.1 Deltaproteobacteria bacterium | reverse complement strand
GGGGCATGATTCTTCCAAAAAAAACACCCCAATTTACGGATTGCCTACCACAAGGCAAAACATTTGGCCAGTTTTTAATTGAATTTAAATGAATGTAGCGAGTTATGGTCCCGAACTACGAAGCCCTAGGGGTTTCCCCCGATTGCTTTATAAAGCATGTTTTTTAAAAAACTCTGCAATGTCTGATTTTTTCAGGTTCCCATTTGCAACATCAAGCACCATGGTTTCCAGCATGTCATCAGAATATTCTGAGTCAATCCCATTTATTTCTAAAAAAACCAACGCCACCATCAGAGCAACTCGTTTATTACCATCCACAAAGGGGTGATTTTGGCAGATGTGAAAAAGATAGGCGGCGGCCATTTCATAAAGATCTTTGTGAGCATATTCACCACCAAAACCAGATTGAGACTGCATGAGTGCAGATTCGAGAAGAGGCATATCACGCACACCATGGCTGCCACCAAATCTATCTATTTGTAGTTTGTGTAATGATAGAGCGTGATTGAGTGTCAAAAATATTGGTACCACAAAGTTATTTGGCAAGTTTCTTAAAAACCTTTTTATAGCGGTTGCTGATTTTTTCAGAGCTGGCCATGACAAGTTTGTCAGTATCAGACTCACTCATGGGCACAACCAAAAGATTTCTACCGTCAGTAGATACTTTGAGTGGCGTGTTGATATTGATATTTAATAATTCAAGAACCCCTTTATCTATAAACAAAGCAAGAGAGTTGCCGACTTTTGTGAGAGTTTTGAGCATCATGTAAATATTATACTATTAATAATTAAATTATTCAACATACAACACTATTACCTAAATTTAACATAATGCATATTATGCGAAGCTGTAAGTATTTGGAATTATTGGTGATTTTGCACTTTTCTGTTGTTTTTGAGTGTTTTTTAGCAAATTAATTATCAACAAAAACTACTCAACATAACTTTTTATCCAAATTTACCCTGCCATTAGTGAGCTGAGCCAACTGATCACATCTTTATTTTCATCGATGACAGTTTGCATATTTTTTGATTCAGCCAATGAATCGATACTATTCAAAGCTTTGCGTTTCATCACCATATCTATCTCCACATATTGATTGGTCGTCTGGATATCAACCTGTCAAGCAAACGATACTTGATGGTCTGCGTATTCGTTTTTTTTAGATTGTTTTAGTGTCATAATATGACCTCCTACCATTAACTATACAATGAATAGGGCAAACTGAATAACATTAAAAAATTATGTTAAGGAACAATACTGGTATCTTTTGTAATTATTAGGAATTTTCACCCACTCAACATAACGATCTACTCAACATAAAATGTATTATGTTGAGCTACACATAATACACTATGCGATGTGGTGTCTGCCCAAAGTTTTGCGTCATTGCGAGGAGTGTAACCGACGCGGCAATCTCTTTGCTCCAAAATGGTATCAGGTGGATCGCCACGCTGCGCTCGCGATGACGACAGGCCCCTAGGGGTTAAAAACCTCATCCACGCGGTTGTAGGGAACAAGATGAAAGGCATCAAAAGAGACGGGCATCACTTTAAATTCAATTGCAGGCGATCCGCCTTTTGATTTTGCAGCGTCTTTTTTGCTTTTTTTAAAGCGACGCTGCGCGGCCAGGGCCTGAAGATGGGCGCGTTCCATGGCCGCCCTTGAATCGTGCGCATAACACATAACCACAAGCCCATGGCCCTGTGGTTGTGCTGCAATAATCTGAACAAGCTGTTTAACGGCAGCGTTGACAATATCCCTGACCTCAAGGCCTTCGGCATCCTTGCCCGCAACGTGACAGACAGTGACCAACCCGGTGTCGTCAATAACAAAGTGACTGCGTAGAGCAGGAACCCCCTGCGTCAGCACCGAGGCAATTTTTGTTGGACCCCGCAGATGCGCCATGACAAAGGCCTGTTTGGCGGCGACTGTGTTGATCTGTGTCTCTGTTCTCTGCACACGATACAGGGGCGCAACCATGTCAAGCCAGTTGATAGTACTCCCTGCCCCGCCGTATTTATGTTCAAGAATTTTTTCGTGGGCCAGCGTCTGCCACAAATGTGCCAGAGCCCGCTCTCCCTCAAAAAAATCATAACCAAGACTCAGCAGCGAAAAAAATCCGGGCCCATCCTCAAGAGATTCTGTAAACCTGCGCACAAGAACCGGGGCCCTTTGTCCAGCGGATTGTAACCAGAGCATAAGACCCGTGACCATTTTGGACAGGACCGTTTCGCGCAAATTAAGATCTGTCGCAAGAAACCCGTGCTGCCCTGTCAGCTCGATCGTCCGCTGTCCAACCACGACCTCTCTTAAAACGGACTCCATCTGTCTTAAGTGCGGCAAGACAAATTCGACACCCACCCCAAACGCACGCGCAAGATCTCGCGCAGCATCAAGGGTGGTCAGTGCCAGAGGGCCATCACTCACAACCCGGGGGGCCTCCCCGTTTCTCATGTGGTCTCTGATCCTGGGGGCGCCCTCTCCCAACAGGTCATACACTGCGTCTGTAATGTATGAGTCGTCAGCTGCCTGAGCAATCACAACGGGGTGAGGCTTCGCGGGTAACTCATCATGCAGTGGGGTATCCCGGGATATGAGAACCCCCTCCGGCAAAGAATCAATCAGGGAGGTCACGCCCTGGTTTGTATTAAAGACTGCCGGGTCATAAACAACAGCGCGAAGCATGGCATCATCAAAGACCTCATGATCCAAAACATCAAACCGACACTCCACGATAGAACGACAGCGCCGCATATTTTTAATGGACAGGCGCATAAGCCCCGGCACTTCTTCCAGGGCGCCCGCCCGCATCAGTGCTGTTCCTATCAGGACCGGCGGAACCTGCATTCTTGCAATACCCAAAGAACCTTCAAGTGTCTGCCTGACATCCGCGGGGGTCCCCAGACGCATGAGGTTTGTGAGAAGGTCATCCTTGTAATGTGCGGGTGCAAGACAGACAACGGCCGACACAACTTCGTCGTAGCGGTTCCACCCTCCCCTCGCCTCTTCGTCCCATCTGAATAAAGCAAGATTTGGAGTAACACTCTTTTTAAACCTCTCGTACAGCTCATCTCCGTCATGTTTTGCACCTTCGTCATGTTCTGCGAGCCAGGGACCTGTCAACAACAGGGACAGGATTTTGTCCTCACACCCCTCACGATCGCTCATCACATAATCCCGCGCCATTTGATCGAGGCAAGACCGGTACAGAACATCCAAACGGTGAATGACCACATGAAGATCCTCATCTGCCCTCTGACAACACAGGGCAATAAAAACCGTCATCGCATGGGCAACATCGGTCTCTCTTAATAAAGACCGCAATTGATAATTGGCTCCGTGCCTTGCAAAAATCTGCCCCTCATCCAAACGGGGGCTGTCTCCGGCAGACACGACAAGCGCGTCAAGCCTGTGTGAGGCCTCTTTGAGGGATATCCCCGCAAAGACAGAATCCCTGGGCTCCGGGTCATGATCCTCCAGAAATGCTTCCAGCCCAAACCCGCCACGCAGGCTGTAAAAAAGGGACAGGCGGTAATGAATGGTTGACACCTCTGCTTTAAAGGTGCTCCTTAAAAAATCTTCAAACCGCTTTTTGCGTATGGCAAACTCCCCCCGCGAACCCAGTTTGGTCAAAATCACCTTAATGGCCTCTTTAAGGCACGCACCCTGCTCTGCAAGGTCTTTAATTTTTCTAAAGACAATGGGCACATTTATTTTTGTGTTTTTTCCGTTCCAGAATTGACAGTTTGCCTTGTCCAATTGATGCAGGGTCCGCGCAAGTTCACCCGCGTCACACAAGAGGGACTGCGCCAGGTCTAAAACCTCTGGCTGCGCAGCCCACCAATCCTGGGTGCGCGGCCCTGCTTTTTGTGGCTCCGTGGCTGCGTCTACGGCATCCCCACCCCATTCATCACGCCCCCGCTCTACTGCTGCATAGCCTTTGTGTGTGACGGGTTCTTTTTTTGCCGCAGCACCCGTCCTGCTTAAAATAGCCGCCCTGTTTGGCACCTCATCTGCCTCGCGTTCGTATGGTGTCTTCCTCAGTCCACGACTGAGCGCCGTATGCTCCCCAAACCGCTCCGCTCTGGGTGGCGCCTCGGGGGGACACACGACCCTTGCGATCACCTCGCGATGCTCTGCTAACAACGCCGATATTTCTACCCATGCCGCCTCTGCCCTTGAAGGATCACGATCACGAAGGTCCTCGACGATATCAACGAGATTTTGGAGCCGCCCACCCTCAGGTGTTGCGCCGTACCACGCTATTTCTTTCACGCGGGCAAACTCTGTTCTCACACCGAGTTGTTGGGGGGTCATTGTAAATAAGGATGTCATTAAAGGACGCATAATGTCGCAATAGTCATATCGTAAATGTTTGGTCAACGTGTTTTATTGCTTGTCGGCGTGTTTTTTTGTGTTTTAATTTTTTTTTCACTTGGACAAATTTTAAAAATTGTCATTTTTTTTCAAACGGTGTATGTGGGTGCTGTACAACACCCGGTCACTCATCATCACTACAGGTTGTCTACACCATCAGCCGCAAAGGGGGTCCCAATGCAAAACACGGCTCAAGGCAGTGTTTCTGCCTCTCAGGGCATCGTAGAAGATGCCGATCACATCATCAGCGAGGCGCGTCAAACCGATTATTCTAACATCCGCGGCGCTCGTTCTGCGGCCAGGCTTGCCTCTGTCTTTAAGCCCGACCGCATTACAAACTACTACCCAAAAATCCGCCCCACCCTTTTAGAGCGCCTCTTTGGTTACGACCGCCAGACATTCCGCAATTGGGAGGCCGACAAATCCACCGGCAAAGGCCCTGTTTTAAGGCCCGTCCTCGAAGGGCAAAACAACGCGCAGCGGCGTTATTACACGGTCAACGATATTTTAAGCATCTACGACTACCTCGAAAAAAACGATGAGTACCGCCCTGCCCTGCCCTCCCCCGTCAAACTTGCCGTCTGGAACAACAAGGGCGGGGTCGGCAAGACAACCATTGTGCAGCAACTGGCCTCTACCATGTCCATACTCATGGGGCTTAAGGTCCTTGTCGTCGACACCGACTCTCAATCCGACTGCACCTACATGCTCAACTGCAACCAGGAGATCAAAGAGGTCCGCGAAAACTACGACACCCAGCCCACCATCAGGCACATCTTTGGTTTTCTCGACATCGACCACGAGACAGGCTCCGAGACCGAATACATCACCCCTCTCAATGACGGCATCATCACGCTCTCCCCTACCCTGTCTATCATCCCCGCCGATTCCGACGTCAGCGAACTCGACTACGATTTTTCCTTTCTCGAAAATCTCCTCAAGGACGACAAGGGCCGCGATGTTTCTAAAATCGCCAACATCAGCGACCGCTTTTTAAACGATGTCCTCGATACCAAACAGTACGATGTCATTATCTTCGACTGTGCGCCCAACAAAGGCGCACTCAACCTCAACATCCTGTACGGCGCAGACACCCTGCTCATCCCCATCGAGGTCGAGGCAAAATGCCTTTACTCTCTCAGAAACGTCCTTAAATTTTTAAAAAAAATGAAAAACTTTCACGAGGGTTTTTCTTTTAACAAGGTGATCGGTGTCCCCAATAAATACATACACACACACAATCTCAAAAGACTCGGCCTCGAAAAACTAAAAGAGATTTTTCAGGGCAGTATCCTCTCAAGCTCCGTCATCCCCCACACGACAGAACTCGACAAATGCGCCGACGAAAAAGAGCCCGTCTTTATCAGGGCCTCAGACAACATCAAGAGCCGCTCTACCCTCATGGCCAAGAGGGTCTCAAACGAATTTTTTAAACTCTCACACGAGGTGTTAGGCCTCGACAACAACCACAGGGTCCTTTTCCCCGAGGTCGAAAACATTTACGACGAGGTGTAATGTCATTTGACGATTTTAAAAAAGAAGACCTCGACTTTACCGAATTTATAAACAAACCAACGGTGGCGCCAAAAAAGTTACCGCCCCCCTCCGAGGGCCTGCGTTTTCTTACTCAAAACTTAAAGGCAAATTCAAAATTAAGAAAAGTGGTTCTTAAACCCAGACCAGCAAACCACACCAAAGTTTTAAACATCAATCCTGACGCACAGCATTTGCCTGCAGAGGAGTTTAATTTTTTGAGTGCCAGCATTCAAACAAGCAGTAAAAAGTTGATTACAGGCGATTTTAACAGCAAGCCCACAACCATCCAAAATCATTCATCAAATTTAAAAGCCAAACTCAACCAAAAAGACCAGACCAACAACGACATTTCAGGTATACCCATAAACACCACCAGCAATAATCAAACGGTAACATCAGGTATACTTAAAAATTCATCAAACAATATCGGCATACCTGTTTTTTCTGCACTCAGTATTCATTATGCCAAGTTGGCCTTTGATCTCCATTGCATTACACCTCAGGCAAGTCGGGACACTCTGCGCCATAACACCAAGTTATTAGAGTATTTAATTATTCAGTCAAGCCTTAAAGACGTTTGGAACACGGACAACCCAACCCCGGCTAAACCTGCACTCACTCCTACCCAGCCACAATCACCAACCCCGGTAATAAACATATTTACTGATAACGTAATAGGTATACCTACAACCACAACAAAAGAAACAGACGTAGATAATTTAAGTATACCCGAAATTTATAGCAGCAATATAAGTATGCCTGATATTTCTACAACAACAACTCGGGCACACGTGCACAATAACATTTACAACATCCTCGATTTTTCAAGCAGGACTCTCGATATCCCTTATACCGACACCAGCGTTTATCACGCAGATATAAAACTACGATACACCCGATTACCAAAAAATATCTTTACCTTATTAAGGGAACTCAAAAACCCAACCGAAAAAACCATCTTTCTTTGTCTCTACCGAAAATCCTATGGTTGGGGAAAATCAACAACCCCTGATCCTGTAAGCTATGCCGCCATCTCCCGCGCCACAGGCATAAGCACAAAGCAGATTGCTTTTAATATACAAACGC
>JADGCS010000160.1:3388-7094 GCA_015228875.1 Deltaproteobacteria bacterium | reverse complement strand
GTCTGTTATGTTGATACCGACAACGACAACTATGGCGCGACCGCCTCGACAAACGACACATCTGTCGTCAGTGCTTCCAACTGCGATACCGCCCCAAATTTCGCCACATCAGGCGGTGACTGCAACAATACCAACGCGGCGATAAATCCAAGCGTCACAGAGATCATGGGAAATACCGTCGACGAAAACTGCAACGGATACCTCGGCTGTTACAAGGATGGTGATAACGATGATTATGGCAGAAACGAAACTGATGATTTAACAGTCCTCATCACAATAAACTGCTCTGCTGCGCCCCAATTTTCAAACGTAAATACAGATTGTAACGATGGGGCAACAGCTGTCAGACCAGGGGTCTCCGATGCTCTGTGCAACGGGATTGATAACAACTGCGACGGCACGACAGACACAAGTGCGATTAATCAGACCGGATCAGTCGCTATTTACTACGACAACGACAGAGATACCTACGGAGGCACAAGGTATCCAAATTCAACAACCACATACAAATATTGTAGCGCCTATTACAATCAAATGTACCCTCAGCAAAATGTGACTTTAAGCGGGGACTGCGATGACAACAATGCAGCTATTAATCCCGGTGTTCTTGACCTTTGCGACGGCATAAACAACGACTGCGATACACTGACAGATGAGAACGCAACAACAAATACCGACGGAGACAGCAAGCCAGACTGTCAAGACGGTTGTCCAACTGACCCGCTCAAGATAATTCCCGGACAATGCGGTTGCGGCATCCCCGATACCGACAACGACGGTGACGGGATAGCAGACTGCAACGATGAATGCGATACAGATCCCGGTAAAACAACCCCCGGCTTGTGTGGTTGTGGTGTGCCAGACACCGACTCCGATACTGATGGCATCCTTGATTGCAACGACGGGTGTCCCGAAGACAAAGACAAGCAGGAGCCCGGCATGTGCGGTTGCGGTGTTAGTGATCTTGATCAGGACGGCGACGGTTTCACGGCGTGTCAAGGCGACTGCAACGATACGCCCGAGACCATGGGACCGGTTGGAATCCGTGCTGGCGGTGGCGGTGGTGGTGGTGGTGGTGGCAGCCAAATTAGTCCTGGCCCGTGTATTGCTGGACCTGATGTTTCGCAGGGTGGCACAATTTGTGGTCACAACATATTCCCCGGTGCAAGGGATTATTGCGATGACACGTTTATTGAGATGACTGTTGATGGTGCTTATATCTCAACCAATGAATCCATTGACAATGATTGTAACGGGGTAGACAATGATGGCATCTTTGATGACGGCACCTTCAGCGGTGGCGAGCTTGCACTATACCATCGGGATGCTGAGCCAAATGCGTTGGGCACAAGGCCTTTGGGCGACGGGCTTGGCGATCCTAACGATATCCATAGTGTCTGCAAAACAAAAGAAGGCTGGCCCCCCTTGGGCTGGTCGGAGGACAACACCGATACCTGCCCGCTGATCCTTAATCAAACAACCATTGATGAGCCCTTGGGCCTTGTCACTGCCTGCGCTGATTGCGAGGACTCGGATACTGACGGCAGCGGCGACCTTTGCGACAACTGCGTCACGGCCCCCAACCCCGACCAACTTAACACAGACGGGGACAAACATGGCGATGCCTGTGATAACTGCCCTGCCATTGCATCCGAAGATTTTGCCGATTTTGACATAGACGGGATCGGCAACATCTGTGATACCTGCCCCAACGACCTGCACAACGACATAGACACAGATACCATCTGCGGCAATGTTGACAACTGTCCCTTGGCCGCAAACTTAAATCAGGCAGACGGCGATGGCGATGGTGTCGGCGATGCCTGTGACAACTGCCCGTTGCTTGCCAACACAGATCAGGCCAATACCGATGGTGACTCGAACGGCAATGCCTGCGACCTCTGCCCCAATGACGCAAACAAGCTGACAGCGGGCGTTTGCGGCTGTGGTGTGGCGGACACAAATTCCGATAATGACATCCCGCCCGTACTGGACTGCCAGGAAACATGTGATGCAGATCCATTAAAGACCGCCCCCGGCACCTGCGGGTGTGGTACTCCAGATGACGACTCGGACAACGATGGCAGCAAAGATTGTCATGATGCCTGCGATTTCGACCCCAACAAGATTGCGCCAGGGCTGTGCGGTTGCGGTGTGCCAGATACCGACTCGGACGGTGATGGCACTGCAAACTGCAACGACGCGTGTCCCGCTGACCCCGCAAAGACGGCCCCAGGTCTTTGCGGCTGCAGTATTCCAGACACCAACACAGACGGCGACACCAAGGTTGATTGTGAGGAAACCTGCGACAACGATCCGTTAAAACTTGCTCCGGGCATCTGCGGCTGCGGCACAGCAGACACTGATTCCGACGGTGATGGCACAGCAAACTGCATCGACGCCTGTCCCGCTGACCCCGCAAAGACGGCCTTAGGTCTTTGCGGCTGCAGTATTCCAGATACCAACTCAGACGGTGACAGCAAGGTTGATTGCGAGGAAACCTGCGACAACGATCCGTTAAAACTTGCCCCTGGCATCTGCGGCTGCGGAACCGCTGACGGTGACGCCGACAATGACGCAACGGCGGATTGTCTTGACGCGTGTTCCGCTGATCCCGCCAAGACCGCCCCCGGCACCTGCGGTTGCGGTGTGGCAGACACCAACGCGGATGGCGATAGTACGCCGGACTGTCACGACGCCTGTCCCGCTGATCCTTTAAAGATTGCGGTTGGCATCTGCGGCTGCGGAACCGCTGACAGTGACTCCGACAATGACGCAACGGCGGATTGCCTTGACGCATGTGATAATGATCCCGACAAGACCACCGAAGGCATCTGCGGCTGCGGCACACCGGATGTCGATAATGATGGCGACGGCGTGATGACCTGCCAGAATGACTGTAACGACGACAATGCGGCCATTAACCCCTCTGCCGCGGACATCCTTTGCAACGGCATTGATGACAACTGCGATGGCACCGCCGATAATGCTTACGTGGAAACTCAAACCTCCTGCGGCGTAGGCGCCTGCGCGGCAACGGGAACCATGACCTGCGTGGCTGGTGAGGAACAGGACAGTTGCTTGCCAGGCACAACTGCCGAAGAAACCTGCGATAACAGTGACAACGACTGCGACGGTGCGATAGATGAAGGCTTGACCCAGGAAACCACCTGCGGTGTGGGCGCTTGCGCGTCATCGGGGGCCGCAGAATGCGTTAATGGGTCAGTTGTTGACACCTGCACTCCGGGATCACCTGCACCCGACGATGCTACCTGCGATGGCATTAATGATGACTGCGACGAGGTGGTCGACGAGGACTACGTTTTTGAAGAAACAGCGTGCGGCGTAGGTGTCTGTGCCGAGACAGGTCTTACCACCTGTTTTGCAGGTCAGGTGATTGACAGCTGTGCGCCCACTGCACCTGCGCTTGCTGATCTTGACACAGATTGTGACGGCCTTGATGACAACTGTAATGGTAGTGCAGACGAAGGGTACGAGCCGCCCTTGATCACCTGCGGCGTCGGCGCGTGTGCGTCAAAGGGAATCAAGGCCTGTGTGTCGGGTGCACTTACTGATGATTGCACACCCGAAGAGAAGCTTTCTGCAAACGATGCCACCTGCGACGGCGTCGACGATGATTGCGACGGCTTTACAGACGAGGACTACGCACCCGAACCCACCTCGTGCGGCGTTGGTGCCTGCGTTG
>JADGCS010000160.1:2380-3341 GCA_015228875.1 Deltaproteobacteria bacterium | reverse complement strand
CCGATAATGACGCAAACTGTGACGCGGTTGACAACAACTGCAACGGCGTTGCCGATGAGGGGTACGTCCCGCAAAGCATCTCCTGCGGTGTGGGCGCCTGTGTCAACTACACCTTTACCACCTGCACGGATGGCGTTGTTGGGGATCTGTGTGAGCCGGGTAGTCCCCTGTCAACAACTGACACCACCTGCGATAATGTCGATGACGACTGCGATGGCACCTTAAACGAAGACTATTCCCCAACACCCACCACCTGCGGTGTGGGAGCCTGTTCTGCAGCAGGAGCAACGAGTTGTGTAGGCGGTGCTATACAAGACAACTGCACCCCCCTCCCCGCGGGCACCGAACTCTGCGATAGTATCGACAACGACTGTAATGGGACAGTAAACAATATTAATCCCATAAGCATAGCTCCGTTACATATCCCATTTGCGCTGTACTATAACCATACTGATAACAAGCTCTACAACCTTGCAGACTACACAAAAACGGCAATATGCACCAGAAATGATACCACGAGCAAATGCCCAACAACCGGTGCAAACCAAAATGTCAGCACCGAGATCATCAAGTTTGTAAAGCCGGATCTTATTTCTCAGCAACTGTCTATTGACCCCGCGTATAAGAACTCACCTGTCACCATCATGGCGTGGATAAACTTAACAAAAAATGCGCTTACCGATTCGGGTTC
Source organism: Deltaproteobacteria bacterium (assembly GCA_015228875.1). Taxonomy (GTDB): domain Bacteria; phylum UBA10199; class UBA10199; order UBA10199; family JADGCS01; genus JADGCS01. The sequence goes on along the minus strand of JADGCS010000160.1, from coordinate 2,650 downwards.
TACTGCAATGAACTTTGGTGATAAAAATAACGCCTATCTCAAAATCGCTCACATTTTTAATTCCGCGACATCAAAAACACAGGTTTTTTGTCAAGGCATGCCAACCAATCCCATACTGACCACAGCAGGTTTGGATGTTGATGTTGATCTTGTTGTTGGTGATGGTATTTTCAAATGGTATCTGACCGCATGCACATACGACCCCACAAACAAAACCATTACATTAGACGTTATAGATCAGAGCAACATCAGAAGATTCAGCACCGTCAC
>JADGCS010000160.1:0-2237 GCA_015228875.1 Deltaproteobacteria bacterium | reverse complement strand
ATTAACGGCCAGTTAACAACCGAGAGACTGTTACAAATAGCAAATATTTCCCACAACACCCTTGGTGACAACATGTACTGTTACGAAGATATCGAGTGTTCAGGCAGCTCATGGGCTGGTAGCCCCGCTGACAACGATGCCGACGGCACCCCCAACTGCCATGATGTTGAAACATGCGATAATCTGGACAACGATGGCGATGGCGTTACCGACGAGGGCCTCACCCGCGAATCATCATGCGGTGTGGGTGCCTGCCAAGGCAACACCGGCACAGAAACATGCGTCGCGGGTGTCTGGGGGTCAAATACCTGCAACGCCTATAATGGCGCCTCTGCCGAGACCTGCGATGATATTGATAACGACTGCGATGGCACGAAGGACGAAGAACTCACCCGTCCTACAACTTGCGGCTTAGGCGCCTGCGATGGCAATACTGGGACAGAGACATGCACTGCCGGCGCATGGGGTTCAAACACCTGCAACGCCTATAATGGCGCCTCTGCCGAGACCTGCGATATTATTGATAACGACTGTGATGGCGCTGTTGATGATAACCTCTCACGTCCTACAACATGCGGGATCGGTGCCTGTGCGAACAATACAGGTATAGAGACTTGCACCACTGGCTCATGGGGTGGCGATACATGTAACCCACTCAATGGCGCCGCGGCGTCTGATACAACCTGTGATGCAATAGATGACGACTGCGATGGTGTACTTAACGAAGATTATGTTTCACTCCCCACAACCTGCGGCGTTGGCGCTTGTGCTGCAACAGGCGCAACCAGCTGCGCATCGGGTGTTGAAGTCGATGATTGCACCCTAGGCACCCCTGTCGCAGAGATCTGTGACGATGACCTCGACAACAACTGCGATGGTGTCACAGACGAACACTGCCCCACCATCATCACCATTACCCTTAAGACCGGCAAAAACTGGATCTCGCTGCCGTTTGATCTTATTGATGAGTCAATCGACGAACCGGATGCCGCTGTAAAAAATCTGGCCATTGTTTTAAAGAGTCTCAATACCGCAGACCCCGCCCTTGATTATCTGATGTACACGCGTGACCCGTCCGGAGCACTCTTAAGAAACGGAAAGCACGTCCCCGCACGGCTTAAAACACTGACCTCAATGGTACCCCTGCGCAACTACGTTATTGATATCACCGGTGACCACACGCTCGTGATCAGGGGATTCGGGCTTGAGACCGAGCAGTTGACCCTGTCCGCCGGCGAAAACTGGGTTGGTTTTGGCCTGTACAATTTTGGCTCCGACAACCCCATCGCAGAGGCCCTTGGCGCCATGACAGGCAGTTATGACCTTTACCACTTTGATGCCACGAGCGGTTTGACAAGGTACGGTAACAAAGAGGGCGAACCCGTCAACAGTCTCGATCGCATCAACCCGGGTGCCGGTTATATTTTTGAAGTACTTGACTGGCAAACTTGGGAGCCCCCTGCAACCACGCCATAACAATCTGAATCTGTTAAACAATACCCCAAACAAGATCTTCCGCTGTCCTCCTCCGTCTTACTCAAAGAAGAAAAGGGGACAGGCACCAAAACCACCCCAAAAAGTGTTTTGGTGCCTCTATTTAAGGGGTAAAATAAACGTATTTTTTGATTATAAAAATAAAGAGTTGAAATATTGCCGATTATTATGTCATAATTTATCCCAGATCTGGGAGAAACAGCATACCTAAAACTCCAAACATTGGGAATTTATGGCAATAGAGCGAAATATTCTGAAAGAACTCGAAAAATGGAAATCCAGCAAAAACAGAAAACCCCTGATTTTTAAGGGTGCAAGACAGGTTGGTAAGACTTGGATTCTCAAAGAATTTGGTTGTAGTACCTTTGAAAAACACGGCGGGGTTGTTCATTATATTGACCTCAAAGAACAAAAAGAACTTCACAGCATTTTTAAAGAAACCAATTCTCCCAAAAAGATTCTCAAGGTCATTCAACTTCACACAGGCAAAAAAATTAATACTACAAAAGACCTTTTGATTCTTGACGAAATACAGGACTGCGAGGGGGCGATTGGCAGTCTCAAATATTTTGAACAATCAGAAAAAGAACTCGCTGTTGTTGCTGCTGGTTCGCATATGGGGCTTATTGCCAACGAAGAATCCTTTCCGGTGGGCAAGGTCAATTTTTTGTATATGTTCCCCATGACATTTGCAGAATTTCTCTTTGCCTTTAATCCAGAACTGCATCATGAATTTATTGAGT
>JADGCS010000015.1 GCA_015228875.1 Deltaproteobacteria bacterium | reverse complement strand
AAAACGCTATTAAAAAAAAGTCTTTTTTGGGTGGCGTCAAAACCAGGCAGGACATCTGCGTACCACTCCTCAAGTAAATCATCTGGCGATAACATCCCGCCATCAAGCCTAAGGCGATGCCCCTGCGCTGGGTCAAATCCTGTAAGTGTGATATTGACTACCTTTGTGTAGTATTCGCTGCCAGCGGCGCGACACACCAACCCAAGAACCACGTTACCACTATCATCAATTCTAAAATCGATGATGGCATCAGCAGGGATCCCCGTGATGGTTTTTATATCTCCTTCGCCCGAAAAATTAAGGGTGAGTCTCTCGTTGTTCTCGATATTTGATGCTGTGAGGGCAAGACGTGAACCATCTACATCACCGATAAATTCTCCCCATCTTGATTCTGTTGTTCCCGCTGTTGTTCCTCCTGTTCCGAATGCGCTTGCGAAACCACTCGCAATACCACCTCCATGGAGATCATGTTCTTCTGCCCACGCCGCACCAGCGGCTGCACGATCAGCGGCTGCCTGATCAGCCGCAGCACTGCCATCAATACCGCCAAGGGCAGCGTCTATTAAACCCACAACATCCATCGTAGGTACCACATCTTCAATGATGACATCACGACCCTCTGCCACAGCCAAATCGTGCAGGGTCGTGCCGTCATGGGTAATCATATCAAACAGACCTCCCCGCATCACTCTATCTGTAGCCGCTCCCAAGGCCGTCTCGATGGGAACTTGAAAATTCTGCAAGCGACTAAAATCTGCATCCAAATCAATCTGACCGCCATTAATCTTGATGGTATCCCGCCTATACATAGATTCAAGCAAGTTGCTTGTTGCAAAATCATTAAATATAATTTCAATCGACTCGCCCTTGTTGTTTGTGACTGTCATCATCAGATCCCGGCCTCTGCTTGAAAACCTGATCTGCGCATCCGTGGGGAAGGTCATCTCGAGATTATCAATCACACCCGCCTCACAGTTGATGGTGTACTCCCGGCCGTTCTTAAAATCGGCAGCGGAAGGTGTGATGAGGGGTACCTGGTTATGCGCTGTCACGGGTGGGACTGCGGCTGGATCGGGTGCCACAAAATAACTGCTTGCATTGTATATGGAGTAATAGTCTATTTCCACCTCGCCCGGCAGTGGGCTTCCATCAACGAGATCCCAGAGTGACATCTTTGTTTTGGCATTCTCGTAGATCATCGATGCCATCTTTGGTGGCATAGCGCGGATGCTCTCTTCGGTAAAACCGCCACGAGACGCACCTGAAAAAACAATCTTAAAATGACTGAGTTGCTCTAAACCCGGGATCTGTATCGAATACGTGCCGCCCTCGGCCGTCAGGAATCTTAAAGTGTCGGGGTTTGCTTCATCAACCAAACACGTCGTCCCCTCGGCGAGGTTAAGATTAAGGACCTGGTCAGGTGTCTCTACAAAATTGGGGTTGTCCCTCTCGCTGATAACACCATCCCCGTTCGCATTGGTGGTCACCCTGCCGCTTGCATCAAATCTGACCTCTGCCTCGGGATTATCAATATCACCGTACCCGTCATGATCCCTGTCGTAATAGAGGGGGTTGCCCTCCTCGCCATTTGCAGGGTCAAGTGGCGAGCGCCCGGACATATTACTCTCGCCTGTATTTGCTGCCACATTGACAACGTAGGTTGTGCCATTTGCGGGGTCGAGTTCTGCCTCGTTAAATGTGTATGTGCCTTTAAGTTCAATTTTTTCGGCGGCTACTTTATCAAAAATTTTTTCAAAGTCTTTGCCAAGTTTTTTGGAGTCGATGAGTTCGTCAAGCTCTGCAAGCTCTGCAATCATCCGGTCAATTTTAACAACCTCAAGAGCGTTGATCTGCCCCCTCTCTTTGCGTTCTTCAAACTCCATCCCCATGGCCTTTGCCACGTCCTCGTAATTTTCGACCTCGGGTTTAAGCTTTTCTTTTATAAAGGCATCAATCTCAACCTCGGTCCAACCGTCAATCTCAATACGATCGCGGATAAACTTTGTATGAAACGCCTTGATCTCATCCGCTGACATACTGAAATAATCTTCATAGGCGACGTCCATATCAAATTCTTGAAAACACTCCATCTCTTTATTGACGTGTTTATAATAACCGGTTGGTGTTGCATTGACTGTCATAAATGCTCCTCTTAAATTAACTTAAGTCCCATTGATTAACCTTACCCGTCATCGTTGCATCATCGCTCACCATACCATCGTCCATTGCAAAACTAATGCCAGATTGAAAAAAAAACCAAACATACAACTATTCGTTTTTACCTGATTATTTTATACCATACGCCGCCTTTTTTCACAACAAACCCTGCATTGAGGTCACAAAACCTCATAAACCAACTTCGGTTGTGGGGGGTAAGGAGCACTTTACATTGCAGAAATGATCCCGTATTGACATCAAAAGGACGATCATTCGCCATGAACCAGATCATCAGGGTCAACAATCTCACCAAGACTTACAAGAACTTTAAAAGACGCGAGGGTGTTAAAGGCGCCCTGTATAACCTGTTTAAGCGTGAGTACAAAGATGTTTATGCAGTAAGCAACATCAGCTTCACGATCAATCAGGGTGAAATGGTCGGCTACATCGGCCCCAACGGCGCCGGCAAATCAACCACCATCAAGATGCTCACCGGCATCCTAAGACCCACAAGCGGTGAGGTCAACGTGAGCGGGGTCTGCCCACACAAGGACAGATTAAGGCACACACAAAATATCGGCGTGGTCTTTGGACAGCGCACACAGCTCTGGTGGGACATTGCCGTCATTGAGGCTTTTTCTCTGCTAAAAAAAATATACGGCATCAGTGAGAACGATTACACAAACAGGCTCAAAAGATTCTCTGTAGCGATGGAGATCGAGGGCCTGCTGCACACACCGGTGAGAAAATTAAGCCTCGGTGAAAGGATGAAATGCGACCTGATCGCATCCCTGCTACATAACCCGCCCGTGGTCTTTCTGGACGAACCCACCATAGGACTTGATGTCGCTGTCAAAATGACCGTGCGTCACCTGATCAAAAAGATCAACGCAGAAGAAAAGACCACGATTATTCTCGCCACACACGATCTCAAGGATATCGAAGCGATCTGCCAAAGGGTGATCATCATCGATCAGGGCAGGATCCTGTACGATGGCGGTGTGGAGAGCATAAAAAAAAATATCGGAAGACAAAGAAAACTGATCCTCTATTTTAATAAACTACCCACCCTGGCAGAGATGAAAACAAAAACAGGTGAAGACCACATCCAGCTATCATTAAAGGAACAAAGACTTGAGATCACCTTCGACCGCACCAAAAAAACCGCAGCAGCACTCATCGGCTGTGTCATGAGTCACTTTGATGTCCGTGATCTCGAAATCCGGGAGCCCGAACTCGCCGATATCGTCAAAGGCATTTACGAGGGGAAATATGCCCTTTAGAACCTCAGCAGGTTTTTTCTACGCGCAGGGGTTTGGCGCATTTCGTCAAACATGAAATCATTCATGTTTGAACGCAATGCACCCCGCGTAGTGTCTGGCGCATAGCGCCAAACATGAAACCCTTCATGTTTGATCGCAATGCACTCCGCTTTATGCAAGTTAGCACATACCTCACCGTTGCAAGAATGAGTTTTCTGCAGTCGCTCGCCTACCGCGCATTTACCTTCAGCATCCTGGTCTCATACCCCGTGATTATCTTCGCCAATTATTTTTTGTACACCGCCATCTTTGCCAGCAACCAGAACATCGCGGGGTTTACACTGAGCCAGATGTTTACCTACATCACCGTGGGCTGGATCGTGCGCTCTTTCTACCGCACAGAGGTCGACGGCTTTATCGGTCAGGCCGTGGTCAGCGGCGACATCGCTCTCGACCTGATGAAACCAGTCAACCTCATCGCCCTTAATCTCGCACGTGCCGTCGGTGAAAGCGCCTTCAGGTTTTTGTCTCTCTCCATCCCACTCTGCGTGATCTTTTTTTTCCTAAATTCATTGATGCCGCCGCACGACACCGTCACATTTCTCTATTTTATTCTGAGCGTATTCAACGGCTATCTCCTGGGCTTTGGCATCAGTTTTATCACGGGGGTCAGCGCCTTCTTTTTTGAATCAAGCTCCGAGATCAGTTGGACTGTAGATCTGGTCGTTAAACTGCTTGCAGGGTTGTACGTGCCCCTTAATTTTTTTCCCGATGCGATTGCCTCTGTTTTTAAATACCTCCCCTTTCAGGGGATTCACTTTATCCCACTGCAGATCTATCTTGGCAAACTCTCGGGTCCGCAGATCTCTCAAGCGATTGCCTCACAAATGGTCTGGCTTGCCATTATATTTACCCTGTGCCACCTGCTCTTAAAAGCCGGGACAAAAAAACTCTCCATTCAGGGGGGATAGCCATGAAAGCAAAATTCTACGCCGATATTTTTTTAAGCTACAGTCTGCAAAACCTTAAAACACGCCTTGCCTACAGGGGCAATTTTTTCTTCGGGGTCTTTGGGATTATCATCTACTCCGTCGTGAACATCGGTTTTTTATGGGCTATCTTCTCAAACATAGACGGGCTTAAGGGGTGGCGCTTTGAGGAGGTCCTGTTTATCTACGGCATGGGACAGTTTGTGTTTGGGATTTTTTCGGTCTTTTTTTTAAACTTTGCGCACAAGCTGCCCAAGCATTACATCGTCGATGGCCATCTTGATCGGCCGCTGCTGCGCCCTTTAAGCCCCTATTTTCAACTCATTCTCGAGAATCTCAATTTTAACGACCTGATGATCATTCTTAAGGGAATGATCATCATGATGTACTGCTTTCATCTGCTCCAACTTAAATGGCACCTGCTGACCCTCGCAGAAATCCTGCTCTTTGGCCTGTCAGGCGCCCTGGTCTACGCAGGGGTCTGGGTCACCACAGCGAGCCTGTCGTTCTGGTTTAAAAACATGTCGGGTTTTTTTATTGCGCTCTACACCCTTAATCACTACAGCCGCTTCCCGATCACCATTTACCCCTTCTGGATCCGCTTTATTTTTACGTGGATCCTGCCCCTCGCCTTTGTGGCGTTTTTTCCATCGGCCTATTTTTTACCTGACAAGGGATTTAACACAACGGCCCTCTTTGTCCCCCTTATCGGGTGTCTGGTCTTTGGAATATCTCTGATGGTCTGGAATGCAGGGCTTAAAAAATATGAAAGTACGGGGACGTGAAATATAGTGGACCCTGTGGCAATCGGATCGAACGTGGTTTGTCAAAAACTGGCAATCTGTGTATTCCCGTCATGTTCATTTTACATCCTATAACAGGATTCCATTCGATCTTAGCGTTGCATCCCATAAGAATCATCAGCAGTTAAACAACCATCTTGCCATATTTCAAAAGATGTGAGAAAATAAAGCCAGCTCATCTGCCATGTGTAGAAGGAGTAACAACGCCGCCCTCAAAAAGCGGCGTTTGCTGTTTTTGGGGCCTTGTAATGGTTTAATGGCGCAAATCATTTATGTCCCAACACAAATCTAGCACGCTCATGCCGCAACATCGTATACGGGGTCATGCACTTAATGCCAAGTCCGTGGCATGCATCTGGTATTTTTATTTTTTTTGTCGATGTTGAAGTTATTTCTTGGGTCACAACAACGAAATTATGAGCCAAGGCGTGGGCAACCAAATAATAATCAGCTACCTGAAAGAAAAGATTCACGGCAGACGGTTCGTATCTTTGACTGGTAGCCCACTTACTCACCTGACTGAGTGCCATTACAACATTCTGGTCAGGTTTTAAAAAGAACAAGGATCCACGTTTTGCGGCCCAACGTGATAAATCGTCATCACCAGCGTCAATTTCGTCACCAACCTTTTCAATGCTAAAAACCTCTTTGAGTTGATTCTTTTCAAGCAACCAGTCCCAAAAGGCCGGGCAAAAATCCATGCCGTAATGAAGATTTTTGGACTGTATAAACACATTGGAATCAAGCAAATAAGTCATCAGATCACCCCCAGACTATGCCCCAAAGCCTCAAAAGTTGAATGCTTTGAAAATCCCAGCAAACGAAAAGCATCTCTGTGTAATGTTATTCCCTCAAGAGTACTGCTGATGAGTGATCTGGCAAATCGTTTGCTGACCCTAGCAGATTGAGTTAAATAAAAGTTTCCGCCACTGCCCTTTGGTAAATCATGTAATCTTTTTACCTCCGCTTTATATCCCTTCCAAAACTGATCTTGTGTAATGTATCCGGCATCATAAATGCGCCGTAAAATAACCAGAGTGCTCACTTTAAAACATCTGGCCAGTACATTCATATTTTTACTGAGATCCTCTGCGTTCTGATACTCAGATTTAAACTGTTCCAATGGCACCAGTATTTCTGCAGCCACCCTGTTGCTCCATAACTCGATTTTATTCTTTGTATTGCCCGTTGGATCAAAATTGGACAATCCTGATTCGCCCAGCCAGATGTGGGCTAACTCGTGCGCCAGTGTGAACATCTGTGCGGATTTTGAGTCAGCTCCGTTAATATAAATGAGCGGGGCCAGTTCATCTGATAATGTGAATCCCCTAAATTCTTCAGGGTCCAGTTTGCGTTTATTGTTATTTCCTACAACACCGTTCACCATGACCAAAACGCCCAATTCATCTACCTGCTCGATAAATTTGCGCAAGGCTTCCTCCCATGTTTTCATTTGTTGACGTTCTGCGATTTCAAAACCGAGAGCATGACGAATCTTTTTGGCAACAATCCTAGGATCATCAGCAATCTTGGCTTGCTTTACAAAATAGAGCGGCTTTTCTCCATAGCTTACGGCATATTCGCGATACCATGACTGTCTCTGCTGGCAAATATAGATGGTATCCAGCAGGTCTGGGCTTGGTTGTGCCAGATGCTTATTGCTCACTGTTCTAAAATCAGGAATAGGTACATTTTCTTTAGGTGGGGTTTTTAAAAATAAATAGCCAACTGGCACATGGACGGTCTTGGCAAAACGCTCGATCTGCTTAAGAGTCGGGCGGATTTCACCGGCTTCCCATTCGACGAGTTGAGGGATGCGCTCTGCCAGTTGCTGAATTGTATAGCCCGCACGTCTGCAGGCCCAGCTAAGCATATGTGGTTGTATTTCGATGTGCATATTTGACCTCTAAGATTGAATCTCCTTGTATTTCAACAATATAACTTGTTGGGCAAATTTTATTGCAAAATTAGTTATATTCACGTTGTCTCTATTTTACTCATTTATTACTTGCCCTTGCCCCACAATCTCAATTTCCTCCTTGCTCAGGCCGTATAGGTTGTAAACGAGGTGGTCGATCTTGTGTTCAAGTTTAAATGCGTCTGTTTTGGGGTTGCACTTATTCTTCGACCAATCACCACCAAATTTGTGGGTCATAAAAACTCGATTAATAAATTTTTACCCCAATTTTTTGTCATCACCCCTCAATCTTTTCCAACCTCCGTTTGGCATATTCAGGAAATTCTTTGTCGAGACCTCGCTTGTCCGTACTTTTTGAACCCAAAATTTCTCTAAATTTCAAATAATTCATTTCATCTTGCAATTTTTGACCTGCCTTTAAGGTTTTTGCCAAGTCATCTAATGATTTACTTGTTTTTTCACCGCCTTTGGCAATTTTATAGGTGAGCCAAGCGTATACGCCGGTAATAACGACGAGCACCACTGTTGAAAGTTCGCTGATTTTATCTGTGTGTGCCTTTATCCAGTCAATCATTTAGATTCACCCCCTCACGAATTATTTTGTTACTTCTATGCCCGTTGACAGCACATTGCCCGACAGGTACTAAATATTTTCAAGATTCATTAAATTATTTAGATCTCTATGACTTCTACTTTGCGCAATAAATTGTCCCGCAATGTCATTGACGACATTTCTTGGTGGTTCGTAATACTCAAACATTAGTGTCATTTCTGAAATCGCTCTATAAACTATGTCATATATGTTGGTCCTTATATCAGACAACTTGGTTTCTATGTCGGTTTCAACTGCATTTTCAAATGATGTTCTTTTTTGAAACATGATTCTCATTGGATCTGCTATTGAAAGTATACGGCCATTTAATCCGTTGTGCTTAATACGAATATTAACTACGTGATCAGGATGAAAGCCAAATAATGTATACAGCAATGCCGAGTGTAAAATGGCCTCAGTTATTCTAGATATTCGCACATCTAAAAAAATCTTGTTCTCAGTACGTGAATCTTCAAAAAAACTTTGCAATAAATAAAAATCACCGTTTTTTTTCAAATCCCAGTAATCATAAGAGCCGCCCATTGTCTCTGACTTGATAATACACTTAATTCCTTCTTTGTATGGTCTTGGCATGTATTCGTTTGTGTGTAAGACAACCCCTATAGGCCAGCCAAAAGTATGAATTTGAGATTTTTCAGCAATCTCCAAAAGTTCTTTTGGATTAAATGACAGGTCGCTATCTTGGACAATAGAAACAAATTCCATGTATCCTTTTTCAATCATTTCTTTTTCCATAAGTTTAATGCCTCCTTGTGTTCTTGTTGCATCCAATTCTTCATGGTTTTTTCATTTGTTTTTGATTTTGGGATTTGTTGTGTCTTAGTAATTGTATTTACAGTGCGTCTTAATATCTCTTTCTTTAAATCGTCAGTGAATTTTGGTAAATTATCAGGATCCCAAAGAATGATTCCATATCCCGCTAAATCAAAATGAATCTCTTTGTTTGTTTTATATTTTTTTGCCACCCTAATTCTTGGATTGTGATCCTCCCTACAACATAATATTAACCTGTCATTTCTGTTTAATCCCATTGTATAACCCACCTCAAAATAACAGTTTGGTCTTTCATTTGTTAAATCGGCTACTATTAGATCAGATCTTTTCAAATATTGATGGATTTGATTCGCCAACAACGTGCCGTCATTCTTTTCGCTTATCAAAATTGGGTCAAATCCAGCATCTGTTATTGTTGTGCAAAACACTTCCTTCCAGATCATATCCATTTCAGGGTCACCAATTTGCATGATAACAAAACATTCTTTCACTTACTCACCCCCTCCACAATCTCAATCTCCTCCTTGGTCAGGCCGTAGAGGTCGTAGACGAGGGTGTCGATTTCACGATCAATCTGCCCAATATCTACGGAGGCGTCTGCCCGCCGCTTTTGTGTTGCCTTATGAGCAAGCTCTGCTAAACGTTTTTCGGATCTCGAAAGATTTTTTGAAATGGGAAAGTCGGCTAACTCATTTGCTTTGAATTGTGGAAATAATCCGCGTTGAAGTTTCCCAAACTTGAGAGCGAACCAAAAAGAAATCAATCTACTGTTGAGTATAGCAAGGATTGCAAGAGGGTCTGCCTTGATATTGATCACATTCATTGAATTGCGATCATTTAGGATTGTTTCATTGGTATAACATGCGTGGATGCAGTAAGGTGGTTTGCAAGGTATCTGGCGGACAAGTATCCTCTTTGAGGAAAACAATGCCCAGTTTCTTCTTGGTTCACGAAGATGGTCACCGTGCTTAAGAAACTCACCAGACCAGCCCAAATAGTATCTGCAAACGTTTTTACCATCCAGATAAGGGAAGTAATCTTTCCCCTCTTTTGTTTTGGAATGAAACACACGCTTTTCAATCATATCCTTAGTTTGTGGGGGATTTCCTTTTCCGATGCCATAAGCACCAAGTCCAACTTTAACATCTGCAAAATGAGAAAGAGGAAATGTGGCAACCTCGATTTTAGATAATAAAGAGTATTGGTCCTGATCGCCTTTAAACATTTCAATATTGATTATACTTTCGCGTTGTGAAGTGAAAAATGAAGGGGGGGCAGATTTTAGCTCATGAAAGGTATCAGTGTATTCGAGAAGTCTGATGTGGGGATTATGTTGCCCCTTTTCATAAATCAGGATGGCGCTGTCGACGTCTGCAGTCTCGAAAACTCTGGCGTAAAAATTGACGATTACAATGTTGGAACGACCAAGTACAAAGTTGCGTAATGCTTTGTTCGTATTGATAGTCATCCAATTATTTGGCGTGATGAAAGTCAACGATCCAAGGGCCCTCAAAAGCCGATCTGCCTTTTCAATGAACAATGGATAAAGATTAACCTGATACTCTGCTAAAGCGTAATTCCTGTAAAAGTAACTCTTGTTTTCAGTAGTCATTCCTTTTTCAGCGCTATTGCGAGCAAAGATATACGGCGGATTCGCAATCACCACATCAAACCCGCCCGCCTGAAACACCTCCGCAAAATGAAGCTTCCACAAAAAGAACGGTTTGGTCTTTGCCTTTTTGAGGGCAGATAATTTGCCAAGTTCGTCAGACTTGCCTTGTTCTTTAAGCGTGGCCTCGATGAGTTCCCATTCTAAACAGTCAATCTGTTGCTTGATCTGGTCCTTTGATTTTTTTTGAGTGGTGTTAAAAATATCCTTGTGCAGTTTTTTTAGCAGATCGGCCTTTTTTTTGGCCTCGGAATAAAAATCAAAAAGCCCTTCCGGTTTTTCATTATCTTTGTTTTGTTTTAAAATCTTTTTTAATTGGGCATCAATTTTTTTGAGTCCTTCATTTAATTCAATCTTTTTGGCAGGTGTTAGTCTGTGCTTTGTATCAAGTTCAATATACTCGCGTTGTAGGTCCGCTTGTTTTGTTTTAAGACCTGCCCTCAATGTCTCATTATAATTGCCTGCCTCAACAATCTTCTCATCAAACAACTTAATCCCCTCATACTCCTCAAGCAGGCTGTTGCCCTGCATGATTTTGTAATCAAGGTTGGGCAGGGGTTTGATGTGCTTGACGTCTTCTTCATCCACAACAAGCGAGAGCCAAAGACGCAGTTTTGCAATCTCTATGGCCCCCGGATCAATATCTACACCATAAAGACAATTTTGTATGGCATTGCGTTTAAAGTAATAGGCCGAGCGTTCACGGGCGTCGTTAAAACAGCTTGTGAGTGCCAGACGTGCACGTACGATCTCGCTCATCATTCCTACGGGGAATGCGCCCGATCCTATGGCGGGATCGCAGACAGTTATTGTTGACAGTTTGTCATCAATAAGCCGTGCATGTTCTTCTATTTTTTTGGGCATGTTAATGCCTGTATATCTTGTGGCTACTGACTCATAGTGCGCAATTTGCTCGCCCAAATGAATAAAAGTTTCAATCTCTGCCCGTGGCACCCGTGGCTCGCCTTTGTTGACTGCGGTGTCAATGTAGTTGATGAGGCTCTCTTGGCACATGTAATGCACAATCTCGCGCGGCGTATAATACGCGCCCAGTCCCTTGCGGCGGTTGTCTTCGATGAGGTTTTCAAAGACTTTGCCCAGCATTTCGGGGTCAATGGCCACCTCTTTTTCGAGGGGTTCGGCTTCATTGACAGTAAAGTTGTAGCGATCAAACACATCCAAGATACCTGTGCCAAACACGCCCTCATCTACCCGTTCGTTATTTGTAAAGAGTTCGTTGGGTAGTGTGATGTCTGTTTTTTGCCAATCGTAATCGGCCACAGGTTCGAATAAACCACCGTTTAAAAAGGGGACGCGGCAGTTAAATTCTTTGCACCATGCATCGTGGCCCCTGTCTGTTGCCAGTGTGTTATAAAACAGGGGCTCTAGCGCATCGTTAAAAAAGTTTTTATATTGACTATACTCTTTGTTGGCTAGACGGCGCAAAAAATTGTGGGGGCCATCACCCCAGTTTTGGTCTTTGGCCACACCAAGCCAGCCCTTCTTTTGTACAAAATACAAAAAGACAATCTGCCCCATGAGCTTTTTTGCAAAGTCAACGGGGTCAAGCCCCTGAGTTGCAAACTCCTCGCGCACTACCTTGTCTTTCTTACAGATTGTTTCGAGTCCTTCGGTGATTCTCTCAAACAGTTTTACATAGTTGGCAAAAAACTCCTTTGTAACAGCCTCTACGCTAAAGGCCTCTTCAATATCTTTTAGCGTAGGGTTCTTGCTAGTGTCCTGTAACAATTTTAAAAAACGTGTTTGCGCCGTGTGACAGCTTTCTCCCTCGCCCACAAGATAAGAAAATCTGCGAGCAGGCGTGAGTCTTGCCTCTGTACCAAATTCGCCCATGCCTTTTTCAACAGTGGCATATTCCATTTTAATGTACGAAAAACGCCATGTCTTTTCGGTAGGGGAAACAAAGGCAACCAATGCGGCGTCTTTGTTGTCGCGTTGCTTAAGATGATCGGCCACAAAATTTCGCAAGGCCGTTCGTGCACGTTCGAGCTTGGATTCTTTTGTCAGATTGACAACCAGAAGATCGAGCCTCTCCCCGTTTTGAGTCGAGTAGGTGCCCAGTCGCAAAAAAACCTGCACATGCGGTTTAAAGGCATCTTTGATGTAGGTGTGCCCCCATGTACCCGCCTTGGTATCGTTAATGTTATTGAGTAACTCTTTGGTAAAACGATAAAATTGGTCCTTGTTAAACGACTTAGTAAAGGTTTGTTGGACACATTCTGCGGCTTGTTTTTTATCCATTTTATTTTGTTTTTCCTTTTTTGTCTGAAAGTGATTTTTTCTTATTAACCTGACGTTCAATTTTTTTGATGTTATCAGCAACAGGGAGATTTTCTGGCATAGAACCCCCCAGTTCGCGGATTGTCTGCCTGACCTTATTGCCTACTTCAAAATGTGTCTGATTGGCCTGCTGCTTGCTGTGATGAGGTTCACGCTTAAGTTTTTCTTCGGTTTGTGTTGCCCTAAAGAGATTGGCAGCCAATTCTGTGCTACCCATGTGATCAAGAATTTTCTGACTTTTTTTAAGTCTTTTTCGGGCATGAATATCCTTAGCACCAAGACCTCCATACAATCCTTTATATCCATGATCCTGAAAGATGGCGTAATCAACAGGCTCACGAACTCCTGCTGACTTGGCTACCTCTGCTAGTTTAACATTGTGTTTGGATATTTCGTTGCGCAGTAATAATCGTTTTTTGTTCTCTTGATCTTTTTCTGTCAATTCTTGTTTGCGTGTTTGTATGGCAAAATACGTTTGCCCTTTGGCAACAATCTCTTTTGATGGGTCGGCATTTTGGACAATAAGATAACAAGCATAACGTGAAAAAAAAATTGTAGGTAGTAATTTGCTTGCGCCTGATCCAATTGCTACATGTTCTTGTGAGTCAACAAAATGCATTTCTAGTACGTGCCCGCTGTTAATGCATGCCAGTTTGGCCCTATCAATGACTGGCAAAAAATGGCGATATTCTGAATACATCAATATTTTTCCAAGATCTCTCGCAGACCAATACTCACAACCTTGAGGGTCGTATTTTTTATGGATCTCAAAAAGATTTTGTGATTCGACCATCAAATCAGGTTTGCCGTTTGACATCATGTAACCCCATGTAATTCTTTAAAAACCATTTCGAGCTTGTCCTCGCATTGGTTTAAATTTATTCATTCATTTGTTACCAAATATTCCGACAAAATAACCTCTCTTGGACTACCGTAGTGACGGCTCTCTTGTGCCCGTGTTGCTTTAAAAAATTCAGCAGGTATATCTCGTTTAAGTATCCCCAATACTTTTAACGGTTCTAATTCGGTACTCAATGACTCGTGTAATTTCTTTGTGGTGGGTTTTGGCAATGCCCCATCTTCAAGCAATTCGATAACCCTTTTAATAAAACTCCTATCCTCTTCCGTAAAACCCTTGTAAAACCTGATCTCTCTGGCCTTGAGTCGTTTTAAAATATGTGATGCCTTGTCCCTTGGCGGTGTGCCTTCACCGGCAATCAATTCCTCTGTTGTTGCTACAACAAACGCCTGCTTGTTTTTTGTGAGTAGGTCGTAAAACATTTTGCCTATGGCACGACTCTGGTCTGCGGGTTCTGATTTGAGTATTTTGACGGCTTCAAAAAAATCAACCTCTTTTGCAGACGGCGCGTCAGTACCAGCCAAAAAGAATTTTTCAAGATGTCCCTTGCGCACATAGGTGACTAACGAATGTGCGTTGCATTGGTGCGACTTTGCCGACCTGGCCTTTTTGGGCAGGCGCTTGATGCGTTCAAACAGGTCAGGATTGTTTTTGCGCAGATCACGGATGACTTTGAGATATTCAAGTTCACTGGCTTCATTTTCGTCTTCACCGGTAATGGTTTTTCGGGAATTGAGGGCTGTAAACAGATCATGTGTTTTGATTTCTTCGCCCTCGGTTAAAAGCTTTGCATCGGCCCCCAGCATTTCTATAAAGGACTGTATTTTTGATCTTGCGGAGTGTGTCAGTTTAATTTGATCGTCACCCTCATCAGTTGGAAAAAAATTGTAGGTGTGTATCGTGTCAAAGGTAGTATCAATACGATTCACGCGGCCCACGCGCTGAATAAGGCGCGTGGGGTTCCACGGTATATCGTAATTGATGACCACGTTTGCGCGGTGCAGGTTCACACCCTCGGCCAAGACCTCGGTAGAAACCAAAATACGATAATCGTCTTTGCGCCTAAAGGCACGGGCGTCAAAGTTTTCGATAATAATCTCTCTATAACGCGGGTTAGAATCTCCTGTAAAGAGCACAACCTTTTCAGACAGGTCTTTTTCAAGGGCCGCAGAAAGATAACTGGCTGTTTCTTTTGACTCGGTAAAAATTACAAGTTTATTGTCTCTTAAGACGGGATCTTTTTTAATCTCTGATTTAAAATGCTCCCACTTGGGGTCACGCCTGATCCTTTGCCACAAGGTGGCAATCTCTTTGAGTACAGTCAGGTCTTGTTTGAGATCGGCTAAAAACTCGTCTTTAAAGTCCTTTGCCGCGAGTCTTTCGGCCTTGTCTTCTTCAATCAGTTGTTGCACGGCCTCGGCATTGTCATCATCTAAAAATTCAAAGATTTTGTGGATGTGTTTTTTACTGATGTAAACATCCCCCTTAATAAATTCTTCGATAAATCTTTCATACGAGCCGATAAACCTTTCAATGCTTAAGTTAAAGGCATAAAAACTGCTCTCCAGTCTTTTGACGAGCAGGATTTTCATAAACTTGGCTAGATTTTTTTGTGCCAGTAATTCGTTTTGTTCCCGCGGTGTGCCTATGTAATATTCGAGCGGCTTATACCTTGCATAAGTGAATTTTTTGGTTAACAGTGAAATTGTCTCTGTAAAAATTTCGCTTTCGTCATTGTTAAACTGGTAAAAGAGCTGTTTGGGTTCAGCCACTTCGGGAAATTTTAGATTTTGTTCCCTCAAATCATCGGCGTAATATCTTGCAATCTCGCTTCTTGTGCGCCTGACCATGAGGTATTTTAAAACATTTTCTCTGATTTCTTTGGCGTTTTGGCGAACAACTCGTAAATATTCTTCGCTGTTTTCTTTGCGATCAAGACCGCGCAGTTTTTTTTCAAGTCGTGTAAAAAACCCCTCCAAGTCACGCACATTGGGTATCGTGCTGTTTCGTCCATTTTGAAATAATTTGATCTGGCTCAATATGTCTCTCGGTGTGTTATTGAGCGGTGTCGCTGTAACCAAAATGACTCGCTTGCCTCGACAGATTTGCGCCAGCTTTTCGTAAGTCTGAGTAGCCTCGGTGCGAAAACGGTGAGCCTCGTCTACAAAAACATTTTGATACTTTTCGACCCCGCGCCTTAAGAGGTCATCGAGTTTACCAATGGATTTGAAATCGGCAGGGGTCCTAAAATCACCAAAAACATTGGGCCACGAACCGGGGTTATTTTCATCCAAGAGGGCAGGTGGTGCCAGTACAAGTGTACGGCCATCAAGCTGTTGAGCCAACATGGCGGCCATGAATGTTTTACCGAGCCCCACAACGTCAGAAATAAAAACACCGCCGTATTCTTCGAGTATTTTTTTTGCGCTCATGACGGCATCATCCTGATATTTGAGTTGTATAAAATTGATTGGCAGATAGGGTGAAATGAGACGATCCGCAACACTCAGTTCGCGTTTAAAATACTCGTATAAAAACTTTAGATACAATTCGTACGGCGTAAAATGGGCAAACGGTGATTTGTTCTGTATCGTATCAACGTATTCCTGACTCACGTTAACGGCATCTTTCCAGAGTTCCTCAAATTTATTATGGGCAAACTCGTAATCAGAGGCGTTTTTTAACTCAACATTAAATTCCAGATTATCTCTAAGACCCGACTGCGAAAAATTGCTAGAACCGGTAATAACACGCCCCTTATCCCGATCGCCCTCATGAAAGGTCATAATATAAACCTTGGCATGAATATTTTCGGTGGGATACGCCTTGATCTCAAGCTTGCCAATACCAATCCATTCCACAAATTTTTTAATACCTGTCTCAATTTCAGTTGAATCGTTTGATGTATCAAGCTCTTTTAATATCTCACTCGGTACTTTTTCTTTTGCTTCGGCGTGCGAGGTATAATCTAAGACCTTCTGCTGCAAACCTTCCTCAATAAATTCTTGTGTCATTCTGTCGGTTTTAAGGCCAATCAAAATCCTGATTTTTTCCGTCCCTTCGAGAGAGGGGTACAATTTATAAAAACCACTGATAAAAAAATAACCAACAAGACAATCAAAAAATCTGGTGTCTTCTTTGAGCAGGACATTAAAACGATCAAGAAGGGTTGTGCCAATTTCATTAGTTATAAATGTCAGATCAGTGCTCATATTTCTTTCTCCGTTCACACCAATACAATAATGATTTCACATAACCCAAAACCTTCTACCACCCCCATAAAAAAAGAAAAGATTAATCTTAATTATCAACAGGTTAATCAGAAATTAGATTATGGATTAATAGCACAACTTTTTTTCACAGTACAGGGACATACCATGTCCCATTACCCCCACCACACTCATAAATCTTGGGGTCAATCGTTGTGGTGGGGGCAAAATTAAACCAATTACGAATTACGCAAAACCATAAACCAAATTTTGCGCGAGAAAAATTTTACGGCTGGCCCTAACAGGCATCAAAGGCCCCGCAGGCGCCCATGGGCGTAAGCAGGCAAACTTTTGCCAGTGGCAAAAGGCAAACTGCGCGCGAGGGTCATTTTGCTTTTTTGCATAATGACCACAACGTAAAACGGACGACCCGCGCCGCGCTTGTCCTGAGCTTGTCGAAGGGAAGGCGCGGTCAAGGGGACGGGGAAATTTCTGCGAGCGCGAATCAATTTCGTTTTGGCTTGGGCTTGGGCTTGGTCTGCGCCGCGCGACGTATAGAATTTTCAGCGCAGTGTCTGAAAATTGGTGGAGCAGAAGGGAATCCTCTTCGCTCGCTTAACGTTGGCACTACTCGCTCAGAGCCGGCCTTGTTCGCTTAACTCGCGTGCGCTCGCTCATCCTCGCTATTCGCTCGGCGCTCACAAGGCTTCGATTCCCACTCAATGATTCAGGGTGATGAATACAGTGGAGCAGAAGGGAATCGAACCCTCGACCCCCACATTGCGAACGTGGTGCTCTACCAGCTGAGCTACTGCCCCAATCCACCTGTGTGCAGTGCCTGCCTTGTTCACAGCCCTGCACCGTGCGTTAATCAATGCAAACACGCCTGTTTGTCAAATGGTTTTAACCGCCACCTTTTTTATTTCTGCGTCCCCTCTTTTTCTTTAAGCCCTGTAACTGCTCCGTCTTAATCCTGTCCGCATCGCTCTGGTAAGAGACCGTGTCAGGGTTGTCGAAGCAGGGGTCTTCGTCGGTCGGCAGGATGCACCTAAACTCAAGCAGGTCTTCTGCATGATTTGAGATCGCCCTTCTGATGATCTTCTTTTGACCCACACCATAGTTGGCATCGATGAAAAGATTGCGCTCTTCTATTTTCATTTTGGAGGATGGCAAGATAATCCTTTTTTTCTCTCACAATATACGGTGTTATAAACACAATCAGGTTGGTCTTTTGTTTGGTCGTTGTTTTGTTTTTAAATAACGTGCCCAGCACCGGGATATCCCCTAAAAGAGGCACCTTCTGCGTGCTCACAGAGGCCTTATCGTCGATGAGTCCCCCTATCACCACCGTCTGTTTATTTTTGGCAAGCACCACCGTGTTCACCGCCTTTTTATCGAGCGTGGGCCCCAGATTGGGATCGGACATGAATACGCTTGTAATCTCCTGTTCGATCTTGAGACGGACAGTGTCGTTCTCGGAGATCTGCGGTGTGATCTTGAGGATAATACCAGTGTCTTCCCTCGCGACATCAAAGGTGGTCACACCCTCCGAGAGCGATGTCCCCGTTGGTATGGGGACCTCTTGACCCACCTGAATCTGCGCCTCTTCGTTGTCGAGTGTCATGATACTCGGTGTTGAAAGCACGTTGGCATCTGTATCGGAGGCCAATGCCTGAATAATGGCGCTGACAGCCGGAACGGAGGCCGTCACTCCATCAGCAACAGCGAAATCAACGGTCTCGGAAGAAATAACACCACCCGCAAACCCACCACTGGCGCCTGCTATCGCCGCCAGGGTCTCCGTTGACATGGGCATGATCGAACCGAAACCCATGAGCTTGTTGCCGCCCGCAAGCGTATTGATCAATCCCCCCATCCCGGACATACCGAGCGTGGTTGTTTTTTGCACATCCAGCGCCATGATCACAGACTCCAGATAGACCTGCGGGCGCAGGAGATCGAGCTTTTCAATGACATTTTCGACAAGCGTCTTGTAATCCTTTGCCGACGCGACAATGAGAAGCGAGTTGGTGGATTCGTCCGCCGTCACCTTGACCCCGCCCTCAAGGGTGACCGAGCCTGCCGAGGTCTTTGCGGCCTTGCCCTTGGCCTCGCCGGCCTTGGGATTAGAGGCACTGGGCTTGGTCTGTGCATCTGACACAAGATTTGAAAGAACTGTCGCCACCTCTTCTGCCTTGGCGTATTTTAAATAGTAGACGTGAATGCGCCCCTCGGCCCCACCAATGGAGCGATCAAGCCGGGCAATAAGCGCCCTGACTTTTAGAATGGATCTTTTTGTCCCCATAATCAGCACCGAGTTTGTGCGTTCATCGGCAATGACCTTTGAAATCTGCTGCACATCATCAAGCTCCTGCTGGCGGTTACGACTCCTCGTGGTCCTGCGCGTTGGAGATTTGGCATCATCCTTTTCAAAGATCTGTGTGATCATGTCTGCAATCTCTTTGGCATCAGCATAGACAATGGGGATCATGTCCAACACCTCTTGCGGGCCCTCTTTGTCGAGTTCGTGAATGAGCTTGAGGACATTGTCGATATTTGAACCTGTATCGGTGATGATGATGGAGTTGGTCGTTGGGTAGGCAAAGGAGTTTCCGTTTTTTGAAATCATCGGTTTGATCACTGTATGAATCTCGTTTGCAGAAATATTGTTCAGTTGAATAATCCTGGTGATGTATTTGTCGGTGATGGGGGAACTGTCCTTGTAAAGATCGATCGGTTTGGAGATGGATGCCTGCTGCTGCACAATATTAATAAGTCCGGCCGGCGTCATCACCGTGGTGAACCCGTTGATCTCCAACGCGGACAAAAAGGCCTGATAGGCCATTTCTTTGGTCATGGGCTTGTCTGATATGATGGTGATCTTGCCCCTCACCTTGTCGTCGATGATAAAGTTTTTACCGGTCAAGGCCGAGATCTGGCGGATCATTTCTTTGATATCGACGTCGGTCCCGTTGAGGTACATCATCCCTTCGGGCAGGGTCTGTTCGGCGGCCGCATCTTCACCCCCTGCAGTTGTGTCACCTGCCTGCGGTTTGGGCTGAATGGGCTCGGCGTCTTCTGTTGTGGCCGTTTTTTCTTTGACCTCAAGTTTTTTAAACCCCTGCGCAAAACATTCGAACCCGGGAAACGTGATCACCATTAAGACGATCAAGACATAAGATATTTTACTATGCATAAATGTCCTTTCGGGCATCTGATTGTGTCATTCTGTAATCTCATAGCTGAATGTTTTTTCTTCACCCCTGCGCTCTAATTGCACCTTAAACGACGTCTCTGTTTTGAGCGTGTTAAATGTCTCCATGCCAGACTGAATATCGAGCACCTTGTCGTTAACCGAGGACAAGATATCACCGCGTCTTAAACCCAGCTTTTGAAAAAACGATCCCCTCTTGACGCTTAGGAGTTTAAACCCCTGCGCCTTGTCATCCTTGAAGTAGGGCACCGCCCTGATGTCGGTGTAAAGTTTGGGGAGATTTTCGAGCGCCGCGTTGACCTCTGATCTGGGGATCTTGAAGCTGTCACCCTCGCGCTGAACCTCCGCTGATGGATCTTTTTGCGGGGTATCAGAAATTAATTTTGTTTCTACGGTATCCTTTACGGGTTTTTTGCCACGACTAAAGGGACCCGCCTTGGCAAAGTCTTCAAGCTTAACGTACTCCAGCCTGTTGTTGTTGATAAACTCAACCTTCTTGGAGATGATGCGTACAATTTTTGTCCCCGCACCAAAGGGTTCTTTGTCCTTGATGGTAAAAGTATCCGTGGACCGATTTGTTTTAACGACGCATGAACTCTGAAGCCCACGCCCGTCACCCACAGAAAATGTGGAATACAGCGTGAGATCAAGGCTGGTCTCAACGGCTTTGTTGTCCATCGGCTCTTTTTTTGTGTTTTTATCATCATCCTTTGCTGTGTCGTCCTTGGGAACCGGGTCTTCATCCTTTTTGGTGATGATGGTTTCTTCGGCATCAAAAAAATTTCTTTTGAGAATGATTTCGATGTCTGAAGCCCCCTTGCCGGAGACAGACAGCGGACTGTCTCCATCGGGCAACTCCGAGGCCATCATCACAACTGCCTTCGAAAAGAACGACCCTTCGACAAACAATGTGACGATCCTTGCCAAAAGATAACTGATGGCTATGGTGCAGAGTATTCCAAGAACCCAGATATATTTTTTGAGTGTCACACCCACAAATACGGGACCTTTCTTGATATGATCAGTCAGTAATGTGCCGTGTCTGAATTTGTTGTGTCAGAATTTACAAAAGGCGCACAAGACCGCGACCAGCAAACTAGAATAACGCTGGCGGGAACGAATGGTGTGTCCCTTTTAACACACTCACGAAATTTATACAACAACAAGTTACTCACTACTCACTGGACTTTGACGCCCCGAAGGAAGTGCCCTTGGGGTATGCCCCGAAGGAAATCCCCTTGGGGGACGCGGTTGCCCCCTGCCCATCAATATAAGGCCAAATCGCATCTGTGCCGGGTTGTTTTTTGTTGAAAAGCGTGGCATTGAAACGTAAACCGTTCACAAAGATGCAAGACACTTCATATTTAAAATCCATCTTAAAGACCCCAAAATTTGACGACTACCCGCAACTCAAAACCTTTTTTAAAAAATACGCAGACAAACTTGAGCAAAGAAACAGGGAACGGTTTCAAGCGCTGCTCGCATCCCTCTGTCTCGATACCAGCACACCTTTAAACAGCACCGAAAGGCTCAACCTCGAGATTCACGAAATTGAAAAAACAATCCAGACCAGCCTCGACATCAGGGACTTCACCAGCACATCCGCCATCAGCAGGATCAACCTCGCCGCGCAAAAGTACCTCCGCCCCTTCGAAGGTCTGTACATCAAAAGAAAAACCGCAGAAATGCTTATGGCCTCCCACCCTTTAAATACCTGCCTTGCAGAGGTGGGGGCTGCCTTGTATAAAAATACAGACCCCCTGTTTCTAATCTCTATCGCCCGTTACTCAGAACCGTCGTCCTGGAACAGTGAGTTTCTTGATCATCTTTTATCACTCTCACCCGATGACTTTGAATGGCGCAGTCCGCAACTCGTCTGTGTCGATCATCGCGTCTTTCAAACTGCCTCATCAGAAATCATTAAAAAAAAATGTTTTAACACGCACGATAAAATAACCGGCTCACACATCATCACAACCCTGCCGGCAGAATTTAACCTCGCCGGCAAGTCCCCTGTGCTGCGCACCATCACAAAGATGATCCACTATCACAGGGAAATGAAAATATGCGCCAGGGCCACTTGGGAGATCAAAGAAAAATACCCAAAAAATTTCGGTCAAAAATTCTCTGATATGCTTAAATCACATGTCCTTGACCCAAATACCGTGCTGTTTAACAAATTTGAAATACTTGAAGGGTTGGCTAATCGTGAAATCAATGAGCAAATCTATAAAATGGCGGGGGATTATCCCTCACTCCAACAATGGGCCGAAATCCACAACACGGCCCACCAGATAAACGGTCATTTTTTTTCACTCTCGCTGTGGAGGCTTGCCGCATGGCACCTTAATGGCTTTGCCGAGCACACCATAAAAATGTACCGAGACGACATCCTGGCAGATATGCTCATTGAGCTTTATGATGAGCGTGCCGTTGAAGCTGCGGTGGTGAGCGCCCTTGCAGAAAACAAGGACGACATTCTGGAGATGCTCTCAAGGGCACCATGAAAGTGCCTGCATCGGCAATTATTTATCTCGCTCAGTTTAAACATCACCATCATTATTTTTGTTTTTTGATCTGTTTGATTTGATCCCTGATTTTTAAGACAGCGCCCCGCATCTTTTTGTACCATTTACGATCAGAAAAACCATCTGGGGGGGCCTTTTGGGGCAGTGTTTTCTGAGACACCGAATCCTCCGACACGGAGGTATCATCAAGACCATCCGCCGAAGGGGTACGGGTTGCGCCAGACCGCCTCGCCTCGTCCATTTTAGAACCCAGGTAGGTTTTTTCTACGCGTTTCGGCAACAAAATTTTCGAGTCGCCTGCCCGCGTAGGTTTTTCCGCTTTATGCAGGTTAGGGATGTCCACCAACGTAATCGCCATGTCATCGTCCTCGCCATCCTGCGACCCCGCCCAACCGACCTTGATGTAGGTATCACCGATCCTGAAAATGGTTCCATCGGTGAGGGTGACCTCTGTCACAGGATTTTTGTCGATCCAAGTCTTATTGCTGCTCTTAAGATCAACAAGATAGAATGTGTCTTTTTTGCAGATAATTTTGCAGTGTCTTCTCGAAATGGAGGTGTCTGGAATATGCACATCACCCAAGGACCTGCCAAAAACGACCTCGAGGCCATTTTTGACATCAAAGGAACGATGTTTTCCCTTAAGGGTCCCGTTTAAAATGATGATGTTGAGTTTCATGAATAGACCGAACAAGGATCAAAACAAAAACCGCCCCCATCACCCATCAACCAACAATCCCCCCCATCAACCATCTACCATCACCCATCAACCAAAAAATTCGCCCCAAGCGAATTTTTTCCGTCGGGAATGCGGGATTTCCCTTCGTTCGTTTAACGGCCTGCGCCTACTCACTCAGGGCCGCCTGCATTCGCTGTCGTTCGCATGCGCTCACTTTTCTGCCACTGGCAGCGCTCATTACGGTTCAAATCCCGCCACAGGGACCACTGTACATCTCACTGTCGGGAATGCGGGATTTGAACCCGCGACCTTTCGGACCCGAACCGAACGCGCTAGCCGGACTGCGCTAATTCCCGAATTTTGGCACCATAGTGGCATTGTTTTAGAGATTCAAGTTTTTATCGCGCCCACTCCAAAGAAACCAAATGCCCGCTTGATTAAAAATCCAAGTTTCTGCTAGTGGCGATAGCCACAGATGGGTGACCCGCATCCATCAATCATACCGGTTTTTTAAGAAAGGACTTTTATGAACAACATTAACGATATTTTAGATTTTGCAATCAATAACGAACAAGAGGCCCACGACTTCTACAAAGACCTCGCCAGCAAGGCAAAAAACCCAGCCCTTAAAGAGACCCTGCTCAAGTTTTCGGGAGAAGAACTCTCTCACAAAAAGAAGATCGAGACAGTCAAGAGCGGCCAGACACACCTGTTTACAAAACAAAAAATTCAGGATCTTAAAATCGCCAACTACCTCGTCGACATCAAACCCACAGCCGATATGGACTACCAGCAGATCCTCACCGTCGCCATGAAAAAAGAACTCGCTGCTTACAGGCTGTACACATTTCTTTCGCAGTCATCTGACGACCCCAGCATGAAAACACTCTTTGCCTCGCTCGCCCAGGAAGAGGCCGGACACAAGCTGCGCTTCGAGATCGAATTCGACGACTACGTCAACAAAGAAAACTAAACAGATCACCAGCAATTACCGCTTGTAAAAAAAGTGTTTTTTTCATCACTTATTTAGCAACATTTGCCATCGGGTTGCGAGTATGTGGGCATGATCCCACAAGTACAACCACCAACATTGGCAAGTTATACTCCTTTTTTATCAAAGATCGGCGTCCAGCAATCCAAAATCCCAACACCGCCGCCCCCTGCCCCCACGCCTGGAAGTTTGCTGGATCACCTGCCCGACTTTGTACAGGCCCGTCTCAGAAAGGTCCCCGCTCTCTGGGGTAGTGCCCCCATATCCAAACAAATGGCCATCCCCGCTGTTGCCCGCCCGATGCCCATACCGTTGTCTCCGTCAAAGGTTAAAAGACCGCGCTCGCACATGTTTGGAACAATGGCTTCCCTTGTCCACGTCCCGCTTGCTTTGCCGCAACTTGCAGCAAAAAATCGAGCGGCCCACAAACAACTGACGGAAGGCGGAGGCCCGCTTGATACAATGTACAAGGATGTCATAACTACACTGGGTGAAACACCAAACCTGCCCACACCCGATGGCATCGAGATCGTCCTTGTCCGTCAGGTGACCAAGGATGGTAAGACAACGGGAAAGGTCGAGTGGACCAGTAATTCAACAACAAAGTCAGACGCCATCGCCGACGAAAACGCACGCGATGCGGTCAGGCACATCGAAAAGTTCATCCACTTTGCACAAAAAGCCATCGATGATAATCCCATTATCAAACGGCTTGTCCCTGCCGGATTTAAACTCTTTGCCGGAAAACGCATTATTGTAGGTATCGATTTTTATCCCACGCCCGGAGATGATGATGAAGCCAACGGGTATGCCAACGCCTTTCACACCATGGGACCAAGAGAAGAGGTCATGATGATCTTTGGAGCCCCGCCAAAACCAGGTTCCCAGTTATTTGATATTGTCGAATCGACCACAAAGGATGCATCCATCCCGGCCCACGAACTCTGGCACGCCGTCAATTCGGCAATCAGCGCGGCCTTTAAGGGATTTTCATCCTATATGGGTTACACCGGTGCGCAGGAAGAAAGATCCGCAGATGCAGGGGCCAAAGCCGGGATCTCTACCGAATATCTTAAACGTCCGCTCACCAGAGCAGACATGCTGATCGGAGACCATTGGATCAAGGGCCCGGGGGCCTTAAGGGACCTAGTCCAACCGGGTACAGCCAGAGATCCAAATCACCCCTTTGGCCCAGACATGCAGGTTGGGCGTTTTGGAGACTATGACCGCTACCGCACCCCAACGCATCATGCCACTGAAGAAAAGGACCGCGGCGGTGTTCATCTGCATTCGGGGGAACTCATCACACCGTTCTCGATGGGTGTGCTCAACGTGGATAACGGCGATCCCATGCCCTCACTGCACATTATTACAGGGGTCCGCATCCTCGCCTCGATGAATAATCTGGAAGACCTGCCCGTACACGACACAGCCTTTTTGCACATCCTGTCGGCATGGATGTGCTTTGGAGACACAAGACCAGACCGTGTGCAAAAAGAACTGGAGATCTGGCAGGAGCTGGGAATACTCGACAAAAGCATCAGGAGCTACATGGAAATCATCGATACGACGCAGCTTAAGGATTATCATGATAACCCCCCTCAGGATATGACAGGTGCAGGGGTTTAAATTAAATCGAGCACCTGCCTGTATCAGGCCGCTTCTGGACTCCAGTGGCCTGTCGGACAACTCCTGGCACGCACATGACGTTGAAGGGCGTGTTTAGGGTCGCCGTACACCAGGATTGACAACATGACAGAGATCGATTCACAACGCTGATACCTGTCGGAAAATCCCCCCAAAAAATCATAAATCATCCCCGATATTACGCGGTTGCTTCATAAGAAAATTTTTTTAAAAAACACGAAACTTTAAAACACACCCCTCGATATGAAAAACGCGACAGGGGGTCGGTGTTTTTTATAAATCAAATTTTTAAAAAAGGAATCTCTATGGCAGCAGGGACCATCTCAACAGGCAATGGGTTATCAAATAATTTTCTTGCAGCGCAGCAGTGGGCGCAGCGCGGGCTACAACTGGGACCGCGTGGTTTGCCATACGGGACACAACCCCAGGCACAACGCGGTATGCAGGGACAGACCGGCAAACCTTGGGGGAAAAATGATTTTAGACAAGCCCTGGACATACCCCACCGCAGATTAAAGGCACGCTCGCCTGCAGCCCAGAGATATCAAGCCCCTGCGGTCATGCCACATTTTTCACAGCGGGCAGAGACAGGTGCCGCAACGGCGCGGACAAATACACAAGGCCCTTCACTGGCAGGGCTCACGGCCGTCACGCTCCTTGCCACAGCGCTCACCTTTGCAACAGCAAACCCGGCGCACGCCCTCGAAATACCGCCGTTTCAAGAAGGGGTACGTGTGTATACGCAACCCGCGGGTTACAAAGAGGTTCCCCTCACACAGGTTAAAAAAGCCACCACAAGCGCAGGGTACGATATATATGTGGTTGTCTACAAAGGGATTGATTACACGGACCGCGATCTCAACAAGGGTTACAAGCCCGACAAATTACAAGACCCCCGTACAGAAAAAGCAGGTTATCAAATCCAGATCACATGGGCGCAAGACCCAAAATTTAATTCACCCGAGAGCATGATTATCGTGATGGACAACAACCGCAGCGGCGTTGATTACCGTCAACACACACAGGGGCGCCAGATATCAATCACACCGGGCACCACACTGGATCAAACTTACGGTTTCAACAAGACCAACCGTGACAGGCTGGGACAAATCATAGACAAGTATTTTATGCAGACCGCCCTTGACACAGGCGATATGGACGCCGCACTGGCGAACCTTGTCAAAGGGATCGACAAAGAACTCGACGGCATCATCGACCCGCCGCGCAACCTGCTCGCCAGATTAAACACTTCTATCGGACAGGCAGAGCAAGTCCTGCAAAGCAGCGAGCTCACCGAGAAAGACAACCCCGACGGCCTGCGCAAGGCCTATGACCTCGCGCGCGCCATCCGCGACCACGAACCCCTGATGATGTTTGAGGCCAAAGACGCGCTGGAAAAACTCAACAACAAACTCGAAAAGGTCGGTGAAGAGATTGCCAAGAGGGAAGGTCTTAAACGTGATCTGGAAGGCGCCATCTCCGAGGCCGAGGCCGTCCTTAAACAGCCGGGGATACTCGCCACCGACAACACGGCTCTCATCGAAACAAACATCGCCAACGCAAGGGACAGACTTGCAGGCAGGGATTATGACGCGATCGAGAGCATGACCAAACATTTAGTAAAAGTCACGCAGGCCTTGTCGGCGCAAATTAAACAGCGCAGTGAGGCACGAGCCCTGCTTTCAGACATCATCAAACGTGCCGAAACTGCCGAGACAAATTTCGGTAAGATGAGGGATGAAAGGCCCGGCGATCCAAAATCAAGGGACATGGCGGCAGAAGCCAACGTAGCCCTTGGCACAAACGACTATAACCGTATCAACGCCATAAGGAGCGCGCTTGAAAGGCTTGTGGCTGAAGACGAGGCAGTCATTGCCAATTGGCAGTTAGAACAAAACACAAAAGCTGCCATCATGGCCCTGATGGCCCTGGGCACCCTTCTTTCCATGGGAGGTCTTGGCGTGTGGCTGGGCCGTCGAGCAGGAAAATACAACGCCAAGAAAGCCGCGTTTGATGCCAAGATAAAAGAATGGGAGGAAAAGATCGGACAGGCGTGGCAGACCTACTATGATGTTGTTGAAGGGAATCAAGAAGGTAAAATGTTGGACCTTGTCGGCATGAACGGCCAACTCCTGCACGAGGTCAATCTTGCTCGTCCCATCAAAGAGGCCTTGAGTAACACCGAAGGGGACACAAAACTTCTGTACGACAAGTTTAAAGCACTCGCAACACAGATGGCAAACGGCGTCCACCTTATCGACGAGCATGTGAAGGTCGCAAAGTCACTGGGTGATGCAACGGACTGGTCTCAAAAAGGTGGTTTGGAAAAGCTCGAAGAGGCGTTTAATAGACTCAGCAGACTCGACAACGACACCGCTGTTAAACTCGACACTGCCGGACGCCCCGAACATCAGGCACAGGCCGATGCCGACACCACCATCAACCCGCAGGCCTTCTGGAACGAATTTGAGGCAGACCGTGACGAACTTAAATCTATATGGACACAGTTAACCGACGCCCTTAAGGCCACAAACCGCAAGGCCGAGGACGACCTGCCCCTCACTCATTACAACGAGTTGATTGAGGAGCTCTCAAGAGCAGGCCTCAACCCCGATTGGCTTAAGACGCACCCGTTAAGGGATGCTGCAAAAAAATGGGAGGAACTTAATGTTGTCCGTCGCAAGGACCCCATCAATTACGTGAGGACTATCAGCGAAAACCTTAAGGCCCAGGAAGAACTCGCCGGCGTCTTGAGTACCATCATGTACGAGGTCTCCGAGACACACCAGTCAAAGATAACTGCCAACTCTATTAATATCAACTACGATGGGATCGTCCTGACACCAGAAAACGATCCCCGTGTTGCAGAAAAAGAGGCCGAGGCAAAGATGGAGGCGCTTAACGCACTGCTTGAACAGGCCGATATCAATCAGGCCGAGGCCATCATCGCCATGGCAAACGAGGCCGAACAGGCCTACGACAGGGTCGAGGATCTTAAAAACAACATCCTTGTGACCATCAGCGCCTCTGTCGAGGGTCTTGACAGGGCAAAAACGATGGCAGCCCATTACAGGGATGCGCTTACCAAGGCCAAGGAAAGAGCAGCCGCCCTCTCCCTGCATCATGACGAGCCCTCCCTCACAAGGGCACGCATCGAGATCAAAGAGGCAGAGGATGACCTGGCACTGGCAAGTGCCGCTCTCAGCGAGGCAGAACGGCTCTTTAAGGCCAATGATCATTTTGCTGCCCTTGCAAAATCAAAAGAGGCGCAAGAGTACATTAAAAGCGGGCTTGTGGATGTGAAGGAAATGCATACCGAGGTCGACAGGCTAGAGACGGTACGCAGTGAGTATGCAACGTACTACACAAGCCTTGCCGATGGCACGCAACGCCGCCACATGGTAGGCAAAATGGCGGCCTACGCCCCTTACAATGACGCGGGCCTTTTTGAAAAAGGAGATACCCATCTTAGAGAAAACATTTTATCCCCCAATGCCATCACCAGCGCTACCAACTGGCAAACCCAGTTGGACAACGCAAGGCGAACAGAGGCCCTCTGGGAGCGGGCTGTAGAGATTGCCAAAAAGACAAAGGCTGTGCACACAACTGATGACAAGGTGAACAGCGCAGAGCAAAAATTGAGTGAGGCCATTGACAGGGTTAACGCGATCGAACCCTTTCACGGACCGGATGCCATCAAAAAGGCATGGCAGGAGGTAGATGAGGCAAAGGCTGTCGTAAAAAAGGCAGATACTGCCCGCGACAAGGCCATGGCCCTTGTGGGACAGGGAAGCGTAGAAGCGGCGCACGAAAACTCGGCTACAGCAACAAAACTGTACACGCAGGCCGTAAAAGAAATTCAGGACATCATCGACGAGTGCAACCGTCTCGAAGAGGCCCGCAGAAATTACGAAAAAAGATACGCAGAGATGATGGACTACCGCAGGGCAAGGCTCGACGAGATGAGGGGCTTTGGCTCTTACGGTAGCACTGATCGCCTGGGCTCCGGAAACAGGTACTTCGACCCCCTCCCCCTCCCCACACACGCACGGGAAGTCAATTATTACCTTCTGCTTCAATCGCTGGATAACGCCCATTCGCACTGGAACACAGGCTACGAACGGGCAAGGCGCGAATATCGCGAGTACCAGGCAGCACTCGAGGCCGAACGCCAGAGACAACTCGCCGAAGAGAGACGCCGAGTGAGAGAGAGACAGGAACGCGAAGCACGCGAAGCAGAAAGACAGGCCGCAGCAAGACGCGCACGTGCGAGTTCGTACAGTTACAGCTCGGGTAGTGGCAGGAGCGGTGGCGGCGGTATGAGCGGGTTTGGTGGTGGCAGCCGTGGTGGAAGTCGCAGCATAAGCATTGGCGGCGGTGGCAGCCGCGGTGGAAGTCGCGGCGGGTTTTAAACCCTGGCAGTTTGTCTCATCCAACAATCGAGACACACCTTTATTCTGTTGCCTTGCATCCCCATTTTTTCATCATGAGAAATTCCAAAAGACAGGGAAAGTGCCCCTCGTTTATCCATCAGACAGAGGATCCTGATTGGTCCTGCAGTGGAGGGAACCGGAGCTTGAATAGTTGTAGTAAAAAAATTCAAGTTGGTCAGGCTCAATAGTGTCATCCCGCAACAGAATGTCGTAGAGATCCTTAATGTGCTGTGGCAGGGTGTTGGGATCGTAGATCGCCATGATTTTTTTCCCGGGCCCTTCAGGGCCAAGCGAGTAGCCAAAGTGGTGAGAGTCATCGCCTTCAAATGTCCTTAAATCAAAGTATGTTTTTTTGTCGATATCGTAGAGCAACACGGGATCAACGGGAATGATATATTTTTTTCTGCCACTCAGGTCTGTATGGATCAGCATATTTAAGGGAGAACGGCTATGAGCAAATTGATAGGGGGGAATTTCTATCTCCCCTGCCAGATCAAAACCTTTGTCTGCAAGCATGGCAAGCCCCATTTGCCATGTATCGTGATCCGGATGATCGTTGGGGAGTTTGAGCGCAATGATCTTCCCATCATCAAAGCAGACCATCTGCTGGTCGAGGTGGGCAAACCTGCCAATCCGAGGCATCACCAGTACCTGATCTGCGCCCAGACCAAATAACGAACCAAACACCGCCATCGCGTCTCTAAAACTGATGAGACTTCTCTTGTGATCAAAATAGATGTTGTTTTGAATGTAGAGGATGGTCTCCGGATCAATGGTGACAAAAGGCGTGCCGCTCTTGTTTTTAATGATCTGGACATGACCCCCGATAAAAGAAGGCAGGCCGTTTTGAAAATTAAAATCAATGCGATGATTTTGCTTATGGGCAACCACCGTCTCGTAGATATCCTGAGGCCATTCTTCATCTGTGTCATCCTTGACATCAAAACCAAACCCCGTGATCCTGTCTTTAAATGTCGACTGCTCCCACGGAGGGGTAAACCCGAGGGTCCCTGCCAAGAACCGCGCCGGTAATCTGGCTAATAACTCCGCGGGCATTTCATAGGGGAGATTTAAAAGGTCACTTCTTTGCAGTGTTGCGCTGGACATCTTTTCTTCGTGTTGTGTGTAACTGTTTGTGTGGATCGTTCCTGTCCTTTCGTAGTCGGGAACTAACAGAACATCATCTTTAAAAAGCTCCACGGCCCCGCGCTCTGATAACACGCGACCCTCGCCCGTGTTGGTATAGACAACCGTGCTGTCTTTAAAGGCAAACAGGTAGTCCTCCATTTCATCGCCATTAAAATCCCCAACAGTGATGGCTTTAAAATCCTTAAATCTCGTGTAGCGCTCACTGGCATGGGTCCGCGTCCATCTCAATACATTGTGTGCGGGCACACCCTCGTTGATAATCTGTAACGCCTTCTCTCCAAAGTGGATCAGCCCGTTCGCTGACAGAGTTTCGCGTGTGCCATCCCCATCAACATCGACCTCAAAATACACATCCGAGAGTTCGCTCAAGGGACTGCTTTTTGATTCGGGCATCTCGTACCGCCTAAGACCGGACGGGTCCATGCCCAGACCGGAGAGATAATCCTCTGGTTTGAGGTCGGGATGTATGATTTCGCTAAAAAATGCCATCAAGTGAGTTATCGACCAAAACGGCCAAAGGTTGTGTGGAGAAAAAGGCCTTGATTCTGCAACCCACAGACCTTGACAAATTGTAGCTAAGCCTCCAACGCAGACCCATCAACCCTCAGGATCCCTTGGAATCACTTGCGCAGGCGCTGCTTAATAAACAACCCTGTGCCAGGACGCTTACACCTGACAGGCCCGGTCACATCGCCGATGATGTGTTAGCGCAGGCCTTAAAATGCAAGGCCCGCGGGGTGATTGCCCATACAGTCAAATTCTGCGACCCCTATCTTGCAAGACTGCCCCTGATAAGAAAAATTTTAAAAGAGGCGGGGATCCCCTTTTTACATATTGAGGGCGATGGCACACAAGGTATCGCGGAGCAATACAAAACAAGGATCAGGGCCTTTGTGGAGATGCTGCAATGATGAGGGAATATTTTAAAAACACCATCGCGGGTATCGAGGCCAAGCTGCGTGAAGAGCCCGCAAGGCCCAATCCCAGAAAAAAACTCGCGCTGGGTATCGCCCGCATGGGAGAGCGTCTTTACGCCCACGAAAACCACATCGCGTGGTGCGGGGTCACCATCCCTTTCGAACTCCTCACAGCGATGGGTGTCACCTCGTATTTTATAGAGTTTATGGGGGCCATGCTGGCATCGACTGGGATGGCCGGCACGCTTCTCGCAAACGCAGAAGAACAGGGCTTTGCAGCCGATACATGCGGTTACCACCGTGCCGTCATGGGGGCCGCTATAAGCGGCGCTCTGCCAAGGCCCGCTTTTTTGATTGGCTCCACATGCCCCTGTGCGGGCGGGCTTGCCACCATCGAAAATCTTGCAAGACACTTTAACAAAAAACTCTTAGTCCTCAATGTCCCGCGGGACGACTCGCAAACATCTGTTGCCTGTCTTGCAGGTCAGTTAAAAGAGATGGTTGGTTTTGTTGCAGCGCACACAGGGCAAAAACCAGACACAGAGCTGCTTTACACAACCATTAAAAACACAAACAGTGCCAGACGGCTCATTGCAGATGTTTACAAACTGGCAGCGCACGTCCCCTCACCCGCGAGCAGCCGCGACTTAAGCAACTTTGGCATTGTCATGGCGCTGCTCTTTGGCACAAAGGACGCCATCGAAATTGCACAGGCCTTTCATGACGAGTTTACAAACAGGATTGCAAACAACACAAGCGGTGTTGCCGGCGAACGCATCCGCCTGTTGTGGATACAAAACCGCATCCAGTTTAAGAATCCGGTCATCACACTCTTGGAGGATCAATACAAGGCTGCCATTGTTACAGACGAACTTAACGACATCACATGGGATGAAATCAATCCCGATGATCCTTACCCCGGTCTCGCAAGACGCGCCATCTCGATCCCCTTTAACGGCTGTATCGAAAGGCGCATCACACACCTAAAAAAACTTGCAAACGATTACCAGATTCACGGTGCCATCAACCCCTGTCATTTCGGGTGCCGTCAGGGGACAGGCGCGCGAGGCCTGATAGAAAAGGGTCTTAAGGCCATCGGTGTCCCTGTCCTCAATTTAGAGGTCGACTGCATCGACGAGCGCAACTTTGCATGGGGTCAAATAAAAACTCGCATCGAGGCATTTATAGAAATGGTGGGGGGATAATTATTTCCTGTTGTTGCCTTAAATCTTGTGCCCATGCTATAATCGAACGAAAGTCGAGGAAAAAAATATGAAACTCAATATCATACTCGAACCCAGTGAAGATGGCGGCTTTACCGCTTACATCCCCGCCCTGCCCGGGTGTATCAGCGAGGGGGATACCCGCGAAGAGGCCCTCAAAAACATTCAGGAGGCAGCAGAGCTTTATCTTGAATCAATAGATGACGATAAAAGTTTCAGCAACAAGGCCGAAATTATAGAAATCAACCTATGACAAAAATCCCCGTGTTACACTTTAACCAACTCATTCACGCCCTTCAAAGAGACGGGTGGGTTGTTGTGAGACAAAAGGGAAGTCATATCCGCCTGCAAAAAAGACTCCCTGATGAGACGCTTAAATTAACGATTCCCGCACATCGCCCCATCAAAAGGTCCACATTGTCACACATCCTTAAAGCGGCACGATTGTCTGTCGAAGATCTTACTGAACTGCTGTGAAGAGTGTCTGTCGGGAAATGCCCTGTTTCGCAGGAGTCCTGAAAAATCATGTCCCGTGACAAAATGTAGAGACATGATTTTTCAGGGTTTGAAATATTTTGCAAGCGGCAAAATTTTCAAACTTCCGGAGAAACAGGGCATTTCCCGACAGACACTCAATAACAGCCATAACATATGTACTACCTCGGCATAGACATTGGTTCCCTCTCTTGCGACGCGGTGCTGATCGATCAAGAAGAGCGCACCCTTGCAACGTCTGTGGTCCTGACAGGCGCACGCAATCAAGAGGCTATTGCGCGTGCAACAGCAGAGGTCATGACCAAGGCCGGTCTCACACGGGACAAGATCAGCGCGATTGTCTCCACGGGTTACGGGCGTGAGCAGGTCAAAGACCGCAATCATGACGTGACCGAGATCACCTGCCACGCAAGGGGCATTACAAAACTCTGCCCGGGCACACGCGTCCTCATCGATATTGGCGGGCAGGACAGCAAGGCCATTTTTTTAAACACGGAGGGGCGTGTGATGGACTTTGCCATGAACGACAAATGCGCCGCGGGGACAGGCAGATTTTTAGAGGCCATGGCACGTGTGATGCAAATAGATCTTAATGAGCTTGCCGCCCTTGATACAGGGGCTTTGGGTCATGTTACCATCAGCAGCATGTGCACCGTCTTTGCCGAGAGCGAGGTGGTCTCGCTGATTGCGGGCGGTGTCCCTGTCAACGAGATCGCCCATGGACTCAACCGTGCGATTGCCACGCGCACCATAACCCTTGTCAAACGTGTTGCCCCGGATCTTAAGAATTTTCCCATCGCCATGTCGGGAGGTGTGGCCTTAAACAGCGGTGTGTTAAGGGCGTTAAGCTCGCTCCTTGGCAAAAAAATCTCCGTCCCACAAAACCCGGAAACAGTGGGCGCGCTGGGGGCCGCATTGATTGCCAGAGAAAAATCGCGGTAAATAAACCTTCCCCACCTTATCATTTTGATACCCTCGTCAAACACTTGACTGTTCAAGACGGCAGCAATCCTTGTCTGCCTGTCAATGCTGCATCATTCCCAATACATAGGTTTCAAGACTATCTGGTATAACTCTTGCATACAAGAAGAGTCAGTAGATTATTTTGAGTCACAAAGGCACTCTTAACCGTGAGGTAACTATGAGCAAGGTATACAACGCCGACGACCGTTGGGCACAATTTGGTATTCTCGAATCCACAGAGAACTACATCAAGTCTGGTGATAAAAAAACAGATGAGGCCTTTAACAAGGTCGGAGGCACCCTTGTCGACTCGCTCAACAAGGCCATTGGTCTTTACAAAAAGCACATCGATGAAGATGCGAAGTTCAAGTTTTATGGTCCACAGGTCACAGACCAAGACGAAGATGGCTATCTCGAAATAGACTTTGGCACCATCACCCTTAATGGAGAGGCACAAAACGTCCAAGGGGCCCTGTTTCTTGAGTTTATAGAAAAAGAGGGTAACGGGATTCAACTGCCGCCCGCGTTAAGAAACTTGACCGATTTTTTTCACACACCCCTTGATGGCAAACGCCAGGCCGCCAAGTGGAGCTTTGAGGGCAAGATTGACAGACACAGTGCCGAGAGTGCAAAAAAATATTTTGGTACAAAACTCTCAAAACTCGAACCCTCACAACCAGGGTACCCAGCCGCGCTCAAAGAGGTCATGTCTGAATTTAGAACCTACCTTGTTGAGATCGCCGAACATGGCAACAGAAAACTTGAAGTCAGCCTGCCCGGAAGACCCGATATTTCCGAGGCATCCAGCCTCGATATCGCCAGAAAGCCCGATGAGACAGAAATATGGAACTGCTCCGTCTATGCCGACAGGGCGCAGTACATTTTTTCGGGACTTTCTAACATTGAGGCTGTCAAGACTGGTCACATCGATTACGAAAATATACGAGCAGACGACCATGTTGTTTCACTGATTCAATTCAAGGGAGGTCACTCCTTTGTTGTCGACAACAACACAGTCAATGTCCTCGGAGAAAAAAAACCAGAGACAACAACAAGTCATCTGGGATACCCCGAGATTGATACCTTCGAAGAATATCTCGAAGCCGCCGCGGGAAACAATATCACCCCGTTTAACGGCAGGTTTACAACCTCTGTTGACGGCAAATCAACTCAGGGGGCGCATTGGAACGAGCACGCCGTCGGGCTTTTACTGCATCAGTGCCGCCAGCTCAGATTTGTCGGCGGCATTCAGGGCATCAGCACCCCTTCACGAGATACCATCGTTGAGGTGGCGCACATCATTAACGAATACATCAAACAAGACCCCGCTCACAATATTGACAAACTCATGACCATTGACAGGCAATTCGATCCCGATTTTAGGTACAGAATCCCCACCGATGTGGCAAGATACCTGATAGAGGGGGCCAGGAGCGAATCGGATACCCTGTCTTCCATTGATCTTGCAAAAATTGCACTCAAGGTCATCGCAGACCTAACGGGCCGCACAGATTTGGATGAAACTTACAAAAAGGAGCTGGCAGGCCTTGAAGTGAGCGCCTTCACAATCATGGGGACCATGACTAAAAAACTCGACGACAAAGAAACCAGGGTTGATTATGACGCAGGGGATGTCTCAGATGAGAGCTTTGAAAAGGCCATTGCATTACACGAAAAAATGGACGCAGGCAGTCTTGATATCTATGCGCAGATTACACACGAGGTCACAGGGGTCATCCTGGATTACCAGTACAACAAAGATTCCGAAAGGCTCTACAAGGCAGCGGTAAAAATACTGACTGTTGCAAAAGAGAATCCACAGGCATTAAGGGTTATGGCACACCGTCTGGTCGTTGATGTTTTGACCGTGAACGAGTGGACAAGCATCCGCCCGCTGATCTACGCCCTGCAGAATAACGTCGAACTCATGACCCAGATCGGCAGCGAAATGTTAAGTTTAAGGCACGTCGATTCGGGCAAGTTTTATCTCACACAGGCTATCCTGATCCACAGGACTCATCTCGATGCCAACCTGCAGATGGTCAAGGCCCTTGCGGCAGAAGGCAAAACAGAATCGGCTCGTGTCGTGTACGATAAATTTCTCGAGGCCTTCATGCCCGCCAATATAACACCCTCGCTGGATTTTTTTACGGACGAACAGCGTTACAAGATTGGCATCATGGCTGTTAAGGCCGGTGACTACGAAAGGGGGCTGTGGCTCCTTAAAGGGCTTGACCCCGAAGGGTTTAACACGCACCCAAAGAAGGTCGAAGAGCTTCAAGACCTTGTCAGGCCAGGGACCAGCGACTTTGATTACGATCTCTGTCTCTGCGAGGCCTATTCCAGGATTCTAAGGGATGACATCGATAAAAGAGAAAAACTGGACAAGGAACTGCAACTGACCCATCCCAAAGTATCAGATTACGAGCATGGCGTCGAAAAAAAGAAATCAGAACTCACTGCCCTTGAAGCACAGATCAAGCCCCTACAAAGAGAATTTGATCGGCTCGATGCAAGATTAAGCAGACAACAAAGACTGTCGCAGACAGAGACTGCAAGATACCAAACACTAGATACAAAAATTTACGAATTAAAGGAACAAAAGACAAAAGTGCAGCGCACCCATGACAACTGGGAGGAAGAGCTGGATGGATACAAATTCAGGGTATCCACAAATACAAAAGAAATAACAGGGCTCAGCAATAAACTCAAAAAACATGCAGCGGAACACTTAAAAACAGCAAGTGATGCTTTCGCGCGCCTTGAAACAGCTCTGGAGGAAATAAAGCAATGCCTACAGGAAGATGACATCAGCAGCAGCGACTACTGCGGCATCACGTATCCCAGAAACACGGGGGCACATCTCGAGTTTGAGACGGCCCAGATCCTCGATTTATGGAATGGCCCAGGCGATGCCAGTACACGCTGGGAGGAGGCCTCGCATTACAGCCCCTTTGCCGCCAGGTTTGATGAAATGAAAAAAAACGCAGACCCTGTCAAGGATGACGGGAACCCGATTGACTATGAAAACAACCCCATCAGGGACGCCCTGCTCTGGATCAGGGACAACGGCGTTGACCGGGCCGAGAGGACAAAGGCAAGGGAACAATTGGCCAGTGAATACGGCATTGAGAGCGATTAGTCTCACGTCCTCAAATACCGCTCGATATATGCATTTAGGGATACAGTGTCTGACCGTTCCAGGTGATCCTGATCTCGAATCGAATCCTGCGCCGCCTGTTCTAAAAAAAGCCTGTCCTGCACAGGTAATTCTGTTTTGTTGAAAGACTGTTTGTATTCCCGAGCGAGTCCCATCGCGTGATGATAAAATGGTATTTTACAATTTTTGAGTTGACCCAAAATGCCCCCGGACGGCGTTAAATCGGGGTTTTCAAGCCTTGCCCTTTGTGTTTTAACCGCCCGCGTGTAATCGCCGTTTGTATCGCCCTCGTCGAGATAACACGCCACGATCTTCATCCTGTCAAAGAGTTCATGACCCCAGTCTTTGATCGTGGTCCACTGACCGCGAGTCACATCAAAAAGGCGTGTGCTTGTGTTGCGCCCCTCGC
Source organism: Deltaproteobacteria bacterium (assembly GCA_015228875.1). Classification (GTDB taxonomy): domain Bacteria; phylum UBA10199; class UBA10199; order UBA10199; family JADGCS01; genus JADGCS01. The sequence goes on along the minus strand of JADGCS010000015.1, from coordinate 15,225 downwards.
AGACCGCAGCCTTGTGGTTGGCCCTGATGATGCGCATTTCGTCCCTGCCGATCGTTGGGGAGTCTTCGAGAACACAGTAGAGCAGAAAGGTATCGATGAACAGCAGTTGATCACGATCCACACCAATAGGAGACAGGGGATTAACATCGAGACAGCGGATCTCGAGATACTCAACGCCCCTCTTGTTCAATGCCTGCGTAGACCGCTCGCCCTCCACAACGGCACGCTTGGGCCTGATAAGCCCGTAGTACTCGTTTTCGACCTGAAGATAATTTGTATTGAGCTGAATGTATTCCCCGTCACGTTTAACGCCCATCTGTTCGTACTCTGGCACACCGGTGGTCATGGCCTTGATGAGGTCTGACACGTATTCATCAAGATTGTTGTAAGAGATATTCATCCCCTGTTGCACACGGCTCTTGTAACCAAAATCACCCATCCGCAAAGAGGTGGCATAAGGCCTGTACAACGTGCAGGGGTCAAGGGCATCAAGACCTGCCGGTAAATCGCCACCATTAAAAAAGGATGTGCAGACAACAGGTGAGGCCCCAAAGAGCAAGATCAGCATCCACGCCCAGCGCTCAAAGTTGCGGATGATTTTAAAATAGCCATCGTTGATAAACGCCTGCAGGTCGCCTGTTTGATGAATGGACTCCTGATAACAGCACCAGAATCTTTCGGGAAAGGAACAATTGTAATGCACACCCGCAATGCACTGCATCTTCTTGCCATAGCGGTGTTCCAAGCCCTTCCTGTAAATGTGTTTGAGCCTGCCCAGATTTGAAGTCCCGTATGCGGCAATCCTGATTTCATCTGCGCTCTCGATCATGCAGGGCATACTGCACGGCCAGAGGAGTTGAGAATCAATATGACGGTAAACATACTGGTGAACCCGCTGCATGAAAAGAAGGAGTTGTTTTGTATCTTCAAAGGTCGGTGTTACAAACTCAAGCAAGGCCTCGGCATAATCGGTGGTGATAAAAGGGTGTGTGAGCGGCGCGCCCAGCCCCTGTGGGTGGGGGCCCTGCGAGACACGGCCATCTGCAGTAATGCGCAGGGCCTCTTTTTCGATGCCCCTTTTGATGTGATCAAGACAACGGTATTCACATCCTTTAAGGATTTCTTTGAGACGCACATTAAGTTGATCAAGGGCCAGCATGCGCGTGTATTAGATAAATACCGCCTAAGCGTCAAGGTGAAGAACTGATTGGCGGACACCCCATTTGAGGAACAGACAAAAATCATCCAAACTCACAAGATCACAACTTGATCTTTTTGCCGGTTAAACGCTATGAGGCGCCTGACGCAAATCACCAATCATGAGCACACAACCACAAAATAATTACGATCAGACAAAAAAAATTGTCGGCTACAAAAGATTATCCGCAATGACCCCGGCCGATTATGCAAAACTTGGCTTTAAGTGCGGGCTCGAAATTCATCAACAGCTTAAGACACGGCACAAGCTCTTCTGCCGCTGTCCTGCCGGCATTTACCACAACAGGGACGACTTCAACTCCGAGGTCCTGCGCAACATGCGACCCACACTCAGCGAGCTTGGCGAATACGACGGGACCGCGCTCATGGAGTTTAAAACACGCAAAAACATCACCTACCGCATCAACTACCAGACGGCCTGCACCTACGATATTGATGACACCCCGCCGTTTCTTTTAAACCGCGAAGCGCTTGATATCGCGCTCGAGATGGCGCTGCTGCTCAAACTCAACATCGTCGGCGAGACTCACATCACCCGCAAACAGTATCTGGACGGGAGTATCCCAACAGGTTTTCAAAGAACCGCTATTTTGGGCGTCGAGGGCAGGGTCACCATCCCAAACAAAAAGATCGGGATCATTCAACTCAGCATCGAGGAAGACTCCTGCCGCGAGGTCTCCGATATCGGCCACGAACGCATTTACACAACCGACAGGCTCGGCATGCCTCTTATGGAAACCGTGACTCGTCCCGATATGACCACACCGCAGGAGGCCGCCGAGGTGGGGCATTATTTACGCTTTATGGCGCGGAGCACCAGCAAGGTCAATGTCGGCAGCGGGGCCGCAAGGCAGGATGTCAACGTCAGCATCACGGGCGGCACGCGTGTCGAAATCAAGGGGGTCCAGCGCATCAGCCACATCCCCAAACTCACTCATCATGAGGCCTTTAGACAAAAGGCCTTGATTGAGATCGCAAAAATTCTACAGCAACGTTTGGCTTCGCATGACTGGCAGGCAACCGCTCTGGTGCTTAACGAACACGACTCTCGTCTGGACCTGCCCCTGTTTAAACAGGCAAGGGCCGCTGGCAAAAGAGTGGCAGTCATCAATCTCCCTTTATTTGGCGGGCTGCTCTCTTTTTTCACTCAACCGGGACAATCATTTGCGAGCGAACTCTCTGACCGTCTTAAGGTGATCGCGTGTCTCGAAAAGCCAAACCTCATCCACAGCGAACAGTCAGACTCTCCGCTCTGCCCCGAAGAATTCACCCAAACAGTTGACGTCGTGCAACCGGGTGCGCACGATGCGCAGGTGGTGATCATCGCCCTGCAGGACGACTTAAAAACAGCATTGGAGACCATCGAAGAACGCTGCAAACTTGCCTTTACCGGTGTCCCAAACGAAACCCGCAAGGCCCTCTCAAACGGCACCACACTCTTCGAACGTGTACTCCCGGGACCAGACCGCATGTACCCCGACACCGACTCTGCGCCCATTGCCATCACCGAAAAACAAATTGAGACCATCAGGGCCAGTCTGCCACCGTCTGTCGCTTCGCAGTTTAAACAACTCGCCAAATGGCAGGCCCCTCCCGACACGCATCATTATATCTTGCGCAACAACCTGATGCCGCTGATCAAAAAACTCGTCACGGCACACAACTACCCTGCGCCCTTTGTCTGCACCGTCTTTGCGCACAATCTCAAACATCTTCAGGGCGCCATCAAACCCTCTGCCGATTTTTCGTTTAAAAAAATTTACGGCCTGTTTCGGTATGTGGCAGAAAAAAAACTTAAAACCCACATCATCAAAGAGATGTTGCCCGCAGTGTACGAGCACCCCAACATCAGTTTTGAATCTCTGCTCGAATCGCTGCATCTCAAAAATATTTCCAAAAAAGAAATCGCGGATGAAATCCCCCCCCTCAAAAGAAAATTCACACAGATCTGCACATCCAGACACCCCGGTGCACAAACCAACTGGATCATGGGAGAACTCAAAAAGCTCGCACTGGGTTCGCTCGAACTAAAAAACCTGCGCAAAATGATCGAAGGTGCAAAATCATGAGTGAAACTTTTAAAGGATACAAAGGCAAAGCCCTCAAGGCGCTTAAAAAATTTGATATCAGGGTCTGGAGCGAGGCTGCGATTAAAACAACGCGCGGCAGCTTTACAGGCATCGTCCTCCCGCGCAGCGAAAACGACGACGACAGGCACATTGTGCTCAAGGTTTCTACGGGCTACAACATTGGGGTTGCGGTCGAGACCATTCTCGATATGACAGAAAAGGGCTACAAAAAGGCCAACTACAAAATCCCCGAAAAAGAATTCCCATTTTCCAAAGACAAACCCAACATCAAACTCTTTGGCACAGGCGGCACAATCGCGTCCCGCCTCGATTACCGGACAGGGGCAGTCATCCCTGCCTTTTCTCCCGGCGAACTCTACGGGGCCGTGCCCGAACTTGCAGACATCTGCAACATGTCCACCGAAAAACTCTTTGCCGTCTTCAGCGAAAACATGGGACCGGATCAATACAAGCAGCTCGCTGTAAGGATTGGCGAAGAAATCCGCAAAGGCATCGACGGGATACTCATCGGACACGGGACAGACACAATGCACCACACGGCCACAGCCCTTTCCTTCATGGTGCAGGATCCTCCGGTACCCATCATTCTGGTTGGCTCGCAAAGGTCCTCCGACAGGCCCTCATCCGATGCCGCGTTCAATCTGATCCATGGCACAAAGGCCGCGGCCGAGTCCGACATCGCAGAGGTTATGGTCTGCATGTTTGGTCCCACATCCAACGAGTACGGTCTGCTTCACAGGGGCACACGTGTTCGCAAGATGCATTCCTCTTACCGCTCCACATTCAGGACCATCGGCGACATCCCCATCGCCATGATCAACCGCAACAAAATCACACCGCTCAAACCTGACTACAAAAAAAGACGCAAAGACAAAAATGTGACCATCACACCCGTCTTCGAAGACAAAGTCACGCTCATTTACTACTATCCCAACATGCGGCCCGACATGATCGACTCTCTGGTCGACAACGGCTACAAGGGCATCATCATTGCAGGCACGGGGCTTGGCCATGTCAACAAACCGCTTTACCCGGCGATTGAGCGGGCGATTAAAAAAGGTGTGGCCATTTACATGACCGTGCAGACCCTGTGGGGATACGCGCACATGTTTGTTTACGACACGGGCCGCGATCTCATGAACAAGGGAATTATCCCGCTCGAAAACATGCTGCCAGAGGTCGCCTACATCAAACTCGGTTGGGCCTTTGGACAGACAAGCGACCTTAAAGAGGTCCAAAAGATCATGCTGACACCGATCAACGGTGAGATCACAGAGCGCGAGCCCTGCAACGGCTATCTTGTTTTTCAGGGCGGCGTGCCAGAGGTCGAGGTTTTTTTAAGCAAGGTACACAAGTAAGGACCCAAATAAATACTGTAAGACCTGTTCCCTCTTAAGCCTGCTGCAAGGACCCATCATGCGCCTCCTGCTTATCCAGCCCCCTATCGAAGACTTCTACGACACACAGATCCGCCTGCAGCCCTTGGGACTTGCGTATCTCAAGGCGGCCGTAAAAAAACATGTGCGTGATGTACAAGTCAGGATCATCGACTTTCACAAGGGGTTTGGCAAACACACCATCCCGATCCCCGATGAATTAAAATACCTCGGTGAATATTACGAACACGCCGATCAGAGCCCGTTCTGTGTATTCCACCAATATTACCGTTTTGGTGCGGATGATCACACTATCACAAAACATGTCAGTGAATATCGGCCCGACATCGTGGGCATCTCCTGCCTTTTCACGCCCTACTACCGCGAGGCGCTCAAAACCGCTGCGGCTGTCAAAAGGGGCTGCGATTGTCCCGTGATTGTCGGCGGGTCGCATGTTTCCGCCGCACCGGACTCTGTTCTTCTACACCCCGCCGTTGATTATGTGATCTGCGGTGAAGGCGAAGGCCCCCTGGTGCTTTTTTTGCAGAGCTGGTTTTATGCAACCTCTTTCGACCCCGCCTTGATACCGGGGCTTGGTTACAAGAAACAGGGCAAACAAATCCTCAATGCCCGTGATCACTCTGCCAACACGCATGATCATCTGATCCCCGATCTGTCTGACTTTACGCCTGATCAGTACCAGTATCAGGGAAAACCGATGGCCTTTGTGATGACCTCGCGGGGGTGTCCTTATCACTGCTCTTTCTGTTCGGTACACGCCACGTTTCAAAAATTCAGGCAGAGGTCCGTTGAAAATATTATTGCAGAAATCAGGCAGCGCCATCAGGAAGGCTACCGTGTGATAGACTTTGAGGACGACAACCTTACCGTCGACAAGAATAGATGCACAGCACTCCTCACAGCGTTGACAGAGGAGTTTGGGGAATGGGGAATGCAATACCTCGCCATGAACGGCCTCTCTTACAGGGACCTTGACCTTGATATCCTTGTGGCAATGAAAAAAGCCGGTTTCACACATCTTAACATTGCACTTGTATCAGCAAATGAAGCCGTCCTCAAATCGGTCTCACGACCACACAGGATTGGTCAATACATCGAAGTGGTCAAAGAGGCGCACCGATTAGGATTGAAGATTCTTTCATCACAGATTCTGGGTTTTCCGTCGGAGTCGCTGGAGAGCATCATTGATTCCCTTGTCATGGCGGCCAGGCTTCCGGTGCTTATAGGTGCGAGTCCGTTGTATGTGATCCCCGGCACACCGCTCGCACAAGAGATCAATCTGCCGCCAACGCCCCGGAACATGGTCAGAGCAAGGCTCACCGCGATGGGGCATGAAACAGAGTCATTAAAACGAACCGATATTTTCACCCTGTTTATCGCCACACGCATGATTGATTTTGTCAAGTCACTGCCCGATCTCGCAGGCGCCTCGTCCATCAATCAATTGATCGCGCATAGGGACTCCGCCATTTTCAGCGAACGCGAAAAAATCGGTCTCTCACTGCTGTTGCAATGGATCAACACAGGTGTCCTCTATGCCTCAACCAGCAAGGGTCTAAAGGTGATCAAACAGTTTGATAAGGGTCTCTTAAAGAAAATTTGGGACAGCCTGGATCATGTAGTCACTTGCAGTGGGGGGCAAGTCTTGATTTGAGACTTGCTCATTTTAGACCAGACCCCACATGCTTACAGTCTCGTCTTGCTGATACCCACATGAATGGTTTTGTCTTTGCCTTCTACAACCAGACTGGTCTTGCTGGTGTTTTCAATTGCAAACTCGACCTCTTTGATTTCGCTGCCGTAGGGAATTTTTAATGTGTATTTTCCAGGGGCCAGTCTGAACTTTCTTGCTCCCAAAGGCTCCCGCGTAATCAGTTCTTGTCCAAAATAAAGTTCGTAACTGAGTTCCAACTCCCTGAACCAGCTGTTGTGCAGGATTTCGTAATTATCAGGCTGATAAAAATGCCCCGCAGTCATTAGAGCCAGTTCCTTAAGTGCTGCCTTGTCTTTCTTGCTGATATTGCCAAGCGCAAACACAACAATCTGTGCCTGGCTGTTTTTTTCGATCAAAGACCGCGTGGCATCAGACATCACCGGCTCACAGGCGTCTGTGCTGTCGGTGAAGATAAAAATCTTTTCGGGACCAAAGCTGTATGATTTTTGAAGCGCCGAATAAAGAGCCGAAACCCCCGTGGGTTTGATCTCCTTGAGCTTTCTTTTAAAGATCGGCTGGTTGTATGATCCCGGCTCAATCAAAACCTCGTCATCCTCGCAGTCCTTGTAGTAGTGGGCTTTATTGCTGCCAAAAACAAGAAAGCCAGGATTTAATTTTTTTATTCTTTTATCGATCACCGAATCGCCAGTCACTTTTTTGATCTGCGACCATTTTTCCTTTCCCTGCCAGTTGTCAAGCTGACTCACTGACGCATCAAGGATCACAAACACCGATTTATAATTTAAGAAACCCAGTGTTTCGGCCTTGAATACCAGATCCAGAAGACCGATGCCTTTATTCACCTGTACCCAGTCACTCACTTTTGAACCGTCATCAAGTGTTGCCTGCACCGCAAGAAAAAATTCTGAACGCCTCCACCTTGACACAGGCAGATCAAAACCGTCTTCCTTGATCACAGCATCTTCAAAGGCCTGACCGTTGACAAAGGCACTCACCCCTGCAATTTTTTTTGCTCCAGCGCCCTCCAAGGCAAACAGCACCGCAGTCTGCCTTAACGTAAACACACCCATGGTGGGGCTGATGATTTTAAATCCGGGACCTTGTTCCTTTTTATAAAACACCGCAGACTGTGTCATTTGCCCTTTTTCGGTTTCAAGCACCACAGAAAGCTCGTGTTTTCCCTCTTCCAGAGCCCCCAGATTGATCCCCTGGTGAAAATTGACAGTCTCGCTCTCATAAAAAACCTGTTCGTTAATCAGCAGAGTCACTTTCTTGATGGAACTTAGAGCCAGAGAACGAGGCAGAATCACAACCGAAAGAACCCCGCTCACCACGTCATCTTTAAGCGGTGAGATCAGGGAGAAACCAGCGTCTTCCTGAACGGTGATGTTGAATGTCTCACTGAGGACCTCCTGATCAAGAAAATCAAAGACGGATATTTTGAGATGATTTTCTCCACTTTCAAGGTAATCGATCGGCAACGATAATTTTTCAGCCTTCGGCTGCGTCTCATCAAGAAGGGTTTCATCTCCCTCTCTCACGACAACCCTTTTTACCTTTGACAGGTCCGAGATATTAAACTCCAGTCTGTCACTGGTTGTGTAGGTTCTTACTTTTTTATCCCAGGTCAAGAGAGGATTTTTGAGTTCCAGTTCCACCGTGAGAATATAGTTCCCCCTCTTGTAGTTGATGGCAAGGTCCTCTTTAAGATCGTATTTGTCGATTTTTTTTCCATCACTGTAAAGAGTAAAATCCTTCTGCGAAAGGTTCTTTACGGGAAAATCAAATTCATCCACAACCTGCAGCAAGAACTCATTTGCCTTTTGTGATCTTTTAAGGGTCAGTTTGTATCGTGATTTGTTGTCAAAGTCTCCGTACTTTTTAAAATTGCGTGTTTCTATCCTCAACCGCTGATTAAGAACATCCACCTCAACAGCCCCCACATCAAGTTCCATGGGCACAGCGAAGTTCAAGGCATGAAAGACACGGTTTTTCTGCATGAGTGTAAAACCGGTCAGCCCGGCCATGAGGATGAGTAAAAGCAGGCTGCGAGCGTACCCGCGGGAATCCTTTTGTGTCTGATCCTGCGATTGCCCGAGTGAAAAAACGAGCAGCAGCAGCATCAGGAGGGGAAAGCAAATATGAAAAAGAACAAAAACAGGCTGATAATAAAAGTGAGGCAGGTCACTTAAAGGCCCCACACCAAAAAAAGCAAGCTCAAGGTCAACCTTGAGCCAGAAGTTGAGGCACACGGCAGAAAGACAGACAAGGTAATAAAAAACAAAGAAGATTCTTGTGATTGTTTTTTTTGCAACAAGAAAAACAGAAACAAGGGCCGCGTATGACAAAACAAAGACATAAAAATAATTGAGCAGCCTGCTGATGGACTGTCCGTTAAAGGCAAAATAATGCAGATCAGCCGTGTGATAAAAATAAATGCCGTAGGCAAAAATCACAGCGATGGTGCTTAAGGGTACAGACACAACCCATCCGGGTGAAAACCTTAAAAGCAGGCCCAGCAGTATCAACACCAGATCTACTGCAATCCCTGCCTGATAAAAGGACATGGAGGGGTGCCCCGCGGCCTTGATCGCGCCAAAAATCTCAAAGAGGGCCATATGCAGATAAACAGAAACGGCGACCAGAGCAAGACGCAGACCGTAAAACACTATCTGCGTTTTGATATCTGTTTTATAGCCGCAGATCCAGAGGCCCATAAACGGTCTGAGCAGAAACGACCCCCCGTCACCTGTCTGTTGGGATTTATTTTTTTTAAACAGTTTTATTGAGAACAATGACCCTCGCGGTTTTTGTTTTTTTTCGTCTTCTTCTTCGTCTGCAAAGAGTTGAATGCCAACCTTGGTTTCAGCGAGGTGATCGAGTTCAGGATTGGTGACATCGATAGCCATCATCGTGGCGTTGGGGTCAAGCTCTGCCTGTCCCCCATCGCCTGCATCAACAGCAACCTCGCCCGTACCCGATTCATTTGCGTCAGTGATGATCTTTTGAGCATCCACTTTTCCCTGATCGCTTTTTTCTTTTTCGTTCATTTTATTACCTGAGTTTAATGTCTGAGCGCTGCAAAGATTACGGAGCGCGGGCCATGTGCCGTAAGGAACATGGCGGATGCCATCCTTGCATGATGGAGAAATGCAACCGCGTCCCCCAAGGGTGCTTCCTTCGGGGCGTACCGGTCAAGTTCTAAACTTGCGTTTTCTTTTTTTTGCCTTGTCACCCTTAAAATCAAAGATCACTTTGGCAACGAGCTTGTTTGTCCTGATATCTCGGAGCGACAGTTGTGATAAATAACTCTTGGTCACCTTTCCATCCTCTTTGGTTTCGTGGACAGTCCTTAAAAAACCGTTAATGTGATAGTCCGCCCCCAAAAGAATTCCTTTTTTTCGTGTTTCCAGGACCGGCAGGTAGAACATGAGCTGATACTCAAGGGTCAAATCGGTTTTGAGATCCTGATTGATGACCATGACCAGAGGATTGGCGAGTAGATTATTGAGAACCAGGTTTGTAAAATCATTGGCCTCTATTCCCAGATCATCTCCCTCAAGTGACATATTGGCCAGCGCAATCTTTTTGGGCAGCTCGAGCTTGTGAAAAAATTTATCTTTAAAGAGTAGGCTCACAAGTTTTGCAGCAATATGCCTGTGCTGCATTTTACCAAGCACCTTGGTCTTTTCCGCTTCCCCATTTGTGCCTTGCTCCCTCTCACGAGGTTGCCATGCATGGGCCGGATCGTTGATACCTGTAATGATCAACGCAAAAATGACCCAGATGCAAAAAGCAACAAAACGACCCCCATGTTTTTTTTGTTCCGTTATTTTCAAAATTCCCCCCTCACTATCTTGCTGATATCTATTAATATTTCTTAACACGTTCTTTGGGTAAGGTCATGAACTTTTTCTTATAATTTTCATTGAATAGTACCGGATAAACTGTTTATAAAACTGCGCTATGGATGAGACAAACAACAACAATACCAGAAGAGACAATAAAGTCATCAACCTGTCATCAATGATGGGCGGTCCGTCAGATTCTTTTTATACAAAGCTTGGCAATTACCGCATCAACGACGATCTGTTGCAGTCAACCACCAGAATTAAAAGCCAGCGGGATGTCATTTTAGAGAGAATGAGAAAGATGGAAGAATCCTGCACCCGCGTTTCAAAATCCGTCGACGAAAAAGTGCGCCGGGACTACAAACTACAGCTGCAAACGGTCACCGAACTCCTTAACGAAAAAAAAGAGGCCCTCACAAAAGAGGTTAAGGAACTCTACATCCGCAGGGAAAAATTAACGGCCGAAATCAACCGCCACAAGGAAATCCTCGAAGAAGCCGAATTCAGAAATTTTCTGGGAGAGTTTTCCCAGACTCAATTTCAAGAAGTGCAAAACTTTGAAACCAAAGAGATCGACAAACTCGAAAACGACCTGACCCGCATCACCGAGTACATCCAAAGCCACGAAGAACTCTTTGACCCACAGGACCTTGGCGAGACCCCGCAAGACAAAGAGCGCGAAAAAGAACGTGAAAGAGAAAAAAACAAAGCACGAGAAAAAGAACTCGAGCAAGCAAGACAACTCGAACAAGAAAGACAGCTCGAGCAAGCAAGACAACTCGAACAAGAAAGACAGCTCGAGCAAGCAAGACAACTCGAACAAGAAAGACAACTCGAACAAGAAAGACAACTCGAACAAGAAAGACAACTCGAACAAGAAAGACAACTCGAACAAGAAAGAGAACGGGAACAGGAACAAACCCTTGAGCAGCAACGAGAACAAGAAAAAGTACGTGAGCAGCAACAAGCCATCGAAAGGGAACGCGAACTCCAAAGGGCTCAAATAACCGCCAAAAAAACAGACAAGGAAGCATCCGTACCGGCGCCCCAGGACACACCGCCCGAAACACAGCCAGCATCGCGCGCAAGAGCAACACCACCTCAAAAAGCAGACGCCAACCCACCACAAAAATCACGACCCGCAGCAACCGCTGAAACGCCTGCAACCGAAAACAAAACGGCAACTGATGCCGCAAAAAAACTCCTGCCCAAAGGCGCAGAAGGCAATTTTCAGGACACAACAGCCCCCAAAGTACACGACGCCGAACTCGATCAAACATCCGGTGAAATCGACAGCGCCGAGTTCGAAGACCTGTTTAAAGACGATGCAAAAGAAAAAGAGGCAGAATTCGAAAAAAGTCACTCCGAAATCAGCAAACTCATCGCCGATGACACCCCTGCGTCCGCGGATGAAAAAAACGAAGCGGATTTCGAAAATTATTTCAGCAAAGAAACCGTTGAAGAAACATCTTACACCGTCAAAAAAATTGACAGATCAGTCCATGCCGAAAACGAGGTCACACCACTCCCCGAAAAACAACCTCAAACCCCAAATGAAGACAGCATTAAAACAGAGACCAGGGTCGAGAGTGATCATAGCGAGGCTATGGACGACTCCATCAGTGATATCCTCGACCAGATAAAACTTGATGAAGGTGGCTCAGAGCAGCCTGTCGCCAACAAAGAATCTCAAAAAGAAATTCCCCTCGAACCTGATTCTGCAAAGCCGACTCAGGGCTATTTTTTTAGAACAATAGAGGGCGAGCTTGACCAAAAAGAATTTCTCCTTAAAGAAAACACATCCGTCGGTAGATCTTCTTCAAACGATATCGTCCTTAAGGCCCCCAAGGTCTCCAGACAGCACGCCGCCATCAACATGTACAACAACCAGTTCATTATCATCGATCTCAAAAGCTCCAACGGCATTTACGTTAACGGGACAAAAATAGACGAGTCCATCCTTAAAGAGGGAGACGAAGTCTCTATTGGCGGCTACAAGTTTATCTTTGAAAAAAGATAAGGGTTTCTTTTTATTATTCCACCTTCCCCGCAAAGGTCCGGTAAATATAGCCCGTGTACAAAAGCACAATGGGCATGCCGATACCGGCAATGATCAGCATCACTGTGAGTGTCTCCTGAGAGGATGACGAGGTGTAAATATTAAGGCCCAGGTTTTTTTCGTAAAGACCATTCACAAGATTGGGAAAAAGACTAAAAGCCACAAATATCATATTAAACACAATCGACAAGGACGACATAACAAAAACAGCCCCGTCCCCTTTCCCCGCAAGAGCAGCCCTGATCAGAACAACAAAAACAACGGCAAGCAAGGCCCCCGTACCAGACAACGCCGCCGAATAATAGCCCGCATCCAGCATGGTCCAAATGACAGCCGTCAGGTGAAGCGGTAGATAAATCATCCATGATTTGATGATCCATGTCCTGGCCCTCTGCTTAAGCTCTCCGGTTGTCTTAAAGAAAATATACGCCGCCCCATGAACCATCAGCATGAAAAACCCGGTGATCCCTATAAACAGTGCGTAGGGATTGAGCAGGGCAAAAAACCCCAGCATGTAATTACCCCCTTGATCCAAGGGCAGGCCACGAACCACATTACCCAGGGCAACGCCAAAAAGTATGGACGGGAGAATGCTTCCCACAGCAAATGCAATATCCCAAACCGTGATCCATTTCTCATTTTGAATCTTGTCCCTAAACTCTATCGCAGAGGCCCTGAAAATAAGCGAAAGGACTACCAGGATCATTGCAAGATAAAAACCACTGAAGACGGTGGCATAAACAGGGGGAAAGGCCGCAAATAAAGCCCCGCCGCCTGTTAAAAGCCAGACCTCATTGCCATCCCAATAGGGACCGATTGCCCTGATAAAGAGCCCCCTCTCCCTTTTATTTTTTGTAAACAAATGCCAGATCCCAACACCAAGATCAAAACCGTCAAGAACAGCATAGCCTGTCAGGAGAACAAAGATAAGAACAAACCAGATGATTTGCAGAGAACTCATTGTGATACCCCTTTAAGGCCCAACGTTGATTTTGTGCCTTAATAAAAAAATCCACACAGCAAACAGCACAGCATAGACCAGAGCAAATAAAACCAATGAAATGAGAATCTGTTCCGCCGGAACATTTACAGAAATGGCGTCCCTTGTTTTTAAGAGCCCCTGCACAATCCATGGTTGCCGGCCCATCTCTGCAGCAAACCAGCCAAGCTCGTTGCAGATAATGGGCAGCGGAATAGACAGGACTGCCAGCCGTAAAAATAATTTGTTCGTTGCCAGTTTTTTTCTAAGATCGAAATAAAGGCCTGCCAGTGTAAAAAAAACAAAATACCCGCCCAGCGCCACCATGAGATGAAAACTAAGAAACGAAACCAGCACGGGGGGTCTGTCTTCGGGTGCAAAATCCTTAAGCCCGGTGACAACGGTATCTGGTGACATGTCGACAAGAAGGCTTAAACCCGAGGGGATGGTGAGCGCAAAATCGGTTCTCTCGGTCTCCGTATTAGGAATGCCAAAGACAAGCAGAGGCGCCCGGGCCTGTGTCTCCCACAGACCCTCAAAGGCGGCGAGCTTTGCCGGTTGGGTCTTGGCCACCTGCACGGCGTGCCAATGGCCAATGGGGCCCGTTAAAAGGGCCGCAATAAACCCAAGAATCAGACCGCGCCGCATCGAAACCAACGCAAATTCCTTATGCACCAGGTGGTGCTTTTCTTCGCGTTCGGGCATCAATTTTTTCATAGCACCCACCCGCGTAGGGTTTTCAGCTTCATGCGAGTTATGCATACCACGCAACAGAAAAACAGCCGCAATGCCCATCATAAAAAAGGCCCCGGCCACAAGCGCACCATCGATCGCATGCAGAAACCGCGGCATGGTGGACGGATTAAACACGGCCGCCCAAAAATCGACAAGCACAGCCCTGCCGCCCTCAACCACAAACCCTGCGGGGGTCTGCTGCCACGAGTTTGCCACAATGATCCAGAAGGCCGAGAGTGTTGAGCCCACAGCCACCATCAGGGCCGAAAACCAGTAGACCCTGCTTGAAACCCTGCTCTCTCCGTAGACAAGAATGGCGAGAAAACTCGATTCTAGAAAAAAGGCAAGCACCCCCTCGGCAGCGAGCGGTGCCCCAAAGATGTCGCCAACAAATCGCGAATAGGCCGCCCAGTTGGTTCCAAACTGAAACTCCATTGTGATGCCAGTCACCACACCCACCACAAAAGTGAGTGCAAAAAGTTTAATCCAAAAGCGCGCTATCTGTTTGTATTTTTCATCCCCAGTCCTGATAAAACTGGTTTCGAGCCAAAAGATAAGCCACGCCATCCCAATGGTGAGCGGCGGAAAAATATAATGAAACGAAATGGTAAAGGCGAACTGGATTCGCGCAAGAAGTTCGGCATCCATGAGGGGTTCCTCGTTATGAGTTTTTTCGCTCGAGATTTACTTCTCAAAAAAACACAACCAAAGAGCCCAATTTAATCAATCACCCTCCTTTGGTCAAACAACAAATGATCCTAAGTTTGATACAACAACCGCTTTGACCCTCCCTGCCTGAGCCCGTTTTTTTAAGGCAAGGGCCAGGTGCTCTGCCTGCTGTCTTTCTGTGGCACTCAAAACCTTGTTGATAAAAATGACTACCTCAGAACGCAAACCTGTATTTTTTAAATACCCCTCAGGGTGAAAAAAAATATCCGCGATATTTTTGATACTGATAGGCGAGCCCGGATGGATACCAACCCTTTCACAAAAGAGGCCGCTCCTGTGCACATGTTCTTCAGTGGCGGGTTTGCCAATACAGTCAATACCGATCACAGCGACCACGAGGTCCGCTTGGTGTGAGACCACCGGTTCGTGATCAGCATGCGCCTTGAGCGAACGGCCCTTTGCCCCATCTGCCTCGCAGATGATGTAGTCGGCAATGCGCGCATCCTGCAAGTTACCAACTTGACTTTGACGCGATTGAATGCCTCCGTTATG
>JADGCS010000159.1 GCA_015228875.1 Deltaproteobacteria bacterium | reverse complement strand
GTCTCGGAGAGTAGGAGCCATGCATAGTTTGAACTCCAATCTACACTGTTGCCGGACGTATCACCAAGCTGTACTTCAAGGTCGTAATTTTCTTCCAGTGCCCTTGCGTCATCCAGATGACTTCTTTCCGATTCGATCTTATCTCTCCGTTTCCGATGATTTGCCGGCAGATTAAGATCTGCATGATCAATACCATCGTCTGCCCTGTTTTCACGTGTCCCAAGCGTCAACATATCCGAAAGAAAATTCAGAGTTTTTTGACTGTTTGCACCCCACCTACCCTGCGCCTTATTCCAATCGCCGTTTCTAACGTAAACCGGGAAGGTTGGAGGCCATGCCATTGCCATTTCTTTTATCTCCGCAGGAGTTGCTTCCCTGCCAAGATAAAGCCTTGCGCGTCTCCTGATCTGATCGCCTATTTTTGAACGAAGGTTTTGGACGTAAGAATGAAGTTCCCCGCCAGTCATTTTACTTCCGACTATCTTCAAGATACGACGAACATAATTTAGTGACGGAGGATTGAGATTATTATCAAGGTAGTGATCAACTGCCTCCCGTAGTGATCCGAATTTGGCGCCGGCAGGGAGTGATATTATCAACGGGAAGAGGAAGTGTGCAAAGGGATCGTTTATTCTGACGTCGGAAAAACTCTTCCTTGTTGCAGCCATGTTTTTATGGCTGGCTTCAAAGGCCCTCTCGATCTCGGCAAGACGCGCTTCGCCAAAACAGGCCGCGGCACGGGATCGTATCTCTGCGGCGGTCAGCGGTATTTCATAATCCGGATAGTATGGAGTGGTCTTCATCGGATCGAAGACCTCTTCCGGATAAATAAATGATACCGCCGATTGCATTACCGGATCGGTTTCAATAAACGATCCGAATATATCCGTTCCGAAGTTAAATGCAAAATTGTACAGATCCTTCAGTTCATCTTTTACAAATTTCTCAAAGGTTATTTCGCCCTTTCTAAGCCCTTCAATTGAATGATCGCGTTGTTGTTCGAGTAATTGCCTGACACTTTCCGGACTCGCGGGTTTCATTCCGAGGTTCTTCAAGCGAACCAGCACTGAAAAATAGGGTTGAGCATCTTTCTTAAGCCTTTTTGACGCCGCATCTTCAACAGATCGAAGAAGAATTGTCGCACCGTCTCGAAGCGTCTGATCCGGAGATGTCTCGGCCAAGATCAATGTAAAAATCGCATGCCTGCTGTTTTCCGGAAGCAACTCTAATGCCTCAAACATCTGTTCAATAGATTCCAGTGTTGTGAGATTTCCAACCAGCGCCTCTACATAAACCGAAGTCTTCGGAGTTTTTCCACCTCTAAGTTCTTCAATTTTGCTCCCTATCCTGTCATAGTTGCTTAATGGATCATGTTCAGAAAGGTTTTCAATTGCGTCTTCCTCCATCGCTTTGTCGAGGGCCAAAACCAGATCTTTTGGGCTCTCACCCGCCAATAATTCCGGGCCGTTATTTTTAAGGTGTTCGTTCAATCTTTTATTTGCATCTGAAAGGACCTTTCTACCCTCCCAGTCTACCCACCCGATTCCAGACGTCTTGCCGCTATGGATAGGGAACTCGTCCGCATAGCGCATATTTGAAAAAAGTGTCGTGACCTGTAATGTGGGCATTTCATTTAAAGGATTGAAAATCAGGTGCCAATTACTTTTTTCTATTTATTAAGAAACCCTCACTCTATTTCAACCGATAACAAGCTTATCAAGAAGGACCCTTGTATGGATATCGACAAAATTATTCTGGCGTGGGCAAGTGGGGGCTCAATTGATCCCGAGGAATCCGCGGCCCTGCACCTCAACCAAAATCAAACCAACAACATCAATGGCCTTTTGAGGGACGGATACTTTAATCAAGATCAAATCAACAAAAGCAGGCTAAGCAAAAAATTAAAAGAGGCCCTGCTCTCTGTGGCGCAAAACACCCCATTTGCGCCTATTTCTGCTTATATTAATGAGGCAAACCAGAATCCGCAAAACTTTGACTGCGCAGACGTTAATCCCTTTGTTTCGTTTGAATCAAGAATGTCCGAGTCACCAGAGTTACTCACCAGTGCAGACCCGGATTTAATCAAGGGGCTCTTTATGTTTGCGTTAAAGGCTGGCAGGTCGGCCGGACAGTGCTGGGGATATCCCCGTGAGCTGTTATTTACTTTTGAAAGGGCGGGGATTGACTGGGCCCCTCTGGTGTATCCGTTGTTGACAAGCACCAACGATCACGAAAGAGAGCTTGCAACAAAATGGCTCAAACAGCGAACCTGCGCAAACACACACTATCCAGACGAAATTCTAAAAACACTCAAGCATCTTTCTCAACACGATCCTCAAGAAAATGTAAGGATTGAGGCGCAAGACACACTTGGGATATACGAGTTTTGCAAAGACCCAAATGAAGTTTTTTTGACTGACAAGCCAATCTATCAGGCGAGCAATGAATGTCTCAACCCTCCGGGGGGTGATTCTGTTGTGCAAGAAATACAGGAGTCGCGGGCCTTTATGGTGCAACGATACGGACTTGATGACGCAACCCACCCCCTGTTTGATATCATCAATTATTCTCCCAACGATTTTGTGCTTGATGATTTCAGATCTGCCCACATCTTTGAATCGCTCGCAAAAAATGAGTGGACCGAAGACATGTGCAAGGATCGCATGCTCACCCTCGTCTATCCAGGGGCAGGAAGTCACATGGCATCGCTCGTCGTTGCTTTGAAACTGATTGACCAAAATAAAATCGATGCGGCCCTTTTGACTCATACAGATCTTGAATCCTACAATGTGCTGCTTGTCGGGGAGTACCTCAAGTGGTTTGAAAAGCACGGGCTGATTTCTGGTTTGGACGTCACACAAAGAACCGAAGGAGAAGGAACACGACATTTTTTTAGATTTAATTACCGCGAAAAACCAGTGGAGTTGCAGTATCTCGTTAATTTGGGCAGCGATGGTCTTTGGACAACACCTGAATCACTTGATCATGCCGACCTGGTTGTCTTTCATGATGGACCAACCCTTGAAGTGCAAATGAACATCGTTAAAAAAATTCATGGCTCAAAAAACAAAGACAGGGATCAATCCCACTTTTTTGTCACAGCACGAGATTACTTTGAAGACTATCCCCCACAGCGGAACGTAGACGACCCCACGTACATGCTTGATGCCAGATATTCGTTAAAGGGGCTGCCCTTTAAAGGCAAAATGCCCCTGCCATCGATTCCCCTCTTTGGCAGTTTTGGTTGTTATGGTGGTGATCACCTACCTGAAACGCTCTATCGTCAGACACCCCGTGGTCTTTTTAAAGATGATCGCTATCGAAATTTGAGATCTTATCAATTCGATCCCAAAGGCAAACTGAATTTTCACTCCTCTCCCTATGCTGATAATGGGGCCTATCTTGTGCGCATTACTGATGGGTATAAAAAATAATGGCAACATGTCGTATGGTGTTTATACCACGCACAGAGCACCTGAGTAGGCGCCCTCACAAACCCAAGATTCTCGTAGGCACGGCAAAGGCCGTGAGTCTCAAAAATATGCGTTGTTCAGACCCCGACTGTGGGTAGAGAACAACAGGAAACAAGAATGGTTATGCGCCAGAGACAGATTCAGCAATGTCCCCTCCCCTTCAAATATCCGTCATGTTATATCTTCTGTTTGGGTGGTGATGAGATTAAGATTGGAAGTGAGACTCTCACCACTTGACTTATTTTCATCGAAGCAAAATAAATATTGCCCGATGAAAACATATTATATATAATATTTTCATCGGACGCATCAATTACAGGCTTCGATGAAAGGATTTTTTTATGGCTTTTTTTGGCCGTCAACACGAACTCAAGTCTCTTCATGAAGATTTTTTAAAAAATCAAAGTTCTTTGGTTGTCATACACGGGCGCCGCCGCGTTGGCAAAACACGTCTTTTAAAAGAATTTTCGCACTTAAAACCCTTGCTCTGGTTTGAGGGGTTAGAAAAAGGGGGACCACGCGAACAACTTCTTCATTTTTTGGTTCAGTTTAAAGATCAGACAAAAATACCATTACCGGCAGGTTTATCGCTGGATGGCTGGCGACAGGCATTTGATTGCCTCACTGATGCCCTCACCTTTCAAAAAAAAACGATCATTGTTTTTGACGAGTTTCCGTGGATGATCAACCAGGACGAAAAAGCAGTAGCCCTTTTTAAGTATTATTGGGACAACAAGTGGTCACAACACAAAAACCTCATGATGGTTTTGTGCGGTTCAATCAACACCTTTATGGTAAAAAAAGTCGTGCGGTCATCGGCCCTTTACGGCAGAATCCACCGCGAAATCTGCCTCGAACCGCTTTCGCTTGCAGAAACAAAAGAATTTTTGGGCCCCAAAAGACCCGTTCACGATGTGGCCGAGCTGTTTATGACCTTTGGCGGAGTCCCCAAATACCTCGAAGAAATCAGGGCAAAAGAATCCTCCATTCAAAATATCAATAGATTGTGTTTTTTAAAAGACGCTTTTTTTGTGCAGGAATTTGACCGTCTCTTCAAAGAAGAATTCAAGGAAAAAAGTCTTTACCCCAAAATTGTCAGGACGCTCATGGCAACGCCAGGGCTCACCTACTCAGAAATCATAGCCAAACTCAACCTGTCAGAAGGTGGCGGGTATCAGATATATCTCGACAACCTCTGTCTTGCAGGTTTTATTCAATCCTTTAAACCCTTGGGTCGTACTCAAACACAGTTGATCCGTTACCGCCTTTATGACGAATACCTGCATTTTTATTTTGGACTGATGCAACCCCACCTCAATCTGATCAATACAAATATCGGGCAAAATTTGTTTTTGAACGTACTGGGCAAGCCACGATGGTCCGCCTGGAGCGGTTTAAGTTTCGAAAGACTCTGCCTCAGAGAAACAATGACCATCCAAAAAATATTAAAAATAGACCAGCTGGTCAAAAACTACGGATCCTATTTTAACCGTCAAACCACCGGAAAAAACGGTCTTCAAATCGATCTGGTTTTCGAAAGACACGACAATGTCATCAATATTTGCGAGATAAAAAACACACGGCGCCCCGTTGGAACAGACGTTATTCAGCAGGTCGAAAAAAAAACAGCCATCTTCAAATCAAAAAAAAGACAGGTGATCCAACCCATACTCATCACAGCAACAGAGCCATCCCCAGCCCTTGTCGAGGCCCGCTATTTTCATCACATCATCCTGCTCAAGGATTTTTTTTGGGCAGCCAATAGGTGACCCCACATCATGGCGTTTTCTCGTGCGTCGTGTATCGGGAGTGCTGTCTTCATCGACAGCATCACAAGCAGAGAGGGTGATAGTGTGCCCTGCAACTGCGGCTTGTCAGCCCCTGCGACAGCGGGTGACTACAAATTCACCGTAGGGGTCGCCTATCTCGATGCCTTTTGTCTGCCTGCATTCAAAGGTTTTCATCCCTGTTTTTCCTGTAACATCGTATTTGCCGCCGTAGGCCAGATCCATGAAGGCGGCGCTGACCCCCTGGATCATGTAGGCCGCTGGGCGTGTGGCCTGCACATCGCTCTCGTAATAATTGTAGGCCCTGACAATCATCTTTTCGTTTGGCTTGAGTTCTGTGATTTCACACAGGGCCCATCCCCAGGCGGCAAAGACCGCCAAGGCCCCGTGCAGGATGTCCGCAGGGACATCTTTGATCATCGGCTTGATGATTTCGTTCCAGAGAGTGCTTGTGATGATCCCATACCCCGTATGATAACCGCATTCGTGCGCACAGTTTCTTAGGAGATACTCGGCTGTTTCAATCATGTCGGGAGAAACACTTGTGATGAGTCGTTGTGCAAATGTGTTCCAGAAGTCGATCGGCAGCTGTTGCAGGTACACACCAAACAGGGGGATCATGCCTTGTTCGTTCCCTGTCACTTTTATTTTGGAAAGCTCGGCGATCACCTTTAATCTGTCGACATGAGTGGGGAGAGAGAGAGACAAAGTTGTCTCCGGTGTGTTGTGTGTGATCTTTTTTATCGGTGAGATTTTTTGAGCCTGTGGGTTTGCCAAAACCTCAAACGCAGACACGTCGTCTCCCATGGCGAGACTTTTTGTCTCATTGACACTAAAACTACCTGTGGTTTTATTGTTGATTAAGGCCGCCACGGCAGAAACCAATCCGGCAGAAAAAAGATTGACCGGCCTGTCGCTCCCCCCACATTTTTTCAGCCAGCCCTCGTCGATATGCGAGTAGTCCATTTCTGCAGTCAGGGCACCCTTGTTTGTAAATTTTATGATCCCCATACCAATGGTTCGCCAGTAATCTTCGGCTATGGACAGCATATCGGTTGTATTGGTGATATTATTTTTGGCAAAGTAGTCGCCAAGGACATTAAAGAAGGTATTTTCTGCAGTTTCCAGTAGAAGTTTTTCACCCGCAAAGTGTTTGGCATCAAAGGCAAGCTGAGTGGTCAATACAGTATAATGATGACAGTGCAAGACCGAATGAAAACCGTTAACCGTGTGCCTTCCGCTTTTGGGATCAAATGTGTGCGCGATCTGGTATTTCACTTTACCTCCTGATTTTATGGTTAAGTTAATTAAGGTAAGTTAATTAAGGATTGTCAGTATTTTATTCACAACGTCCTGATTGTTTTTTAAAACGTCTTTAACGGCATTTTTTATTTTTTCAAGATTTACGGGACTGTCGGGGACCTCGAGCGCGAGCGCAGAAGGGATTGCAGACTGCATCGATACCCTCATTCTGTCACCGAGTCCTGCTTCCTGGAGAACGATTTCAAATGCCCGATTGATTTTTTCGCCCATATCTTTACCTCATAAAAGTTTAGCCATGTGATTTCTTTGGGGTGCGTTTTAATGCAGCCCATTTAGGGAAAAATGGCGAGCGAATGTTACAATATGGCCTGTGTTTTGACAAGTTGTTAAAATGGGGGACAAGAATGGGGATGCGGGCTGCGGCATCGAGATCAGGAAAAAACAATAGGAACTTTATCAAACCGAGAATTTCATAACAACCAAAAACAAGGCAAAAAAAACAAAAACCTTGTCCGCAATTGCGCTGTTCATCTGAAATAAACACAGGAAAATCGCCTCTCGGCGGGTCATACG
>JADGCS010000158.1:4738-7139 GCA_015228875.1 Deltaproteobacteria bacterium | reverse complement strand
TAAGAAATTAATTTTTGTTTTTCGTACGAATTAATTAAATTTTATAGTAAAAAAAGGATGTTTTCAAGGTTTTTTAGTAGCAGACCGACACTCCAGACGGAGGACCGACACTCCAGACGGAGCACTCCAGAAGGAGAAATATTTTTTTATTTTTTTTTATTTTTATAGTTGTTTACACCAATAGTGCTTCGTATTACAAACCCCGCAAAACTGAGAGGAGTCATCCATGGTTGAGTCCATTATTCAAAGGTGTGCAGGAAGCAGCGTTGCGGACGGGTTTATTGACAGGAAGCTTAATCCTGATGGCGTGAAGAACTGTGTGGCGGCGAGTAGGCTTCCCAGTGACGCAGGGTGTTCTCAGTATGTCAGAGGATGCCTTTGGGCCTCTTTGACGAATGCGACTGACCACTCGATAGAGGCCCATGTGCAATCGCTGGTTGTTATTGGCAGGGAAGAGGTACTTAATGGATTTAATACCATGATTCGCAGATGGCGCCAATGGACGTCCTGATTATCTCCATGAGGTGCCACCAAATCTCCGGGCCCAAAATGCCACCCTAATAAAGCCATAAAAAACAGACTAAAGATCGGGCTAAAGGCGTTGTTCTCTCTTGTGATGCCCCTCAAAAAAATCATCAATCTTGTGAGTTTTTTAGTGCTGTTCATGAGTTCAAGGGCCTTTGCCTATGATATCAGCGAACCCAGCCGACCGGGGAGCCAGATTGACTGGTTTCTCGATCATCAGCTCCAGCGGGAGTACGATCGGTACCGCAATCATCTGAAGTGGGAAGAAAAAAACAAGACAGAAAATATTTATAAGCACTTGCCCAGTGACAAAGACAACACTGAATTAAAAATTAAAAAGCAAAAGCCAAGGCCTTATCTCATACAGCTTACCAAAGACCCAGCACATTCACAATAATGCGGCCGGTGATGCCCCAGATATCGGTGCCTTGGTAATCAAAAAACGGGACTTCATGTTTTTTTCCCAGATACTCCCTTTCTTCCACCCTCATGTTTTTTTTATCCCTTAAGTGGTCAAAGGGGACCGTTAAGATCGCCTCTATTTCTTTGGGGTTTGGTTTTAGTTTAAGCCCTGAAAAGATAAACCCAATAAACGGGGTCACTTCAAACATGCTGGGTGTCTTGATTTTGGGGAGCTCCCTTATAAAATAGACCTGCGATGCGGGGATGCCAATCTCTTCGCAGGTTTCGCGCAGCGCTGTGTGCCAGAGGGTCTTGTCATCCTGATCTTGTCCGCCACCCGGAAAACAAATTTGGCCCTTGTGGTGTTGGACCGTTTTGGTCCTTTTTGTAACGATGAGGTGGAGTTCACCGTTTTTTTCAAAAAAAGGTATCAAAACAGCTGCAGGGCAAAATTGTTGGATTGTTTCTATCATGCCGTCTTTTGTTAATAGTGTCTTTGAGTGCCGAAAGTAAAGTCGGCAACAAATGGCCCCATGTCCTTTATACTCAGCGACGTAATTAAAATTAATTTTGTCGCCAGATTACCACTCAGTTTGTTTGACCAGCAATAACAATGTGCATACCATTTTTATTCCTCATCGCATGAATTGTGACATGCAATTTATTGTTTGGAGAAAAAATGAAATTAACAGGAAAAAAAATATTAACCGTTTTGTTTGTCTTGTTTGTCTTGTGTGCAAACCCCGCTGATGCGGGCAAGACGGGCGGGTTAAAGCCATTATTATCAAATGCCAAAAAAACAGCAAAGTTTAACGTGAGCCATATGGAGCGCAGGGGTGATTTGTACAGGGCGTTGTTGTTGCCAAGGCCGATCAAGACAGTTGTCTATATTAATGACGCCCGCATTGAGGAGCAGGCTGAGGGGATTATGCTGGGCACCGTGCCAAGGCTTGAACACCGTTTAATCAGGGTGCTTATTGAGAAAGCGGGCAGTGAACTAGAATACAGGATTGCACCAGCGGGTCAGTACGAATACACGGTTTCAGCTGTTGATGAGGTGACTGTTGATGGAAAACAATATTATCAACTGCCGCTTGAATTCTGGCCCGTTGTTGTGGGCAATGTTGATTTTGATATCAATCTCACGCTGACTCGGACCGTTGTGTTAGGCAAGGGGCCATCTGCTCAAACTCGAACTGTGAGGAGTGAGAAGGTGCTTCATTTTGTTTTGATTTCTGAACAGGAGGCAGGTCCTTCTGAAGAGCTTGTTGCCGATCCTACCGTTTCAGACAGTTCGGGTTCGGCGGCAGGCACTGGTCCTGTTGATCAGGGTGAAGACGATGATGATCAAGGTGAGGATGATGATGGCGCTGTTCCCGATTCTTATGATTCTGGTGATGACGAAGTTGTGACGGGGACGTGTCCTGCCGAAAATCTGGACCAAGCCACAGGTCTTTTATGGACAATGAATAAC
>JADGCS010000158.1:0-4673 GCA_015228875.1 Deltaproteobacteria bacterium | reverse complement strand
ATAACGAATTGTACATGATATGGAGCCAATACGATAATCCGTATTTTGCGCATGACCTTGTGCTTGCAAAGTTTAATGGTGATTTTGTGCATCCGGAATGGACCGAGGTTGCGGGGAGTCGAGAGTTTCTCAATGCCTTAGGTTTACAGAATCAATACCCCGATATGGTTATGTTTGAATCAAGGCTTTATCTCATATGGGTCAATGAGTCTTACAGCACAGGGGCCAGACAGCGCAATATCAGCCTGGCGAGTTACGATCCTGTGACCAACGAGTGGAGACGTGTGCACAGCATCACTCACAGTGATGCAGGGTTTTATGAATCCACACGGCCCGATATCAGGACACCGCGCCTTGTTGTGTTTAACGATCGTCTGTACGCCGCGTGGTTTGATGGTGAGGGGATCAAGATGGTCGAGTACAATGGAGATGATTTGAATCCCGAGTGGCAGTTTTTGGAACAGATGAATATCGAAGGGGATGTCTCGGCATTAGAGTTTGCCGCGTTTGATTCCAAACTTTACGCCGTGTGGGCTGCGTTAGAGAGGATTTATGTTGATTATCCCCTTACAAAACACACGGTCAATGTTGCGTCAAATATCACATCGCCCGAACTTGCAAGGATTGATTTCTTTGTGGCCGATGATCACGACGCGACATATCCTTTTATTGGGATCGATGCGAGACTCAATGTTTTGAACAACAAACTTTATCTCTCCTTTTTGGATAATAGGGCAAATAATATAGCCGTTGGTCGTGTTGCTGTTTATAACGGAGATGACCTTGCGCCAGAGTGGTCCTTTGTCGATGAAGACCTTCGCGCCTATACGGGTATTGGGGCCGAGAGCATGGATATGATGAACGCGTTTAATGACGGGTGTTATTTTTATGGGTTGATTACAGGTCCTGGGGCACCCGCATTGGTTAGATACAACGCTAATGATACCAATCCGCATTGGCTTGTGGATACTAGTGTTCCTGTCGTTGGAATGAGCACGGGTGATCTGTTTGTGCAGTCACCGCGGGTTTATCGTGATGAAGACAGGATGCTGCTGTACGGGATTGCATCTAAAGACGACCGCTTCAGTCAGATTACAATCCTGACATCATCAGTTGCGGGCGAAATGTCTGAAGGGCACCCTATCCCGCCTGATTCCTACCGGTGTGTTGCAAACACGGCAGTGTCCGAAGAGCTTTTTGATTTGCTCTACAGCCTTGACAACACCCGGACCAGTCCGCAAACCCTCGCCGGGGCTTATGTTCCTGCCGATGTGTTTTATCCGTTCCTCACAGGGCCATCTGAGCGGATCACATCAGTCGAGTTTTACATCGATCGGGCCCCGACGGGGAGTGCGGATCAGAGCGAGAGGGGGGCGCCGTATGATGTAGGCGGAGGAAGCGTTGCCAGGGCATTCGATTTTCAACTGGATGCGGGCTTTCACACTATCAGTGCCGCGGTTAATATGAATACGGGAGAACGGGTAAATTACTGTAATGAATTTTTTGTGGTGGAGCGGTAATATTTTTTAAAACCCTCGGCAGTTTTTAAGATATCCTCTTGATTGAGGTCGAGATGCGTTACAAGGCGCAGTATTTTAGACTCGTGAATTAATATACCATTTTCTTTTAGGAATGCACTCAGCTTAAAAGGATCGGTTGCTCCAATCTCAACAAAGACCATGTTGGTCTGATTCTCCGGATAATCCACTTTGAGCGCGTCAATCTCTGAGAGTTTTTGAGAGAGCAGTCTTGCGTTGTCGTGATCTGTTTTTAAGCGTTGAAAATTATTTTTAAGCGCATAGATCCCTGCCGCGGCGAGCATTCCTGCCTGACGCATCCCGCCGCCGAGCATTTTGCGCCACCTCCTGGCCCTTTTAATAAAGGACGCGTTGGAACACAGCAGAGATCCCACAGGCGCACCAAGCCCCTTGGAAAGGCAGACTGATACTGAATCAAAACCCTGTGCAATTTGTTGCGCTGTCGTGTTGCATTTGATGGCCGCGTTAAAGATACGCGCGCCATCGAGGTGTATTTTTAAGTTGTGTTTCTTTGCAAATAAACAAGCATTGGCAAGATAATCAAGGGGCAGGGCCTTTCCGGACTGGGTGTTTTCGAGACAAAGGAGTTTTGTGCGCGCAAAATGATCATTATCGGGTTTGATCAATGATTTGACTTTATTAAGATCGAGTGTCCCGTCACTTTCAAAGTTTAAGGGCTGTGGCTGAATTCCACCCACAACCGCTCCGCCGCCGCCTTCACATAAATATGTGTGTGCCGTCTGCCCCGCAATGTATTCTTCGCCCCGCTCGCAGTGGGTCAGCAGGGCAATGAGATTGCTTTGTGTGCCGCTGGGACAATACAGCGCAGATTCAGTCCCAATCAGGCTTGCACAAAACACCTCAAGTTCATTAACAGTAGGATCTTCGCCGTAGACATCATCACCGAGCGGGGCGTTGATCATAAATCTTAACATTTCAGGGGAGGGTTTTGTGACTGTGTCGCTTCTTAAATCTATGAGTTTCATACCTGGGACTTACAATACAGGGGGGTTGACTCTATCTGGCGTGGTTTGTTGTTTAAATTCATTATTATTATCGTTTTCTGTGTCTTCTTCGCTATAAGAAGAATATTCCGAATCGTTTTGATTGGGGAGGCGGATAATGTCGCCCTCTGTAAGTTTTTGATTGGGGATTATTCTATTGAGGGTCGATAGCTCCTGAATGGAGATGTCATACCTTGCGGATATTTTTTGCAGTGTATCTCCTTTTTGAACAAAGTGATGTGTGGCGGCCTCTGTCTCGTGATGGATGTCTTGAAGGGCCAGGAGGATATTTTCCCTCGTGTCGGGGGGGATCTTTAAAAAATAACCTTTAGGGAGTTTTTTATTTCCGGCGGCGACGTCGGGCCTCAAAGATAAGTTCATTTCGAGGATCACGTCTTTCTGAACACCGGCGAGCCTTGCCAATTCTTTAACATCAACATCATCCGGCATGAGGACGTATTCGTATTGTTCGGGGGGCAGGGGCTCAATGTCGCCAAAGTACTCTGCGCGGTTGTTGTAAACATTGAGGGCGGCCAAAAATTCGGGGTAATAATTGCGCGAGTCTGTCCCGTAGCCTGAGCCCTTGAATTTTTTTATGATCGTGGCGATATCTGTTGTTTCAAGCGCCTTAATAGCCTGCAACATTCTACCCGGTCCTGTGTTGTACGCGTTGATGGTCAAGGGCCAGCTGTTAAGCATTTTGTATTCGTTGTAAAGATGTGTTGCCGCGGCGTAGGCGGCCAGGATGGGATCGTAGCGCTCATCGACGTATTCATCGATGCGCAGATACCTCTTGCCCGTGGCTTCAATAAACTGCCAGATCCCTGCGGCTCCAGCGCTTGAATAAGCCGTTAAATGAAATGAGGATTCGATAAAAGGGATCATGGTGAGTTCGACAGGAAGTCCCCTTTCATCAAAGATGCCGCGCATATTATCCATGTACATGCCGGACTGAACAATAGCCTCCTTAAAGCGGTGGGCAAAGCCGTAGCGGAATTTGAGACTGTCAGAGAGTGCCTGCTCTGAGAGATCGAGGTGGTCTTTGGCATTGATGAGCAAACTCGCAATTCGCACTTCCTGAGGATTTAATCCCGCAAACACCTGCTCCTCGTTTGCGTTGATTTTTGACGCAACCTTTTGGATGATTTTTTTGAGGCGCTGCACTTCTTCGGCGATCATCTGTGTTTTGTACTGGTCAAGCCCGCTGTTTGCAAGCATTCCGAGCTCTGAAAAATCGAGGACCGAATAGACAATGCCGACATTATCCTCATTGTAAAAGATGACCTGATCCTTGGTGTAAACTCCAAACATGTAAGTCCAGAAATCGACCATTTCTTTTATGTCTTTGGTCACTGTAAATTCATTGTTTGTCGCCCCGGGTTCCATTTCGGGAAGTTTAAAGCGTTTTGAGAGAATTTGTTCGGCGTTTTTTGAGTATTCTTGCTCAAATTTTTGATAGGCCTCGATCATGGCGTCTTCTTCAGGGTCGTATTGTTCGATTTCTTTTCTTGATTCTTGAATGTAATCAAGCAGGCTTTGTGAGAGGGCTGTCTCTTCGGTATTATTGGCAACCATCATGTTGTTATTTTGCGGTGCCAGGACAACGGAGGCCTTTGCATTAATTTGCAAAGGGATAAAAAAATGAAACAGCCCGAAACAAAAGATGATTGTCAGGGCGATAGATAGTTTATGAATCAATCGGGGATTGAGCTGTATATTCATGAGCACCGCATCCTAAAATGTCTTAGGCCCTAAAATCAATCATTATCAGCTCTATTGTTCATCTTATATTAATATTGTTTTTCCCCGCAATATCTGTTGTAAAAGCGCCTATGAGAATGTTTGCAAGATTATTAATTCTGTTTTTATTTTTTTCAACCCCCTCAGAGGCGGGGACATTGACCGATCAGCAAATTAAAAGGCCGTTTTTTTTGATGGGGGATGGTAATATCACGATTAAAAATATTAAAAACGGCAGACTGGCCTCTGTCAAAATGACAGATCAAAACAATAGGAACTTTATCAAACCGAGAATTTCATAACAACCAAAAACAAGGCAAAAAAAACAAAAACCTTGTCCGCAATTGCGCTGTTCATCTGAAATAAACACAGGAAAATCGCCTCTCGGCGG
>JADGCS010000157.1 GCA_015228875.1 Deltaproteobacteria bacterium | reverse complement strand
AGGAGCCACCGCCATGCCGGTATGATATGGATACGCACGCCATTTTCGGTGATGCTTTCTTCGTGATAAAGTGTGACAACAAAATTGTTTTTTATTTTAAAATAGGCGGCGGTGCTGGTCAGGGGTTCTATTTCGCGTTTTAAGGTAGAGGGGGCATCTATCTTGAGGCACGCCTGAACTGCCATTTCTGGTTTGCCCCTCTGTCCCGTGATTATAAAGTCAACCTCCTGCCGTTTTTGTCTGGTGAGGTAATAATTAACACGTGGGTAGCGGCGCGCCAGATGGAGATACACCATGTTTTCGAGCGCATGGGAGAGCGAGCCATCCCATACCGAACTGTTTTGCATCGCCAGCGCCCAGTCGATGCAGTAGATTTTTTTGTAGTTTCTTTCCTGTTCTTTGCGTGAATCAGAAAACAGGGGTGTTGTAAACAAAAACCACGCATCCTCGGCCCATGCAATGTAATCCTTGACCGCTTTTTTACTTGTGGGGAGTCCCTGCTGTTTTAAAAAATCGTACGCGCTCTGAATGGTGTGATTTTTACCCATTAATGAAAGCAGATAATGATAAAGCATAAGGCAGTGAGAGGGTCTGCTGACGTCGTGCCTTTGGATGATGTCCTTGAGGATCATGGTGTCGAAATATTCGCGGAGCATGGCTGTTTTTGAATGTTCGTTAAGAAGGGCAAGGGCAGGGTAAGAGCCGGTGTTTAAGTAGGCGTCAAATAATCTTTGGATAGCGGCGCAGGCTTTTGTTGATCTGTTTTTGGGATCGACGTTGTGAAATTTTAAAAATTCTCTGAAACTCAGCGGATAAATATTGGTGGATATCGCCTTTCCACGCAGTTCTGTGGCGATGTTTTCTCTCAGAAGTTTGGACGATGACCCCGTCACCATGACCTGCCAGTAGGGATTTTGCGAAAGACTGATGACGTAATTTTCCCAACCTGAAATTTTATGGATCTCGTCAAAAATAAACAGCAGCCTGGTTTTAAGCCCGCAGTCGGGGTTGATTTTTAAAAAGGTGTCCTGAATGAGGTTGAGGTCTTTCGCCTGCATTTGTGAGAGAATGGGATTGTCAAAATCAACAAAACAAATATGCCTTGGCGACTTGATTGTTTTTTTTGCGAGGCATTCGTGCCCCCATTGACAGGCACGAAAACTCTTGCCGGCCCTGCGGGCCCCAATCAGCGTGCTGACTGTACGTTCTGCATGGTGTAAGACGCCCTCGCGTTCCACGAGAGGTGGAAGCCCCAGCTCGTAAAAATCATGGAGTTTGCGGCTGATTTCATCGATAAACATGAATGCCTTTTATGACTAATTATTAGCTATAAAACACAGATTTATAGCTTTATTTTAGTCGTAAATTTATAAAGATCAAGGCAAAAGAATGGTCTCTTTCTCAAACCCGCTCTGGGATGGATTTGACTTTTTGTATAGGATTTCCTTCGGGGCATCACAGTCAGATTATTAACTTGTTACTTTCGCTGCAATGGGCATACGTCTCCCCGTGCCAAAGGCCTTGCCGGTCACCTTAAGGCAGGGCGGGGCCTGATAGCGTTTGTATTCGTTGGCGAGGATTTTTTGCACGATCTCTGTTGCGGTAAAGTTTGAGCCTGTGTTTTTTTTATTAATCACAAAGCGGTCGATAAAATCCTCTACAATGGGGTCAAGGACAGGATATGGAGGGAGGCTGTCGGTGTCCTTTTGGTTGGGTTTAAGTTCTGCCGACGGGGCCTTGTTGATGATCTCTGCAGGGATGATTTCCCTCTCACGGTTAATGTGACGGCACAACTCGTAGATCTGCGTTTTTGTAAGATCGCCAATCACGGCAAGCGCGCCGCACATGTCTCCATAAAGAGTCCCGTACCCCATCGCGGCCTCTGATTTGTTGGAGGTGTTGAGCAAGAGCCTGTTTGTGTTGTTTGCGATCGCCATGAGGATGACAGCACGGATCCGTGCTTGAATATTCTGCGCGGTGATGTCGCTGACATTTTTTTTAAAGATCTGGCGAAGGGTTTTTTCAAGGGCCTTGTGAATCGTGTTGATCTCGAGTGGTTGCACGGCCATCTGAAGATTGCGTGCGAGTTTTTTTGCATCTGTAAGGCTCCCTTTGCTCGAATAGCGCGAGGGGAGCATCACCCCCAGGACGTTCTCGGCGCCAAGGGCCTGTGACGCAATAAAAGCGGTCAGCGCCGAATCAACCCCACCCGAGAGACCAAGCACCACCTGCTTAAAACCAGTTTTATGGCAATAGTCCCGCGTTCCTGTGATGAGTGCCTTTAACAAGAGCGCCATACGGTTGTCTGGATATGTGGGAATGTCACAGTCGACAGAGTGCGGGTGCACGCCTCGCAAAATGGAGGAATTTGACCGCGTTAAAGTCAAGTGAGTCACTTGATCAACTCCTCCGTTAACAGGAGAACCTGTATCGTAAACAAACACGTTATCTTCAAACAGGGGGGATTGAAACAGTGTCTGTCTTGCAGGCCCCACAACGAGGGCGCCGCCGTCAAAGACCAGATCGTCGTTTCCGCCGCTTTGGTTGACAAAGACGACGGTGCAGTCAAGGTCGTCAGCCACTCTGTATAAAAGTTCTTTTCGGCGTGTGAGTTTGTCGAGTTCGAACGGGGATGCCGCAATGTTGACAAAAAAATCGAGCGCCTGGTTTTTGTATCCTTCGACAGGGTTTATGCGGTACCTTTTTTTTGTGTCCTTTTCGTAGGACCAGATGTCCTCGCAGACGGAGAGGCCAAATTTTTTACCGCCAATTTTTAAGACAAGGGGTTCTGTTCCCGCTTCAAAATAACGGGATTCGTCAAAGACATCGTAATTGGGGAGAAGCTGTTTGGTGTAGACGTGCTGCTGCCCGTTGATCATGATGAAGGCCGTGTTTTTAAACGGGGCGCCGATCCCCCTGTTAAGAGTGACTCCGCCTGTGATAATCGCGATTTTTTTTGATTTGCGCCTTAATCTAACGAGGGACTGATTTTGTTCTTCGATCAGTTGTTTGTAAAAGAGGTAATCCTTGGGTGGGTAGCCGATGAGTGAGAGCTCGGGAAAGATGATCAAGTCGCACTCAAGCGCAATGGCCCTGTCTATGTGGTTTGTGGCCAACCGGTTGTTGTGCGCAATGTGACCAACCGTGGGGTTTAATGGGACAAGGGCTATTTTCATGCAAAATTTTTTAACAAATAATCAAATAATAAAGCTTCGAGCTTGATTTAATTATAGGACAAGAGATAAAGTCCTCCCATCTTTCAGAAAGGGATGGATTTGTGTCTCACAACAATCATAAAGTCAATAAAATTAAACGTGTTACCGTAGAGAAACGGGGCTTGCACCCCTCGATTGTCAAGATGATTATCTTCGACCTCGATGGCACGCTTGTAGACTCCATGGGCGATTTTGCGGGTGTTGCCGAAGCGGTCATGCATAAATATTTTGGCATCGATAGGCAGGAGGCAAGGGCCCTTTATAAAAAAACATCGGGGCTCCCGTTTCAATTTCAACTTAAAAAAATTGTAGGGACGCACCCTGTTCTGGCAGAGGCCGCGGCAGAATTTGAGGCCAACAAACTCCACAACGCGTCATCACGGTCCTTTTACTACGATGTCATCCGCACCCTGCCTCTTTTAAAACAGTACGGATATAAAACCAGTGTTTCATCAAACAACCACGAGGCAAATGTTCGCGCGGTGATTGCCCCGCACCTTGAATATTTTGATCTTGTCCTTGGCTACAGGGACGGGTTTCTTAAAGGCAGGGATCACTTTGATTTTATAAAACAAGAATTCAACCTTGAGCCAGACGAAATGGTCTTTGTGGGGGATTCCCTCAACGATTTTAAAAAGGCACATGAGTATGGCATGCCATTTGTGGCAAGGCTGGGTACTTTTTCGTCTCAAGAATTTGACGCACTCAACATGCCGCTGTTTAAAATCAACAATTTCTTTGATCTCATTCACCTGCTTCAGGGGGTATAAGAAAGGACGCTCCATTGCAAATCGTTATCCTGGCGGCGGGGCAGGGAAAAAGGCTTTCCTTGCCATCAGACGAACTTCCAAAGTGCCTTGTGCCTATTATAAAAGACACGCCCTATCTTGCATACCAGTTTGAGGGTTTAAAAGGTTCGCCCTTTTCAAAAAAGATCATTGTGGGGGGCCACGGTTTTAGGCACCTTAAGGGGTATCTTGATCGTTTCAATCCCCTGCATGCCGAACTTGTCTTTAATCCTGACTATCAAAAGGGTAACCTGTACTCGCTGCTCACGGCCAAAGAGGGGCTGTCTGAGGGTTTTTACATCTTTAATGCCGATCACTACTACTCGCCCCAAAACTACCGCAAAATATTTGTCATTGATGACGGCGGAGATCAAACGCGGGCCATCACTATTTACTGCGATCGTGACCGCACGCTTTGTGATGACGACATGAAGGTGCGTGTTTCTACTGATCATCGGTTTGAGGTCATGGACAAAAGGCTCAAGACCTTTGCATACGGGTATGTCGGTGTGACATGCGTTCCCAAAGGCAGGGCGGGCGCCTACTGGCAGGCCCTTAAGGAAACGGGAGAAGCCCTTGGCGACGCGGCCAATGTAGAGTCGGTCATCAACAGGCTTGCCGAAAACGGGGAGCGGATTGATATCATCGACATCTCCGGCTCGTGGTGGACCGAGATTGACACACCTGAGGATTTAGAAAAGGCGCGGTGCACGATATTAAATCACACTCCGCAGGGGAGAATTTCATAGAGATTTCCAAAAAAAAGTCCCATTTTTTTCGCATGGCCGGATTGATTCTCGGTTCACTTATCTTTGTTTACACCATCCAGAGTTTTGGCGGGTTTGCAAAGCTTTTTTCCAACCTAAAAGAATTAAAATATTTTTACCTCTTTGTGCTTGGTAACTCTTTTCTATGGATGCTGCTTTACACACAGGCGTGGCGCTTTCTGATCACCGATGTCAAAAACAAGGTCCGTTACCTTTCACTTCTCAAAATCAAGATGACCGGCGAGGGGGTTAATTTTATGACCCCCCTTGGTTTTATGGCCGGTGACCCTGTCCGGGTCTTGTTGTTAAAAAAATACGTGAGTCCAGAGGCAAGGCTCAGATCCGTTGTGATCGACAGGCTCATGCACACCCTGTCTGCGCAGGTCTTTTGTTTGAGCGGTATTTTGCTTATCTTTACGCAGGACATTGCTTTTCCCATTGCGCTGCATATTGGCATACTTGCCCTGTACAGTGCGCTTTGCGTGTTCTTTGTGGTGTTGATTATCACGATGATCACGGGCAGGGGCTTTGGCGTCTTTGAGGGTGTCTTTAAAATACTTAAGGTGTCGCAAAGGTTTCCACGTCTTGACAGCACACTTAATGATTTAAGGCTCAGTTTAGAATATTACAAAAACAAATCCTGGGCGCCTTTTATTCTTGCATTTTTCTGTCATCTCTCCGGGAGGTTTTTGGGCGCTGTCGAGATCATGATCGTGTTTTACTGCTACGAGGGGCATGCCGACTTTATTTTTTCAATGATACTTGTCTCACTTTCTTCGCTTGTCTCGATTACGATGGGCTGGATTCCAGGGGCCCTGGGGGCCCTGGAATACGTGTATGCCCAGTTTTTCATGCTCTACGGGTTCTCATCCGACGTGGGGGTGAGTGTGCAAATTGTAAGAAGACTCAGGGTCTTTTTCTGGATTGGAATGGGGATCCTGCTCCTTGACTACGCAGAGATTGGCAGATTTTTTGAGAGATTTAAAAAGAAGCCAGGGTCTTAAGTTTTTTCCACGCGTATTCTACGGCAACCTCAAAGGCCCTGGATAGCGCCGAAAAACGGATGTTTTCGGAGAGATTTGCTGCGGTGTCGTAGACCTTGATTGTTTCAAATAACTGCGTTTAAGGTAAGCACAATCAACAAGGGACAAAAGAAGGTGCTCTGATTATTAAATTTTAACCTGCAGCCGCCTCGTTATTTCTCACAACCCTGCGTGCCACTTTTTCTACCCATCCGGGAGAGTGTCCCAATCGAGTGCGTAGTTCAGCGATGATGGTGTCAACATGATGCAAGGGGGATGTAAACACGCTTCTGTGAGACGTGTCATCTTTAAAAAGTGTCTCAACCTGATTTAACTTATCGCGTGCCTCGGCGTAATAGGCTCTGCCAAGCCCTATATAAAGCTTGGCCTGTTCTATATAGCAATGGGCCATGGTGAGCTTGATCTGAAATGCCCGTCCACGGTGCGTGTCTGCGGTTCGTGTCATTAAAGCCTGTAAGGCCTTTTCATACGCATCAATCACAGAGAGCGGGGCAAATCTTTTATCGGTTTGATACGCCTTGGCCTTAAAAAATAATTCAGCGGCATGTTTGTTGCCAACGCCCTCTAGGCGATCCTCGGGGAGGGGGGTAAAAAACACGGCCCCCGCCATTAAAAAACTATATGCTGATTCTTGGTGAAGGTATTGCTGTGATGGATCTTTGGCAGGCGTGCCAGTAAAATGGATGAGGTGGCCTCTAAAAGCTGAGCCTTCAAGCTGAGCCAATTCATGTTCAAAAATAGTAGCATCCGCTTGATGAGGACTGCCTGCCGGTGCAAGATGTTCAGGTATTTCGAACATGCGGTACCTTAACCCCATGTGAAGGGTCTGAGGCCACCTGCCCGATTCGATGTTCGCACGGAGTTCTTTCTGTCGCGTCTCTCGACCGGTCTGTGATGTACGCTCCAAACGGATCACAGGCCACAAATTAAAACCTGTGCTATCATCTCTTCTCACGCCCAGCCATTGGTCCGAAACAAGTGCCTCCACATCACCGCGTGGTGCACGAATTATAGACGACGATCTTTCAACAGCAGAGCCATAGGGCAATTGCCCAAGCAGGGCGGGCTTAAAGTCTCTGGCAGCCTCTGTGATAGTGGGCGTGCTCATGTCTGTGCTCCATGGTGCTATTGAAACTAATGATGCCCTCGTTGCGAGGCCTAATAGGTCCGTTGCGTGCATAAAAGTTTTTCTTTCATTTAATGGGGGCCTTCATTTGCAGAGGCCGTGCAATTATTTACAATCCCGAGCCTTATGAGGCTGTCGATTTTCGAAGAAAATCGATCAGACTCCCTCCATTTTCCATTTTCTCATGCCATTTTCATTGACGTTTTTCGAAAATGGAAAATTGAAAATAGAGGGAGGCTG
Source organism: Deltaproteobacteria bacterium (assembly GCA_015228875.1). Taxonomy (GTDB): domain Bacteria; phylum UBA10199; class UBA10199; order UBA10199; family JADGCS01; genus JADGCS01. The sequence continues at coordinate 15 of JADGCS010000157.1, read as the reverse complement.
TCTAAATCGACAGCC
>JADGCS010000156.1 GCA_015228875.1 Deltaproteobacteria bacterium | reverse complement strand
CGTACAGGCAACGCACAATTTAAACCATACTATCACTTGAGTCCCGGCACACCCGCCATGGCGGCAACATGGATTATACTCTGCAGTTCCTTTTGCAAGGGCGAGCTTATTGAGACATCAACACAAAAGTGTGTTTGGTAGGCTGGCACCTGAATTCCGAAACATTTGATATATTGAGTAGTATTTGGGATAGGGATCAGGGGGGTTTGGATCAAATGATTACACCATATCACGCAAAATATTTTGCTCACGAACTCACTAAGCGCTGTGCCTCTGATAGTGCCGAAAAGTTTGCCGGTGTGCTGGCCGATATTCAGGCACAGGTGGATCTCAACCCACATCAGATAGATGCCGCGCTATTTGCCTTTCGTTCGCCCCTTTCTAAAGGTGCCGTTTTGGCCGACGAGGTAGGGCTTGGCAAAACCATAGAGGCAGGCATTCTCCTCTCTCAAAAATGGGCTGAGCGAAGGCGTAAACTTCTGATTATTGTTCCTGCTAATTTGCGAAAGCAATGGCATCAAGAATTATCAGACAAGTTTTTTCTACCAGGAGTGATTTTAGAGACCAAATCATTCAAGGAACAAATCAAGGCTGGAAATCTCAATCCCTTTGATCAAGCAAGTATTATTATCTGTTCATACCACTTTGTCCGCAAACAAGAGGCCTATCTCAAACACATCAATTGGGATTTGGTCGTGATTGATGAGGCGCATCGGTTGCGTAATGTCTATAAAGCATCCAACAAGATTGCCCACGCTATCAAGTCTGCCGTGGCCCATGCCCCCAAGGTCTTGCTCACAGCTACTCCATTACAAAATTCCCTCTTGGAGCTTTATGGTCTGGTGAGTGTTATTGACGACTATACATTTGGTGATCTCAAAAGCTTTAAGTCACAGTATTCCAAACTTACCAATGAGGCCGATTTTACCGAACTCAAAAACCGCCTTAAACCCATTTGTCAGCGCACTTTAAGGCGACAGGTCTTGGAGTACATTTCGTACACCGATCGTTTTGCGATTGTAGAAGAATTTTACCCCACACCCGAAGAAGACAAGCTCTACCATCAAGTTTCTGATTATCTTCAAAGCCCAACACTATACGCCTTGCCGGCAAGCCAACGAAAACTTATGACACTCATCTTGCGCAGACTGCTTGCGTCTTCCACCTACGCTATTTCGGGCACCCTTGATGCCTTGGTCATGCGGCTTGAGGCAACCGAGGCAAAACAGATTGTGGTCGAAACACAGCCCGAAGAAATCGCGCCTGACTTTGAATCGGCCACCGAAATTAAAGAGGAATGGGTTGATGATGACGAAGGGTCTGAAGAGCCCCTTGCCAAACAAGAAAGACTTACACCAGACCAAATCAAAGAAATGCGCGCAGAGCTGACTAAGCTCAGAGATTTTAGCAACCTCGCGCATTCGATTATCAAAAACTCCAAGGGCGAAAAACTTCTCACAGCCCTCAAAAAGGGACTTTCTGCCGCAAGAGAAAAAGGGGCCAAAAACAAGGCGGTCATTTTTACAGAGTCCACGCGCACACAGGCCTACATCCGTGATATTTTAGAAAAAACAGAATTTGCCGGGAAGATTGTTTTATTTAACGGGACCAATAATGACCCCAAATCAAAAGAAATTTATAAGGCATGGTTAAAACAGCACCAGGGCACAGATCGCATTACAGGCTCTCCAACTGCCGATCTGCGGGCCTCCTTGGTAGAATATTTTGAACATGAGGCTGTCATTCTCGTCGCCACAGAGGCCGCGGCCGAGGGAATCAACCTCCAGTTTTGTTCTCTTGTCGTCAATTACGACCTGCCGTGGAACCCACAGCGCATTGAACAGCGCATTGGTCGTTGCCATCGCTATGGGCAAAAGTGTGACGTGGTCGTGGTCAACTTTCTCAACAAGTCCAATGCAGCCGATCAGAGGGTTTACGAAATACTCGCCGAAAAGTTCAAACTCTTTAGCGGTGTCTTTGGCGCCAGCGACGAGGTGTTGGGGGCAATCGAGTCAGGTGTAGATTTTGAGCGCCGCATCGTAGACATTTATCAAAACTGTCGTACTCCACAAGAAATTGCAGAGCAGTTCAATCAACTCCAGCAAGAGCTGGAAATGCAGATTGACGAAAAGATGCACCAGACCCGACAAAAGTTGCTCGAAAATTTTGACCAAGAGGTGCAAGAAAAACTCAAACTGAGTCACGTCAAAAACGCCGAATACCTCAACCGTTTTGAAAACTGGCTCTGGCAAATTACCCGCTATTACCTCGACGGGTATGCGCGCTTCGAAGAACGGCCCAACACGTTTTACCTCGAAAAAAATCCCTTTCCCAAAGAACACATCCACCCGGGGCCGTATCGGGCTGGCAAAAACATTGAAGAAGCCAATCTTTATCGCCTAGGGCATCCATTAGCTCAAAGAATCATTGAGTGTTGTAAAACTGTGGCAACCCCTAATGCCCAGCTCAAATTCAATTATTCGGATTCTGGTATCAAGGTATCTATTCTTGATGGACTCATAGGTAAAAAGGGGTGGGTTATTCTCAAACAACTCACGGTCTCAGCGTTTGAAACACAAGATTTTCTTATTTTTTCTGGCATAACAGACGATAGTCAACAAATGGATCAAGGGCAGTGTCATCGTCTGTTTTCATTACCAGCAGTCATTGTTTCGGAGTGTGATTTTGCATCAAAGGACCATGCAGATTTGATGAATCTCGTTATTTTACGAGAACAACAACTCTTATTGAAAAAGATGGGCGAAAAAAATGCAGAATATTTTGAAGAAGAAATCGAAAAATTGGACTACTGGGCTGAAGACAATCGTAGATCCCTCAAAATTGCATTAAAAGACCTGGACGATAATATTCTCGAACTAAAACGACAAGCCAGAACAGCCCCAAATTTGCCAGAAAAATTAAAAATGCAAAAAGAGATCAAGTCCCTTGATCAAAAAAGAGACGAGGCCTGGCGTGAGTATGATTTTGCGGCCAAGGAGGTTGAAAAACAACGTGATGGCTTGATAGATCGTGTCGAGGCGCGGCTAAAACAAAATATTAAAACGCAAGACCTGTTTACAGTCAGATTTGAGATTGTCTAGGTGAAATATGCTTACTGATAAAGAACTAAAATTAAAATTTGACGAGTTGCAAAACCTGTCCACTGAAACTGAGTGGGTGGAGTTCAAACCCAAAAGTGGAATCGATTTACATAACCTGGGTCGTTATTTTTCGGCTTTGAGCAATGAAGCCAGATTACACAATAAAGAGTGTGGGTGGATTGTTTTTGGGGTTGACGATAAAACTCATCAAATAGTTGGCACAAATTACAAAGACACACCAGAGAGTCTTGATAAACTCAAACTTGAGATTACCCAGGACACAACAAACGGCATTGGTTTTCTTGCTGTGTACGAGGTTTTTGAATCAAACAAACGCGTTTTGATGTTTGCTGTTCCATCAGCCCCTTATGGAATGCCTATCGCTTGGAAAAACAAATTTTATGGCCGTGATGGTTCGAGTCTGGGTGATCTTAAACAAGATGAGATTGATCGGATTCGTGATTTAAAACAAAAAGATTGGAGCTCACAAATTTGTGGCGATGCTAGGGTTGAACATCTAGACAAGGGCGCAATTCAACTAGCACGTAAAAACTTTATTGATAAAGCAAGGCATGAAGAAAGTGGCGAATTAGCAAAAATGATTTCGCAGTGTACGGATGAAACTTTTCTTAAAAAAACTTGCATCATAACTCCGAACGGCAAAGTAACAAGATCAGCGTTACTTTTATTGGGCATGCCAGAGTCTGCTTACTTTCTAAATCCTGCTGATCCCCAACTGACATGGGTTCTTTACGATGATTCAGGAAACAAAAGAGATTACGAACATTTCGGGCCGCCCTACCTTGTCAGTGTAGAAAGGATTTTTCAAAAAATTCGCAACTTAAAGCACAGGTATCTTCCGCCAAACACATTATTCCCAACTGAGATCCAGCAATATGATGACTGGGTTCTTCGAGAGGCTTTAAATAATGCTATTGTTCATCAAAATTATGAAATGAATGGCCGCATTGTGGTCAAAGAATATTCTGATCGTATTGTTTTTACTAATGTAGGGAATTTTTTTTCCGGAGATGTAGAATCATTTATATTGGATCCAAATCATGTGCCAAATAGTTATCGTAATCCTTGGCTTTGTACGGCCATGCATACACTGAAAATGATTGATAAGCTTGGTAGTGGCATTGCACGCATGAGTGAGGTGCAGAGGCGTCGATTTTTTCCCTTGCCAGAATGGGATATTCAGCCGGATCGAGTTTCTATTACAGTTTATGGTAAAATTCTGGACAAAAAATTTACAAATATTCTCATTGAAAAGACAGACCTGGATTTGAAAATAGTTTTAGCATTAGATAGGGTACAAAAAAGAAAACCGCTTTCAATTGAGCAAATCAAGCTCTTAAAAAGTAAAAAACTCATCGAAGGTCGAAAACCAAATTTTTTCATTTCTGAAAAAATTGCTCAAGTTTCAGATAGCAAGGTTCAATATACAAAACAAAAGGCTTTTGATGATAAGTATTACGAGGATTTAATCCTCTCATTTTTAAAGCAGCACATGAAGGCAACACCTGAGGAATTACGAGACCTGTTACTCAATAAATTATCTGACCGGCTTAATGAACAACAACGACGCCATAAAGTTAGAAATGTAACCCAAAAAATGGCAAAAAATGGATTTATCAAAAACCTTGGAAAACATGGTAAAGGTGCAGTTTGGGTATTAATTCGACCGAACGATTTAGATTAACAATTTAAGTTTTAGACTAATATTTAGCTTAATACAGATAAAAAATAATTAATAACAACAGGTTGTAAAGGTTGTAAAAAACATGATTTAGTTTAATCAGCTCAATTTTAGACTAACGGAGACGGAGTAATTTTATGAGCAACGAACCCAAAAAACTGTCCCTCGAATCCGCGAGCATAACAGACGAGCAACAGCAAAAGCTTAAAAGCCTCTTCCCCGAAATTTTTACCGAGGGTGGCAAGATTGACTTTGATCGCCTCAAGCTCACGCTCGGTGAGCTGGTGGACATCGGCAAGGAACGCTACAGCCTCAACTGGCCCGGTAAGGCCGAGTGTTTTAAGACGATTCAAAAACCAAGCACGGCGACTTTAAAGCCGACCCCCAAAGAATCAGTCAATTTTGATGTATCAGAAAATCTCATCATTGAGGGTGATAATCTCGAAGTGCTCAAGCTCCTGCAAAAATCGTATCACAACAAGATCAAGATGATCTACATTGACCCACCGTACAACACGGGCAACGATTTTATTTATCCCGACAACTACACCGAGACGCTTGAGACGTACCTGCGCTACACTGGCCAGATCGACGCCGAGGGGCGTAAGTTTTCTAACAACACGGACACCGATGGGCGGTTTCATTCCAAGTGGCTCAATATGATGTATCCGAGGTTGTTTCTGGCTCGCAATTTGCTCAGGGATGATGGGGTGATTTTTATTAGTATTGATGATCATGAGGTGAGTAATTTGCGGAAGGTTTGTGATGAGGTTTTTGGTGCGGAGAGTTTTGTAGCAAATGTGGTGTGGGAAAAGAAGTACACACGAAGCAATGATGCTACGTTCTTTTCTGATAATCATGATCACATTCTTGTTTATACCAAGCGCAAAGACTTATTTAAGCTAAATCTTCTTCCAAGAAGCAAAGAGCAAGAGTCCGCCTATTCAAATCCTGATAATCATACTAAAGGACCATGGAAGGCTACACCGCTTCATGCAAAAAGTGGTAATATGACAGATTTTACATATACATTTAGAAACGGTTTAACTTGGCGGCCACCATCTGGTACTTTTCCAAGATTTTCAAAGGAGACGCTTCTAGAACTTGAGATCAATAATGAAATTTGGTTTGGCAGTAATGGGGATTCAGCCCCATCGCGTAAATCTTTTCTAAGCGAAGTGAAAGCAGGCGTAACCCCAGTTACTATTTGGCCCTATAGTGAGGCTGGTCACAACCATGAGGCAAATAGTGAATTAAAAGTTCTTGAACTCGCTGGCTTATTCGATAATCCAAAGCCAACACGATTAGTCCAGCGTATGCTCCAGCTCGTATCCCCCCCCACACACAAGGAGTTGCCATCTGATATGATCCTAGATTTCTTTGCAGGCTCCGGCACCACCGCCCACGCCGTCCTTGATCTCAACAAACAAGACAGCGGCAACCGCAAATTCATCCTTGTCCAACTCCCCGAACCCTGTGATGAAAAGTCCGAGGCTTACAAGGCAGGTTTTAAATCCATCGCCGACATAACCAAAGAACGCGTCCGTCGCGTTATCAAAAAATTAAACGACGAAGACGCGGGTAAACTCGATTTGGATGGTAGCAAACATCAGAATCGTGGCTTTAAGGTCTTTAAACTCACCCCATCCAATTTTAAAATCTGGGACGGCGACAAAATCTCAAAGGACCCCAAAAAAATCGCCAGTACCCTCGATCTGTTTGTCGAACACATCGACCCCAAGGCCAAGCCAGCCGATATTTTTTACGAACTCCTGCTCAAATCTGGCTTTTCTCTCACCTCCAAGGTTAAAGAACTTAAACTGGCGGGTAAGCAGGTCTACTCGGTCGAAGACAACACACTCCTCATCTGTCTTGATAAAAATTTGACCAAAGACGCTATCAAAGAAATGGCAAACCTCCAGCCCGCACGTGTGGTTTGTCTGGATGCGGGATTTCCCCAAAATGATCAGCTCAAAACCAACGCTGTCCAGATTATGAAGTCCAAAAAAATTGAATTTCGTACCGTGTGAGTAACTATGAAAATACGATTTGATGCCAACCAGCAGTTTCAACTCGATGCCGTCTCGGCCATTGTCGATGTGTTTGAGGGACAGCCATTGCAAGAGGACGGTGTCACCCTTAACTTTTCTGCCACAGTGGATACCGGACTTTTAAGTCAAACAGAGGTTGCGGTATCGTGTGTCGCTAACAATCTTGTCTTGAGTGAAGAGGCCCTGCTCAAGAATGTCCAGAATATTCAAGAAACACATCGCCTGCCCATCGTCTCGCAACTCCATGGCAAAAACTTTTCTATCGAGATGGAAACCGGCACGGGTAAAACCTACGTCTACCTGCGCACCATTTTCGAACTCAACCGTCGCTATGGATTCAAAAAATAGGTGAGTGGCCCGCGGGAACCTCCCCCACGGGCTCTCTCAGAACCGGACTTGAACCTCTCAGCTCATCCGGCTCCCATTATCCAATCGACGGCTTAATATTCATCTGCCAGTGAACAAATAGCTT
>JADGCS010000155.1 GCA_015228875.1 Deltaproteobacteria bacterium | reverse complement strand
GATGAGTATTTGCCTCTCGCAAAGATGACCCAGCTCGACACTGGCCCTGAGTGCCCGCCCGATCAACCGCGATATTTCCATCGTGCGGCCGGATTGTTTTCCCTTTTTAGCCTCTCGGTCCATGCGCGAATCGGTGGAACGCGGCAGCATCCCATACTCCGCAGTCACCCAACCGCGACCAGAGCCCTTTAAAAAAGGAGGGACTTTTTCTTCGACGCTGGCGTTGCAGATGACCTTTGTGTCTCCCATGGTGATGAGAACAGAACCCTCCGGGTGTTTGATGTAATCCTTGGTGATGACGGTGTGACGAATTTGATTGTGTTTTCTTTGATCGGCGCGTTTGTACATGACATGGGAATTTAGGCCCTGCCCCCGCACAAATCAAGAAAATGTTAAAAAATCATGACGGGTATCCGTTGCAAGACTTAAAAATAACAGTACGCCTCACCACCTGCGTTATCATCGTAACGCACATACGTGTATGCGCCATCGGTGCGAAACTCGTTTTGAACGAGCGTCCCGTCGTTATTAAGGGCGTAGGAGACAAGGCTTTTCCCAATGGCATAGAGGGTCGAATACCTGCCGTCCGCAAAAAAAGAATCTTCCTTGAGTTTGACCGTGTTACTTTTGCCCGGGGTCATTTCTTTAAAAAAATCCTTTGATAAGCCCTGCCACCAGACAACAAAGCCCTTTGATACCGTGCGTGACGGGTCATTTTTATCGGTCCTTTTGTCTGCAATAAGCAATGGGACCTGATGCTTAACGCTGCCATCCTCAAAAAAACAGCGCCCGCCGCGCCACCCGTCAATCTGTGTGTCAAAATCAGGGCGACTGGCCTTGTCAAATCGAGTTGCGAGTTCATCAAATAAATTGAGTTTGGCTTCGAGCGGCTCTTTTTGAATAACAGCCGCGCCTGCTTGAATGTCGATACCTGGCATGAGACCTCCGTGATCTGGTGTAAAAGTAAACAAGTGACTCACTTGACTTAGACGCGGTTGAGTTCCTCCGTCATGCGAGAAATGATGCGAGAAATGCACCCGCGCTCTGTCGACTTTGAAATTTCTAGCTATTAAACCAGGCTCGATCTTATATACGATTCATTGATTAAAACAAGATGACGAAGACGTCTATGAGAACAAGGTAAGCGACTTTTCTTTTTGTGATTTGACAGTCAAGAATCCTGTGCGGGACCGCACCCTCGTTTACGACGCCCCTGATTAATTATGGCGTTTTTATATTGAATCTCTGAAAGGACCATCTCGGTCTGCTCGTCATCCAGCACACCAGACCGAAGGAGTTTGTTGAGGGCATAAACCCTGTATTCATCCATAACGGGCAATTTTTTTGACAACTGTCCCTCATGCCCTCCAAATTTTGTGGCCAGCGGCTTGTCTATCAATGCCACGGGGTGAGTGCGGGCGATCCTTAACCCCAGGTCATAGTCCTCACACACGGGCATGGACTCGTCAAAACGGCCAAGGCCTTCAAAATATTTTTTTTTAATCATCAACGTCGAGCAGGTGATCATGCAACGCCTGAGGCTCTCCTTAAAAATCATCCCGCCGATCTGCGCGTGCTTTTTCATCTTGTTGACACGTTTGGAATCTCTGATCCAGATGTCATTGGTCTGTGAGACAAGTGAATCGGGGTTTTCCTGGTGATGCCTGACCTGCTCTGTTAATTTATGCCGGTGCCAGAGGTCATCAGAGTCCAGAAAACAAACCCACTCGCCACATGACCTGTCAACACCGTAGTTTCGCGCAGAGGAAACTCCCCTGTTCGGAGTCTTAATATACTTAATCCGCGGGTCGGCACACCTGTTAACCCACCGCTCAGTCTCGTCTGTGGAACCGTCATCGACCACAAGCACCTCAATCTCCCTGTACGACTGGCAGAGCACGGAATCCAAGGCCCGCAGGACCATGCCCATACGATTAAAAGTGGGGATGACAACGGATATCAGCATAATGAAGCCCAGGAAATACCGTTGGCTGAAAGCAGGTCGTGAGAAGTTCTGGAGTGACGAGGACCTAAGCCCGACAACATATACATCAGCTGGAAGTTCTCAGTGGCGCGCTCCAATGCCATGGCTGTATTTTTTTGCGGTCGGGCGTATCCGCAGGAACGTAAGAATTTCTCACGACCTGCTTTCGCGTTCCTGCACTCAACCGCATTTTTCTGTTTTATTCAAGCCTGTATTCGAGATCCAGCGCGATGGCCTTTGGATAATACGGCAGAGGCACAGCCCTCCTGATCGTCTTGAGCGCCGCCTTGTCCAGGACATCATGACCAGAACCCGAAAGTATGGTGACATATTCAAGCAAACCATCCCTGTTTATTTTAAAACTCACCCTCACACTGCCAGTGAGGTTGTTTTCACGCGCTGTCAGGGGGTAATCTTTACTGCTCATTATTTTTTTTCTGATGTTGGCCAAAATAGATGGGGCCTCTTTGGCGATAATACCATCGGCATCAAGACCAGGGCCGGTTCCTCCGGCTGGTGTTGTTGAGTTTCCGGTGCCAGACCCTGTCCTGGTTTTTTTTTGTTGGTGTTGAATCTTGTTTTCGGTTTCAGAACGGCCTGTGGTTGATTTGATTTGACGCTTGATCTTAAAAGCAGATGAATCTGCAGAAGGGGATAATTTTTTTGCCTCCGTAATTTTTTTCTCCTGCTTCACACCGCCTGCACTTGTCACACCAATCTTGCCAAGATCAACATAGGCCACCTGATACCCACCGCGCCCCCTGCCGCCCGACCACCTGCCCTCTTTGTCTGTACGCACCCACACAAAGACAAGCAGAATAAAGATCACACAATGAATACCTGCGGAAAAAACAAGGGCGCTGACTTTGCGATTAAGAATGGACACCCGTTTGACCCCGCATCGCATCAAACACCAGTTTGCCGGAAACAATGGTTTTGATGGCACGTCCCTTAAGCGGCATGTCGATAAAGGGGGAGTTTTTGCTTTTTGAAACAATACGACGTCGGTCAAGGACCCAGGCGTGATCAGGATCAAAAATGGTGATGTCGGCTGCAGCCCCTTCTTTTAGGGTGCCGCCAGAAAGCCCAAGTACGCCAGCAGGGCCCATGGTGAAAAGCCTGATCATCTCATCAAGACCAAGCACGCCATCGCGCACCAGAGCAAGGGCCAGGGGGAGCGCCGTCTCAAGCCCAATAATACCGGAGGCCGCCTTGTCGAACTCGATTTCTTTATCGATAATACCGTGCGGGGCGTGATCGGTTGCAATGGCATCGAAGATGTTTTTTTCACTGAGGGCCTCTTTAATGGCCCGCACATCATCTGCGCTTCTTAACGGGGGCGACATCTTGAAATTGGTATTGTAATCGGACAAGGATGCGTCCGTCAGCGTAAAATGATGCGGGGTGACCTCGCAGGTGACCTTAATCCCCCGTTGCTTTGCCTCTTTGACCAGTCTGATCCCCTGTCGCGTTGAAAGATGGGCCACATGAACATGGGCACCGGTTAATTCGGCAAGCATGATATCCCTTGCAATCATGATATCCTCTGCCGCATTGGGAATCCCCTTGATACCAAGTTTTGTCGACATGAAGGACTCGTTCATGTGACCATTTTCGGAAAGGCTTTTATCCATGGAATGAGTGATGACCGGAAGGTCAAAACCCTTTGCATAACTTAAAGCGAGCCTCATCATGTTGCCATCCTGCAGTGTGTTGCCGTCATCGGAGATGGCCACACAGCCCGAGGTTTTAAGCTCTGCAATAGAGGCGAGTTCCTCGCCCTTAAGCCCCTTGGTCACGGCCCCAATGGGATACACACGGCAGAAACCCGAATCATGCGCTTTTCTGTTGATGTAATCGGTCACACTGGCATTGTCGTTGACAGGATCGGTATTGGCCATACAACAGACACTGGTGAACCCGCCTGAGACCGCAGCTGCTGTGCCCGAGGCAATGGTCTCTTTATATTCAAAACCCGGTTCACGCAAATGTGTGTGCATGTCGATAAATCCCGGAGAAACAACCATGCCTTTTGCATCGATGATCTCTGCATCTGCGGCGCTGGTCCGGCCTTGAGGGGCCACCTGCGCTATTTTATCGCCAGAGATGAGCAGATCAAATGCACCGTCAATCCCCTGAGAAGGGTCTATGAGTCTTCCGTTTTTGATAAGTGTTTTTTTCATGGCTTGAATCGAACTGCCGCCAGCCTTTGGTTATCAGCTATCAGCCAGACAAATAAGCTGAGCGCTGATGACTGATCGCTGATAGCTGCTTGATGCGGCTCTCGAGTTGATATTAAAAATATCTTCTCACGCAGCGAAGATGTTGCAATCACATGTTTTAAATATCGAGCGTCTTTACCCCGCTAAAGAGGTAAAGCAGGGCCATTCTGACGGCCACACCGTTTGTCACCTGACTTAAAATTAATGAATAAGGACCATCGGCGATATCGGGGTCGATCTCGACACCACGGTTAACGGGACCCGGGTGCATGATGAGAACATCCTTTTTTAAAGTGCTGATGGTCTCGTTGTTTAATCCATAATGACGGGAATACTCGCGCAGTGTTGGAAAGGGTGAGTGCGAGATCCGCTCCTGCTGTATCCGCAACATCATGACGATATCGGCGCCTTTAAGGCCTTCTTTAAGGTTGTAGTAGACATCGACACCCATATCTTTGATGGAACAGGGGAGCATCGAAGGAGGCCCAACAACTGCAACGCTTGCCCCCATTTTTTGAAAACAGTAGATGTTGGACCTTGCCACCCGTGAATGTGTGATATCCCCCACAATGGCGACCTTAAGTCCATCGACTTTTTTCTTGACCTGCATGACCGTCATCATGTCCAGCAATGCCTGCGACGGGTGTTCGTGTGCCCCGTCTCCCGCGTTGATGATCGAGGTGTTTTTGAGATACCGTGCCAGGACATGACAGGCCCCCGCAGAACTGTGTCTGCAGACAATGATATCGGGGTGCATGGCCTGAAGATTTTTTGCGGTATCGAGCAGGGTCTCGCCCTTCTTGACAGAGCTTGCCTGCGCGGAGACATTGACCACATCTGCCGAGAGCCTCTTGCCTGCAATTTCAAAGCTCGTGCGGGTTCTGGTGGAATTTTCAAAGAAAAGACAGATGACTGTCTTGCCCCTGAGTGTCGGCACCTTTTTGATGGGCCTGTTTGTGACCTCGGCAAATTTGTTGGCCGTCTCCAAAATAATTTCGATTTCTTTTCTGGAGAGATCCTCAATCCCCAGCATGTCTTTTCTGTCGAGATTCATTGGTTTGTTTCCCTGTGATTAATATACCGTGTCAATACTCTCCGTCTTCGAGAACCGTGACATCGTCCTTGTTGTCTGTCTCTACAAATTTGACTTTAACATTATCGGTTGGTTGTGTCTTGACGTTAATACCAACCAGATCAGTATCGATGGGAAGTTCTCTGCCGTTTCTTTTTGCCATCACTACAAGATGAACGGCCTTGGGTCTTCCCAGATCAAAGATGGCATCCATCGCCGCCCTGATGGTTCTGCCTGTATACAAAACATCGTCAACAAGATAGATGATCTTGCCGTTGATATCGAATTCTATTTTGGTTTCTTTAAGAACCGGTTTGTCGGATGTCTCGGAGAGGTCGTCCCGATACAGGTTGATATCCAACATCCCCTCAAGCACATTTTTTCCCTGCCCGTGAAAAATTTTAACAAGCCTGTTTGAAAGTGGAATCCCGCGTGTGTGAATCCCGACAAAAGCCACGTTGTCGTAGTCGGTTTCATGTTCTGCAATCTTTGCCGCAAGCCCGGTAATCACGCCCGTAAATTCAGCGGCCTTTATTAATTGTCTCATAGTCACTCCTTTTGATTCATGATGATTTGAAAAAAAAATCATCATGTACCCCCGATACGCGATGCCCGCCACGTCTAACAAAACGATCCCAAGCATTCAATGAGAAAAACAATGTATTTGCCGCGTTTGATTGGCCGAAAGTCTGGTTATTTTTGATTTTTACCCCCCCAACGCCTTGATGTCTTTACAGCTCCTGCTCACCATCAAATCAGTTGGAAACAAAGAACTCCAACGTGGAGCGCATTTTTGCAAAAAGTTTTCTGATCAGGGTTTGACCCTCGTTGATGCTGTGGGACTTGGTCTTATGGTCGAATTCAAAATCAAACACTGTTGGTCCACCGACCGTCATCTCGGACTCACAGGGGTTCCCCTTGTGATTCATCAGACAGAATAGGCCCCCCTGCCCTCATTGAACCCTCATGGATGAGGTGAATTTTATTTTATATTCTCCGAAGTATACCGCTCAACCAGAACCGAATCAGGAATCAGGTGCAATCAGAGAATCAAATGCCACCATACTTTCGGACCAAAAGTATGGTGGCACTTTAATTAGAGTCTGTCGGGAAAGCCCCTGTTTACGTCATTGCGAGGAGCGTTAGCGACGAAGCAATCTCCCGTAACCAATTGATATCCGGGAGATCGCCACGCTTCGCTCGCGATGACAATCCTCTTTTGTTGTTCAAATCGAGGGTTTCCCGACAGGCACCTAGGTTTATTGTCCCATGTCCAGTCCTGGCACCTTCAACTGCCGCTTCCAGGTTTATTGTCCTATGTCCAGTCCTGACACCTTCTGTGCGGAAGAAAATTTCTCAAAGATAATAAATTGAATATTAATTGTAACTGGTCAGCGTGTTATGTGTAATTTTTTATTTTACTGATTTAATTGATGGTCCCCTCTCCCTTGATGGGAGAGGGATAGGGAGCGGGTGACCCCTGATTTAAATTAAGAAAACCAATAACTGGTCCTCAAAATTCTCTCAATTCATAAAAGCAGGGTATTTCCCCTGAAATAAGTCCCTAAGTGCCACGGCGGGACTCACACCATTTTTGCGACAGGTAGACAGAAAGCCTCTAATACGGCAGAATACTCGGGCCCCATCTATTGAACGAAAACACCCTGATATTTTTTGTTGAACCTTGGTCATCCGCAAATCATTTTCGCCTTGATTATTGGTAAAAGGCACTATCGCCTCTTTCATAAAACGCAGAGTATCGGCTTCAAAATCTCGCAGGCGCTCCAACAAGTTTCGAGAAAATACTTTTTTGGCCCGTCCGCGTTTACCTGGTTCTTTTGGTAGTGGTTTTGGGCATTCTGCTTCGCCTTGATCCAGAATTTCACGATAACGTTTTGTCGCTGCGTCTATTTTTTCGTCAGACAAAACTCCGCCAGCCTCGTCCACAGCCTTTTTTAGATCTACAAGAAATTGCAAAAGTGTTTTTGCCCACAGATGTCCATCCTCCTCAATCACCCGTTTGAGTTCTCGAATGTGGTGGGCATTCGAGAACTCAAACGGGTGATTGAGGAGGATGGACATCTGTGGGCAAAAACACAGATGTCCATCCTCCTCAATCACCCGTTTGAGTTC